>JADHLY010000057.1 GCA_016780385.1 Flavobacteriales bacterium
CGTGCTGTTCTGGTTCCTTTTCGTTCCGGGCAAACCTTTTCTGTTCCTCTTCGCCCTCCCCTTCCACTCCTTCGGCATCGGCAGCCTGTTCACCATCATGATGAGCATGACGGCGGACGTCTGTGACCTGGATGAACTCAACACAGGCCAACGTCGCGAGGGCGTGCTGGGCGCCGTGTACTGGTGGATGGTCAAACTCGGATTTGGTGTGGCGGCTTTGTTGAGCGGCACCATCCTTTCGATTGTCGGATTTGATCCGGACAACGCCACCGAATCGGCCGTCACGGGCATGCGCATGTTCTACACTTTCCTGCCGATTGCCGGAGTGGTGGGTGCCTTGTTGATCATGAAGAACTACGACATCACCGAAGAGAAGGCAGCCCAGCTGAAGGCCGAGTTGGTCAAGCGGCGCGAGGCCATCAAAGCATAATCAACCCTTGAATTCTTCGAAGCGCACCCCATGTCATACCGCGAAGAAAAAATCCTGTCGCTGACGGGAACTGAAGTCAACGGACTGGACAGAAAGTCCTTGCAGGAACAATGCGCCTTGCTCCTGAACGGCAAGATGCACGGCATTTGCTTCAGCCCCTATGAGGGGGAACAAAAGCCGGGCGACCCGATTTCAGAGGAGCAAGTCCGCAGAAAACTCGCCCTACTCCAACCACACACCCAATGGATCCGTGTTTTCTCCTGCACGGAAGGCAACGACATCATCCCCCAGTTGGCGCGCGAATACGGCTTCAAGACGCTCGTCGGTGCCTGGTTGGGTGACTACAAGGAAAAGAACGAAGAGGAAATCGAGCGGCTGATTGAATTGGCCCGTGCCGGGTTCGTCGATGTCGCCGCCGTCGGCAATGAGGTGATGTACCGGGAGGAGCTCGAGGAATCAGAACTCATCGAGTACATCCTGCGGGTAAAGAAAGCCCTGCCCGACATTCCGGTGGGCTATGTCGATGCCTATTACGAATTCACCAACCGCCCCGCCATCACCGCGGCATGCGATGTGATTCTGGCCAACTGCTATCCCTACTGGGAAGGGTGTCACATCGATTACTCCCTGCTGTACATGAAACAGATGTACTACCAAGCCAAGCAGGCGGCGCCGGGCAAGCGGGTCATCATCACTGAGACCGGTTGGCCCAGCGAAGGAGACCCCCTCGGCGTGGCAGAGCCCGGCTACGAAAACGCCCTCAAGTACTTCATCAACGCGCAGAACTGGTCCCAGAAAGAAGGGATCGAAATGTTCTACTTCTCAGCCTTCGACGAAGGTTGGAAAGTCAGCGCCGAAGGCAGTGTCGGCGCCTTCTGGGGCCTCTGGGACCACGAGGAGAAGCGCAAGTTCTAATCGCGATTCTACATCCCCGATCAGTCCAGAACGAGGCGTGTATGTCCGCACGTATCGCCTTGCGCATCGGTCCAGACCAATACGAAGGTTCCACGTGGCCACGCCGCAACGCTGAGCATGTCAGATCCCGGAGAACGGCTGTCCATGCGGTGCACTTCGCGGCCTGAGGCATCCTGGATCGAGAGCGATTGGGCCTGCTCCGGCCAGGTCACATGCACCGCATCCCGCGCGGGGTTCGGATATACCCATGACACGCTGGCTTCCGGAGCCTCTGGTGCAGCGATGCCTACGGACACGTCTCCGTTGGCAAAGGCGTATTGACCCCGGCGCAGCCGATTCACTTTGAAGACGCCCCCTCCGTTGAAGGCCGAGCCCATCTGGATTTCGTAGTCGGGGTATTGAATCCACGGGTCGGCAGGGGTCTCCCGCCAGGCCAGGAAAGCCTCCTCCTCCGTTTGACCGTAGAGGTCGAAATCGAGCTCGTCCTCATCGCCTCCGCGGTAGGTGAACCGCGCATCGAGCAGCATACCTTCCTCAGGCCAGATGCCATCCACCGACCAGAAGTGCGTGCTGCTGATCTGCTCGAGATAAGGTGCGCTTTCCGCAGGGGTTTCGCCGGGAGCCCCATCCGGGCCTGCCCAGTGGTGCTCGATCCGGATCAGAACGCTGTCCACGGATTCCGGAAAGGCATCGCATCCGATGCGCATATCCACCCATGGCAGGTTTTGCAACGAAGAGGGTCCAGAAAGCCAGTAGTCCAGGTCCATGCGCCCCTGGTTCAGGCGCCCCTCCGCGTTCAGCGCAACCATGACAGGGTCCAGGTCGGTCACGACCGCTGCCGTGGCGTATTGACCGCCCACGACAATTTGCTCGACTTCCCGTTCGCCCGAAGCACTCCACACCGTCACATCGAGCGGCTCGTTCTCGTGGTGGTTTTCACAGGCGCGCAGTTTCTGCTGCAAATACAAAGTCGTCGTGTAGCCGGGCACCTCTCCATTGGGCACCGTGCTCGTACTGTCCAGTACCCAAGTCGAGAAGCCGGGCTGGCGGATGTGGGCATCGAACCAAGGCGTGAGATCCACCCCCGTGGCTTCCTCCCAGGCCGCCTCGAGCATGACGTCGTCCATGGCCTCCCCGTAATGCTGGGCCAGCACGTTTTGGCCACCGGTGCGGAACAGCTCGTCTCCCAGGTAATTGCGGAGGTTGTGGACCACAGAAGCACCCTTGTTGTAGCTGTGGCGTCCATAGATCTCGGCGTCGGGAATCGGCGACAGGGCGTGGAAACCGAGGTCATCGATGTGCGCCTGCTCCAACACGAACTCCTGGTTGTCCTTGACCATCTCCACGAAAGCCTCGCGCCCGCTCAACACCTCCTCGAAAAGGTGGCTGGAGTACTCCGCAAAGCCCTCCTTGATCCACATGTGGTTGTGTACCAGCGGAGACAACATGTTGCCCCACCAGTGGTGGCCGAGCTCATGGCCATACAGTCCTTCGTTCTGAAAGTTGGATTGCTCGAGCATGGACAAGGGATAGGCGATGTTGGTCGGATGCTCCATGGCGCCATCGGTGGTGATGACGTATCCCACGCGTTCCCAGGCATGGGGGCCCCACCAGTCCTCCAGGGCGTCAATACAGACCGGCAGATCGACAAAGCGGTTGATCATGGACTGCAGGTTCTGCGGGCGGGCAGTCAAGCGGATCGGGACTTCCCCATAGACTCCGGTGTGAACCGTATCGAAGTCCTGGTAGTCCGAAACCGCGATGGCGCTGAGATACGTCGGGATGGGTTGGGCCATATCGAAGACCCTGCGGATGGTATCGCCGCCGAGGCTGTCCGTCTGGATGAGGATGCCCTGTCCGTGGAAGCGTTTACCGCCCGCACTCGTAATGCCGTAGGTGTATGCCGCGCGCTCCCGGAATTGGTCAAAGCACGGGTACCAAGCCTTGCCGTGGTTCGGGGGAATGGTGGTCAATCCGATGCCCAAGCTGAAGATGTAGTTGCCCGTGAGGTACATGCCCCCCCAGTAAGGATCCTTGCCCGGCTGTCCGTGGTAGGCCATGCCCAACGCCTGGGGGCCGACGGGCTGCCACCCCCCATCCGGCGCAGCAATGAACACCGAATCACCCACCTGCTCGAAGGCCCAGTTGCTGCCATCGAGCGTCACGCTGTCCACCATCAGCGAACCTTCCAGGTCAAACCAGAGGTTCTCCGCCCCGGCCTCGATGGTCTCGAAGGTGATCTGAGCCTCTCCGGTCACTTGCAGGGCGGCGGCCGACGTCACATCGAGTTCCAATCCGTAATGGACCACATCGAAGCTGTCACTCCGCGCCAACGAGCCCGACATGTCGAAGTTCTGGACGGCTGAACCGCTGCGCCAGGCCGCATCGGGCGCCATGGGCAAATGCGCATGGCGGCACCCATTGTGGGTCAGGTCCCTCGGCAGGGTACGACGCAAAACGGGTCCGTCTCCCTGGGGAAGAACGGACCCGTTCAGGGCTGCCAGAAGCAGCAGAAGAAATGGCATTCGGGGCATGGCGGGAAGATAGCCCGCCAACACCTACCGGCCTTATTGGACGATGAAGCGCTGACGTCCGATGACGCCTTCCGCGCCCCAGCTCAGGATGTAGGCACCCTTGTTCCATCCGGCCGTCGGCACGGTCTCAATGGCCGTTGCAACGCGTCCACTCCAGACCATGGCGCCAGTCATGTTGAACACGGTCAAGGTTGCACCCAATGGAAGGCCACCGATGCGCAGGTTGCCCTGCAGGATGGGGTTTGGCCAGAGCGTAACAGCCGTCGCGACCACATCGGCTACAACACTGGGCGTGCCTTGGCCTCCGAACAGGTTGATGGCATCGCAGAAGCTCCAACCCAAGGCCCACAGGTGGCCAGATCCAGCACCGCACTCGAGGTTGAGGGTGTCCGTCGCCTGCGTACCGCTGGCGTCGAATCCAAAGAGGTAGTCCACCGCGAGGTCGTTGTTGACCACCACATTGTTGGCTGCGGCATAGGCATCGAGCTGCTCATCGCCGTCTGCCACTTCGTCTCCATCGTAGTCGAGGGCATCGTCTCCAAGCACCGTGATATCCATCAGGGTAAGGTCGCCCGCCACCCAACGGTCGAAGGCGTCTTCTGGGGTCTCCTTGTCCTCGATTTCAATGCCTTCGGCCACATTGGCAATGACGCCATTGGAGATGTGCCCGCCAGAACCGTTGCGCATGAGCAGGCCCTGCCCGCCGCCAACGCCAACGATGGTCCAACCGGAAACGGTGGGGATGGCAAAGGGCATCTCGTCGGCAGACACGTTGCCGTCGTCGGAGTCGTCACCGTCGAGCTCGCCGCCGCGGTCACCCACCTGGCCCGGCTGGTCCTGGATGGCCAACCAGTTCTCGTTGGCATCGCCGTGGTAACCCTGGTCCCAATCGAAGCTGTCATCCCCGCAGAACGCCACCACGGCATTCTTCACGGAAACCGCACCACCAAAGAATTCGATGCCATCGTCCAAATTGGACACAACCTCGACGTTCTCGACAATGGTGCCAGCACCCACGCCGGCAAAGGTGATGCCGTTGATTTCGTTGGCCGCACCGAGCTCCGCACCGCCGTGACGAACGGAGACGTAGCGAAGGACGCCGCTGTTGTCGGTGTCGTCTTCACCGCCGTACACGGCCTGGTCGTTGTCGGAAGGAATGCCTTCCACCTGGGCAGGACCGCCAAAGTTGGTGGTGGCATTGCCAAGGATGACCAGACCCCCCCATTGTCCGCGGGTATCATAGGACACGGAACCGTCCAGAGGATCACCCTCATAGGTCATGATGATGGGGCAATCGGCCGTGCCGTCGGCCATGATCTGACCGTCTCGGGCCACAATCAATGCCGCGGCATCCACCCCTGATCCCGCTGCGCCCTTGACCACGGTGCCGGCCTCGATGGTCAGCACCTGGCCCGCTTGGACCACCACGTAGCCGTCGAGAATGTACGTGTTGTCACAGGTCAAAGTGGTCGTACCTGTGGCTCCGGCTGGAAGTGTAATGACGGGTCGATCCGCAACGGGAGGACAATCACACTGTGCGGAAACAATGCCCGTGCTGATGAGCAGGGCCAATAGGGTAGCTGTAAATCGCATGTACTTCAGGTTTGCGGCGCGAATTAACCGCTCAGGTTCTGCAGGACTGAGAACACGCGATTAGCTTGGTGTAAAGGAATTGTTACCCTGCGCTTCACCGTACCTTCTACAAGCCAGTTCACCCCAATGCCCGACCCCAACCATACGCTTTGGCTCAGATGTCTCACAGCGGTGCTCATGCTCCCATTGAGCACCTTGGCTCAGCCATTTGCCATCCCCACGCCCGCAGGAACAACGCCTTCGGAATTCGGACATCGGCATCCCATCATGCCCACCTGGGCCGAGCTGAATGACATGGCCTTGGACGCGGAAGACGCCATGCTGCCGCCCCACGGTGGCCTGGACGAACGGGGCAGGCCTGCCTGGACCCACCAGGTCCGAAGGCGCTCCGCCTCGGACCCAACGCAATGGTTCAACGGATGGGTCAAACTGTATTACACCTTTCCTAACCAAGGCTGGCGATTTCAGCGCTTTGAATCCGGTTGGCTCAGGGAACAGGTTGGATTTTATGCCAATGGCATGCCCGAGCAACATTTCCACCGATCAGCAGAGGGAAGGAACGTGGGGAGCCAGCGCATGTGGTTTGAAGACGGCCGACCCTATCTGGACCAGTTCCACGATCAAGAAGGGCAATTGCACGGATGGCAACGCAGGTGGACTACCGAGGGTCAATGGGATTGGAGCGCGCAATATGACCACGGCATTGAATTGGATGCGCAGGGGCGTCCCGTTCCCGGAAGCAAGCAAAACCCACCTTCCGGTGCGGGAGGGTGCTGAGCGGAATCAGCGCACCACCATCTCATCGAGGAACAGCCAGCTTTCAGAACGGGCGGCGGCATGCCAATTGGGACAAGGGCCGGCATTGATTGCCGTCATGCGCACGTATCGCGCCTCCATGCCCGGGGCCATGGATTGAACCGAGACATCCAATCGCATCTGCCGGTCGTCCCGCTTCAGCGCGGCAGCGGTTTCTGATTGGGCCAGATCAAACCAATCCTTGCCGTCCAGTGACCCTTCCCAAATGATCCTTTCCGGCTGGAAAATCCAGGCGTCCTGATAGAGGTACACCCCCGTGCCCAGCGCCTGGATCGGGCGGACCTCCCCCAGGTCCACCGTGGCCGACATGTCCTGTCCCTGCTTGGCCTGCCAGGCGCCATCTCGGAAATCGGCGGACCCCAGTCGGCCGTCCACCAGGGCACTGTCCCCTCCACCGGTGTACCACGGACTGGGCACATAGTCCAACTTCAAGGGACGGTAAACGGCGCGGTGTCCGTCGAGGGCATAGCGCTCTTCAATGCCACTCCATTGGCCACGGCGCCCGACCTCCATGCGCACTTCGCCCGGCCCATCCACCACAAAAGGGACCCCGGCGCGAAGGGAATCCCCTGAACCGCTCCACTTACCGCGCCCATCGACGCCCCTCCCCTTCGGCACGACCTCCGCAAGGAGTTGACCTTCTGCATTTGAAGATGTCCTCAAATCAAAGGGCGGCGACTCCAAACCATAGTCCACACCGACAGCATCCATTCTTTGATAATGGCCATCCATCCGCCGCAAAAAATCGGCATAGGCATTCGGACGTCCTGTAATATCCGGACCACTCCAGTACACTTCGGCCAAGGCGGTCAACCTCGGGTACACCTTGGATTCCACGAGCTCTTGGGGCGCGTGCTCGGTCCACATGTTGCCTTCGCCTCCCAGGATACGGCCAGGACCCTGTGCCAATGAATCCGGCATGGGATTGAAGCTGTAAGCTTCCTCCAAATCCGTACTGCGCAGGGGGTAATCCAGATAACAATGGCTTGTAGGAGATACCACCACATCCGCCCCCAGATGGACCGCTTCCGCAGCTCCCCCCATGCCACGCCAACTCTGGACCGCGGCCCCTTCCGGCAAACCGCCCTCGAGGATTTCGTCCCACCCGATGATCGTCCTCCCCTTGCCCTTCAGGTAGCGTCCCATCCGGCCGATGAACCAGCGCTGCAACTCTTCCTCATTGGCCAACCCCTCATCGCGGATGCGCTGCTGGCAGCGGGGGCACGCCTCCCACCTCACCTTGGGTGCCTCATCGCCCCCGATGTGGATGCGGGTTGAGGGAAACAGTTCGACCACCTCGTCCATCACTTCCTCCAGAAAAGTGAACGTCTCTTCGCTGCCCGCACAGTAGATGTCCTTGAACACACCCCAGCGGGCCGGAACCTGCAAAGAGTCGCCGGTGCACCCCAATTCCGGATAGGCAGCCAAGGCTGCGGAACTGTGGCCCGGCATCTCAATCTCGGGAATGACCTCAATGTGGCGCGCTGACGCGTAGGCCACAATGGACTGGACCTCCTCCCGGGAGTAAAAACCGCCGTGTAGGCTGCCATCCGCTTCCTCGCGCCAGGCGGCGACCTCTGTCAATCGAGGGCGGGAGGGAATGGCCAGTCTCCAACCCTGGTCTTCCGTCAGGTGCCAATGCAGCACGTTCATCCCGTGCAAGGCGAGCAGGTCGATTTGCTTCTTGACGAAATCAACATCCTGAAAATGCCGGCATCCGTCCAAGAGCAGTCCACGGTGTCCGAAGGCGGGTGCATCCTCGATGCGAACGCCCGAAAGCGTG
>JADHLY010000058.1 GCA_016780385.1 Flavobacteriales bacterium
GTCCTTCCAGCGCTTCTTCAGCATCTTCTCCGGGAAGGCCTTGGGTGCGGTGTGCAGCCAGTTGGCGGCCTTGAGGTCGTCGAGGAAGACGATGCGCTCGAGCATCATGTCGAGCACAGCCGCGGTCTGGTCGGCGGTGAAGTTGACACCCTCGCCGGCAAACAAAGCTTGTGCAGTGGGCAGGAGATTGGACACAGGCGTGGCGCGGAGGTGTTGCTCGTTGAACCACTTCGCTTTGTCCGGATTGAACCGGGCCCCGCTCTTGATGACGCGGTCGAGGTCGAACACTTTGGCCGCTTCGTCCAGGGAGAACAGCTCTTGCTCGGTGCCGGGGTTCCACCCGAGGAGGAGGAGCATGTTCATGAAGGCCTCGGGCAGGTAGCCGGACTCGCGGTAGCCATTGCTTTCAGCGCCGGTGGCGGGGTCGGTCCAGCGGAGCGGGAAGACGGGGAAGCCGCCCTTGTCGCCGTCGCGCTTGGACAGCTTGCCGTTGCCGGTCGGCTTGAGGATGAGGGGCAGGTGGGCAAACGTGGGAGGCGTCCAGCCGAAGGCGCGGTAGAGCAGCTGGTGAAGGGGCGCGCTGGGCAGCCACTCCTCGCCGCGGATGACATGGCTGATCTCCATGAGGTGGTCGTCCACCACGTTGGCGAGGTGGTAGGTGGGCAGTCCATCGGCCTTCATCAAGACCTTGTCGTCCAGCACGGCAGTGTCGATGGTGACGGCGCCGCGGATGGCGTCCGTAAAGGTCACGGGCTCGCTCGCTGGCATCTTGAATCGCACGACGTAGGGCGTGCCGGCAGCCTCGAGCTCGGCGACCTCTGCGGCCGAAAGCGACAGGCTGTTTCGCATAGAAGCGCGGGTGGTGGCGTCGTACTGGAACGGGGTACTGCTGCCCTCGGCTGCATCACGGCGCGCCTGGATTTCTTCAGGGGTGTCCCAGGCGCGGTAAGCGTGGCCGGCGTCGAGCAAGGCCTGTACTTGTGGAGCGTATAGGTCACCACGCTCGCTTTGGCGGTATGGACCGAAGTCACCGGGACGGGCTGGGCTCTCATCGGGAGTGATGCCACACCAATCCAAAGCCTCAGCGATATAGTCCTCGGCTCCTTCTACAAAGCGGGTGCGGTCGGTATCCTCAACGCGGAGGATGAAAGTGCCGCCGTGTCGGCGGGCAAACAACCAGTTGTAGAAGGCTGTGCGTACGCCACCCATGTGGAGGGGGCCGGTTGGACTCGGTGCAAACCTGACGCGAACCGGTCGGTCTGAGGCGGAAGTGGACATGGTGGTAACCGCTGTAAATGATGCGCCGCCGAACCCACAAGGGAACGGCGGCGCGAAGATAATGGGCGCAGAGCCTCAGTGGCGGACGATGACCTTGCGGGTCTCGGTCGCAGCGGCGTTGTTGGCCCGAAGGAGGTAACTGCCTTCCGGAACAGTGGTCAGGTCGATGACCGTGATGTTGTGCAATGCTTGAGTGGAGACGACTTCTCTGCCCAGAAGATCAATGAGGGTCAGGCGTGTTCCGGGCTTGGCCTCTACTTGCAGGGCGTCGCTGGCAGGGTTGGGCCAAGCTGTGACGGAGACGGAGGCGACATCCTCAACCATGGAGGTGCAGGTCATTTGTTGCAATCCATAGGATTGCAAGACGCCATCCAGGATTTCGACGTTCATGGGCCAGATGTCCTGCTCGACGATGTTCCAATCGGGATCGATGAGGATGAAAGTGGGGTACGCAACGATGCTGTAATCGCCATGAACGGCCAGTCCGCCACCTTCTGCTCCTGAGATGGCAGGAGCGGGATTGTCGCCGGCATTGGCCACTTCGAAGTCGTGGGTTTGGTCCCATGATCCTTCGTATTCCATGCTCATGAAAATCACGTCACCGCCATTGCACCCATAGGTGTTGTAGATCTCGGTGAAGTAAGGAGCGTGGGCAGCGCAGGGTCCGCACCAGTATGCAAAGAAGTCGATGCAGACGTACTTGCCGGCATCGAGGTATTCGCTCAGCGTATGTTCGTTGCCGTCAAGGTCCGTGACGGTGAAGTCCACAGCTTCGGTGAGGGGTGTTTGGGCCGAGATGCTGAAGCTGACCAGCAGGGAGAACAATAAGGTGTAAAGGTGTTTCATGGTGTTGTGAAGGGGTTGGAGAACCGCGCGTCCTGGACGAAGGTGTGGTCGGTCAAGCTGTTGAGGAAGGCCTTGAGTGCCAACCTTTCTTGGGGGGTAAAATTCAGGCGAACCGGAGGCAGATCTCCATTGAATTCGGTGCCCGGGAAAAAGATGGGATCAATGAGATCAGGACCTCCGGTGATGGTGGTTTGCCCCCAATCCCGCAGGCGTGGGTCCAACGTGGGCACATCTTGGATGCCGTGGCTGTAGTGGTCGAGTACGTCGTCGAGTGTCGCAAACCGGCCGTCGTGCATGTAAGGTGCGGTCAAGGCCACATTGCGGAGGGACGGCACCTTCATGGCGGTGGGGCCCCAACCTCCGAAAAATCCGCCGCCCGCATTAACTAGGGTGCCCGAAGAGTTCACGGACTCAGCGTCCAAGCCGATGTCGGCGAAGTCCATTCCCCAGCCATTGAAGTGCGGTCCGCCGTGGCAGTTGGCGCACTGTGCTTCGCCGTGGAACAGCTCGAATCCTTGGCGCTCCAGGGCATTCAAACCATCCAACGTAATGCTGCCATCCATGACACCCCATGGGTTCCAGAATTCCTGCATGGCCGGCGCGACGGCCTGGTCCACTTTGGAATTGCAGGTGACCATGGACCTCAGGAAGGTGGACAGGGCCTCTTGGATGCGGTCTACTCTGGGCTCGGCATCGCCGAATGCCGCTTCGAAAAGGGGCGCATAGTAATCGAGTTGGTCAAGCCGGAGGACGAGGTCATCCAGGCTGCGGAAACCCATTTCCACGTGGTTTTCAATGGGCATGGTGACCTGGGTGGTCAGGTCGTTTGCCCGACCGTCCCAGAAATAGGCGAATTGGCTGCCGGGGTTGGCCAGGTGGCTCGCATTCCGCTCGGTGAGTTCGCGGCGCAATCCTGTGCTCAGCGCCTTCGGCTCGGCGAATCCGTGGGACTGCAAGTGGCAGCTGTTACAGCTCACGGCACCGTTCTGGCTGAGCATCCGATCGTGAAAGAGGACCCGGCCCAACTGTGCCCGCTCGTCAAAGTAGGGGGCGTCGAATTCACTGGGAAAGGAGATGCCAAAAACCGCTGCCGTGGCGGTGCGGTAGGAGGGCGTGACCTCGGGCAATACCGGTTGAGGGGGCCCAACAGGAGCTTCAGATGTGCAAGCGACCAGGAGCACCAAGGCGGCTGCAACGGGGATGAAGATTCGATTTTGCATCATGAGTAACCTACAATTTAACCCGTATTGCCCGGAGAGCGTTGCATGGCTTACAAATCCAGCACCAGCATGAGTTGAAGAGGGGGGCTCAAGACGGTATTCCAACCGTCGTTGTCTTGATTGAAATTGCCACCAAAACTGTCAAAGACGCGCACTTTTTCACGGGTGTAAACCGCATCCAGCCGTGCTTCAGTCACCAGGTGGAACCCCGTTGAGAGGCGGCATTGGATGCCCATAACGCCAGAGAGCCCGGCCCTTGTCTCTGTGGTTTCGTTGGTGGACGAGAAATCGATGTTGCTCGATTCAGAGCCGATGTGATCAGAGCTGTGTAGTCCATCCAGACCGAGGTTCAGCCAACACTTCCGCTCAGCAGCGGGATCGCCCATGCGCCAACGGCGGCCGAACCGGATGTGCGTCCGTCTGTTGCGGTTGGTGATGGTGGTGCCGAAGCTGTCTTGGGTTTCCTCACTCAAGTCCAATCCGACCAGTGCTCGCCATCCATTTGCCGTGGTGTTCGAGCTCCAACCTACGGCGAGTGCGATGTCTGAGACATCATTGGCGCCGAACAGGCGGCGGGTCATGGGAACAATGTCTACCCATGCTCCGTGCGGCGATTGGGCTACAGAATCTGATATCGCTGACAACAGAAGCAGGATGAGGACGGCAACGTTTCTGGGGTGCATCATGTGGACGAATCTTACGCGGGCAAAGGGTCGTACGACGGTGGCGAATGGAGGTCCAAAACTTACTACTTGATCCCGTTCACCGGTGCACTTTGCCGGCACTTTCCTTTCAAATCCACAATTAATGAATGCACTGCGCAACCGCGTCCTGCTGATTGGACGCCTCGGTCAAGACCCCGAACGGATCGAATTCGATGGGGACAAGGTCAAAGCCTCATTGAGGTTGGCAACAAATGAAGTCTACCGCAATGCCCAAGGCGAGAAGACGGAAACCACCCAATGGCACAATGTCATCGCTTGGGGCCAGCTCGCGGAAATCATCACCCGTTACCTGTCCAAGGGCAGTGAGGTGGCGATAGAAGGGCGCCTCGTCTATCGGCAATACGAGGACAAATCCGGTCAAAGCAGGGTGGCGGCAGAAGTGGTCACGCAAGAGATGCTCATGCTCGACCGTATGCCCCAAGAACCCTGAGTGTTGCTTTTTAGTCCGTGGAAGGCGGGGGCGCGGATTGTGCCCCCGCCTTTCCGGCCTTATTTTCGCGAAAGGCATCAAGGGGTTTTCCCCATTCGTCCAAGCATATGGCTCAAACCGGAATCCTCAAATCATCGCTCGCCAAGAAATACGCCATGGCGGCGACTGGCCTCTTCCTTTGTCTCTTCCTCGTCGGTCACTTGGCAGGCAACCTTCAGCTGTTCACGGCAGGGGCAGATGGCGGCCGACAGTTCAATGAATACGCGAAATTCATGACCACCTTCCCGGCGGTCAAAATCCTGTCATACCTGACTTATTTCGCTGTGCTGTTCCATTTGGCGGATGGCATTGTGCTCTCCCTCCAAAACCGAAAAGCGCGTCCGGTGCGTTATGCGATGGAACGGCCCTCCACCAACGCGGGGTGGTCGAGCCGCAACATGATGGTTTTGGGCACTATAGTGCTGGTGTTCTTGGTCACCCACATGCAAAACTTCTGGTGGCAGATGCACTTTGGAGATGTGCCCATGCAAGCCCTCGAAGATGGGACGATGGTGAGGGACCTGTACTCTGTGGTCGCAGCCTTCTTCAACCCTGAGATGAACAGCTGGGCCCTCCCTGCTATTGGTTTGTATCTGCTTGGTCAGTTTGCCTTGGGCTTCCACTTGTGGCATGGGTTTTCAAGCGGCTTCCAGTCTGTGGGGTTGCGCCATCCTCGCTACTCAGCCATCATCGGCTTTGTGGGCAAGGCGTTCAGCGTGGTGGTGCCCTTGCTGTTTTCTGCCATTGTTGTGTTCATGTACTTCACCCAAGCCTGACGGCACAATTCCTCAGAGATGACCGATATGCCCAAACACAGCGTGTCCCTCGATGCAAAAGCGCCGGAAGGACCGTTGGCAGACAAGTGGAAGAACCACAAAAACAGCATTCGCTTGGTGAACCCGGCCAACAAACGCTCGATTGATGTGATCGTCGTCGGAACGGGATTGGCGGGAAGTTCAGCGGCTGCCTCTTTGGCGGAGATGGGCTACAATGTCAAGGCATTTTGCTTCCAGGACAGCCCGCGCAGGGCACACTCCATTGCCGCCCAAGGGGGCATCAATGCGGCGAAGAACTATCAGAACGATGGCGACTCGGTCCACCGTTTGTTTTACGACACCATCAAGGGGGGAGACTACCGCAGCCGCGAAGCCAACGTGTATCGCTTGGCCGAAGTGAGTGCGAACATCATCGACCAATGTGTGTCCCAGGGCGTTCCTTTCGCCAGGGATTACGGGGGCCTTCTGGACAACCGTTCTTTCGGTGGAGTGCAGGTCAGCCGCACTTTTTACGCCAAAGGACAGACCGGACAGCAGTTGCTCCTCGGAGCATACAGTGCGCTGAGCCGTCAAGTGTCCAAGGGCAAGGTGACCATGTACAGCCGTCATGAGATGATGGACGTGGTGGTGGTCGATGGAAAGGCCCGCGGCATCATCGCCCGCAACCTCGTGACGGGTGAGGTTGAGCGCCATGGTGCGCACGCTGTTGTGTTGTGCAGCGGTGGATATGGCAATGTGTTTTTCCTGAGCACAAATGCCATGGGCTCCAATGTGTCAGCCGCATGGAAGGCACACCGACGGGGGGCCTACATGGCCAACCCTTGCTACACGCAGATTCACCCTACGTGCATACCTGTGAGTGGGCACTACCAGTCCAAATTGACCTTGATGTCCGAATCCCTTCGGAACGACGGTCGGATTTGGGTCCCCAAGGAGAAGTCAGACGTTGAGGGCCTGCGCAACGGCAGCATTCGCCCCACGGATATCCCGGAAGAGCGCCGGGATTACTACCTCGAGCGCCGCTACCCCGCATTTGGCAACCTGGTCCCGCGCGATGTGGCGAGCCGTGCGGCCAAGGAGCGTTGTGATGCCGGTTATGGCGTCAACGAAGCTGGAGAAGCGGTCTTCTTGGATTACGCGAGCGCCATCGAGCGCTACGGCAAGACGGAAGCCAACGTTCAAGGCATTTCTGCCCCCTCTGCGGAGAAGATCCGCGAGTTGGGTGAATCTGTGGTCAGGGCCAAGTATGGCAACCTCTTCCAGATGTACGAGCAGATTACGGCGGACAACCCGTACAAGACGCCCATGCGCATTTACCCTGCGGTGCACTACACCATGGGAGGCCTTTGGGTGGACTACAACCTGCAGACAACCGTGCCTGGACTTTATGCTTGTGGAGAGGCCAACTTCTCGGACCACGGGTCAAACCGTTTGGGTGCTTCTGCCCTCATGCAGGGCTTGGCAGACGGCTACTTCGTGCTGCCCTACACCATCGGTGATTACTTGGCAGACGACATCCGTACCGGAACCATTTCTACGGACGCGCCAGAGTTTGAGGCGGCCGAGAAGGGGGTGACCGATCGGATTCAACAACTGTTGGGCAACAACGGCAAGACGCCGGTGGACGACTTCCACAGGCGGTTGGGCCGCATCATGTGGAATGAGTGCGGCATGTCGCGCAACGAAAAGGGCTTGACGCAGGCCATCGCCGACATTCAGGCGTTGCGAGAGGAGTTTGAGCGGGACGTTCGCGTTCCGGGGCGGGCGGATCAGTTCAACCCCGAGCTGGACAAGGCGGGTCGCGTTGCTGACCTCATTGACTTGGGAGAGTTGATGTGCAAGGATGCGTTGGAGCGCAGAGAGAGTTGCGGAGGTCACTTCCGCGAGGAGTATCAGACCCCTGAAGGTGAAGCTTTGAGGGACGATGAAGGCCATGCGCACGTCAGTGCATGGGCCTACACGGGCGTTCCGTCCGAGGCGGTGCACCACAAGGAGGAGCTCAAGTTTGAAAACGTTGAGCTCAAGACGAGGAGTTACAAGTAATCCGGAAACGAGAAGGACGATATGGATTTCACGCTGAAAATCTGGCGCCAGGATGGCCCACAGGATGAGGGCCGGATGGAGACTTATCCGATTTCGGACATCACAGGAGACATGAGTTTCCTCGAGATGATGGACGTGCTCAATGACAAGATCATTCGGGATGGCCAGGACCCTGTTGCTTTTGACCACGATTGTCGCGAAGGCATCTGCGGGATGTGCAGCATGTTCATCAATGGCGAGGCACACGGACCGAACCGGAAGACGACCACATGTCAGTTGCACATGCGCAGCTTCAAGGATGGAGAAACCATCTACATCGAGCCTTGGCGGGCTGCAGCGTTCCCGGTGGTCAAGGACCTCGCCGTGGACCGCAGCGCGTTTGACCGCGTGATCCAAGCTGGTGGCTATGTGAGCGTCAACAGTTCTGGAAACCCACTGGATGCCAACGCCATTCCCATCCCGAAAGACGACGCTGACGAGGCATTCAACGCAGCGACATGCATCGGTTGCGGTGCCTGTGTGGCCACATGCAAGAATGCTTCCGCCATGTTGTTCGTTTCCGCCAAGGTGAGCCAATTTGCCTTGCTGCCTCAAGGGCAGCCGGAGCGCATGAACCGAGTCCAGCGTATGGTAGACCAGATGGACAAGGAGGGCTTCGGCAACTGCA
>JADHLY010000059.1 GCA_016780385.1 Flavobacteriales bacterium
CGAAGACAAACTGTTCCGATTGCCCAAAAGCGAGCGAGAGTTGCTCGCCATAGAACGCAGACTGGCCATCAACGACAAGTTTTACGGCTACATCCTTGAACAGCGGGCGACCAACCTGATGGCCCGAGCCGCCATCACCTCCAACGCCAACATCATAGAAGCCGCGCGAGGAGCGGGCATCACCGGCCCGGACAAATCAAAGACCGTCCGCAACTACACGCTTTTCGGGTTGGCGTTGGCCATCGGTATTGCCGTATTGCGTTTGCTGCTCTTCGAGCGCATCGAGAGTGTCAACGAGCTCCGAGAAGCCACGAAGCTCTCCGTATCGGGTGGCATCCCCCGTTATGAAGACATCAGTGACAAGGAATACGTCCTCGTGGCCTCCAAGAGCCCCCGTCATCCGACCACAGAGGCCTTCAGGGGTTTGCGCACCAACCTGCAGTACCTCCTGAATCGAGAAGGCCAAAACACCATTTTGGTGAGCAGCATGCACCCCGGAGAGGGAAAAACCTTCACGGCCACCAACATGGCGGCTTTGCTCGCCCAGGCGGATCGGACCACACTGCTCATTGACTTCGACCTCCACAAACCGCGCGTGCACAAAGCTCTGGGCTTGACCCGTGGCATCGGCCTCAGCGGATACCTCATCGGAAAGAGCAGCTGGAAGGATGCTGTTCAGAAGACAGAGTTCCCCGGTTTGGATGTCATCACGAGTGGTCCCATCCCCCCCAACGCCTCGGAATTGACTTTGAGCGAACGGGTCGAAATCCTGATCGAAGAAGCGCGCAAAGAATATGACTTTGTGGTCATTGATACGCCCCCCATCCTGCTGATCACCGACGCGCTGGTCCTGATGAAACACGTGGACCGGGCCCTCCTCGTCGCCAATGTCAAACGCGCCAATGTTCGGGGCATGCGCCAGCTCGAAGATTTGCTCGGTCAGAACAACATCGACCACGTCAGCATGGTGCTCAATGGCATCGTGCCTACCCGCTGGCGTTATTATGCCTCCAAATACGCCTACCGCTACCTCTATAGTTATGGTTACGGCTACGGCGGGTACGGCAGCTACACCGGGTATGGCGGCTATGGCTACGGCGACCGACAATACGGTGACGACGCCGAGGATTGAGCGCTTCCCATGTGTGGAATTACCGGCATTCATGGCAAAGCAGACGCCGCGGCATGGGCTGCAGCACGGCGCATGACCGCCGCGTTGGCCCACCGGGGCCCAGATGCTGAAGGCCATTGGACCAACGACAACAACATCGTCTTGGGCCACCGCCGGTTGAGCATTCTCGATACCTCAGAGACGGCCAATCAGCCCATGACGAGTCATTGTGGCCGTTATGTGCTGGCCTTCAATGGTGAAGTCTACAATTACCTCGAATTGCGCGAGGAATTGCACAATTACCCCTTCAAAACGACGGGAGACACCGAGGTGGTGCTCGCTGCTTTGCGTGAATGGGGAACCGATGCACTGCGCCGCTTCAACGGCATGTTTGCCCTCGCCCTGTGGGACACGCATGAGGAAAAACTGCTCCTCGCCCGAGACCGCATGGGCATCAAACCGCTCTACATCCATTCAGGCGATGACGGCTTGATGTGGGCCAGTGAAGTGAGGGCATTGCTCGCTTCAGAAAAGGTGGCGCGCAAACTTGACCGGGTGGGGCTGATTGATTTCTTGCGGTATCAAACCGTGCATGGGCCACGCACCTTGATCGAGGGCGTTGAAATGCTGCCTGCCGGTCACCTGCTGTGGGCCGATGACAATGAAGTCCGCACCGAATGCTGGTGGGACGCCGCCACCGCGGCCAAGGGCCACATTGACAACGGGGAGCCATGGACATATGGCCCAAGCGCCAGCACGGCCGTGCGTGACCTGCTGATGGACAGCGTGTCCTTGCGCATGCGATCGGACGTACCGTTTGGGGCCTTCCTCTCGGGCGGCATCGACTCCAGTGCGGTGGTCGCCTTAATGTCGGAAGTGGGCGACCGCAGGGTGGCTACGTTCAACGTGGCCTTTCACGAAGACCAATTCGACGAGAGCCAATATGCACGGCTCATCGCACAGCGCTACGACACCGACCACCATGAGATCAGGTTGTCTGCAGACGACTTCCTGGCGGCCGTTCCCGATGCGCTCGCCGCGACAGACCACCCCAGCGGAGACGGCCCCAACACCTATGTGGTCTCACAGGCCACCAAAAAAGCCGGCCTGACGGTCGCCCTCAGCGGACTGGGAGGCGATGAACTCTTCGCAGGGTACCCCGTCTTTCGGCGCACCGTCGACCTCCTCGGCAAACAGTGGGCCATGGCCTGGCCAAAAGGCCTGCGCCGTGCAGCGGGTGCGGCCTACAAAGTGGCCAAACCGGGCATCGCCAGCGACAAATTGGCCACGCTCCTCGCCGGCCAATCGCTCGACCCCGCCTCAACCTATCCCGTCAGCCGGCGGGTCCTGCTCGAGGCGGACGTCAAACGGCTCACAAAAGGCACGTCCACAACCGACAGCGTCGCCCAGTGGTGCAAGGCCCAGCTCGACGCGAGTCCGGGCCTCGACCTTCCCGTGTTGAGCCGCATCAGCCTGGCGGAAATGCACACCTACATGCAACACGTGCTCCTGCGGGACACGGACCAAATGTCGATGGCCCATGCGCTGGAAGTCAGGGTGCCCTTTCTCGACCACCGGCTTGTGGAAACGGCCCTCGCCATCAGCGACCCCATCAAGTTTCCGCACACGCCCAAGGCCTTGCTCACACAAGCCCTCGGAAAACGCCTGCCCCGCGAAATCATAGACCGTCCCAAAATGGGCTTCACCCTCCCTTGGGACATCTGGATGCGCGGGGCTCTCGAAGACACGTGCAAGCAGGGCCTCGACACCTTGAGCCAACGCGGCATTCTCGAGGGGAAAGCGCTGGACAACCTGTGGCGCGGTTTCGAGCAGGGCCACATCACCTGGTCGCGCGTATGGACCCTGGTGTCGCTGGGCCAATGGATCGAACGACATGACCTCCACTGACCGCGAACGTCCGGTGGTACTCGTGGCCATCGATTGGTACCTGCCCGCCTACCGCGCAGGCGGCCCCATCAGGAGCATCGCCAACTTGGTGGACGCCCTTGGTGAGGACATCGACTTCCGCATCGTTTGTGGCCACCGCGACTTGGGCGCAAAAGAAGACCTCCCCGTCCAAACCGGAGTCTGGCAGGATTTGGGGCCTGCACGCGTCCAATACCTGCATCCGCGCGATTGGACATTTGCCCATTGGCAGCGCATACTCCAGGAGGTCGGACCTGACCGGCTTTACCTCAACAGCCTCTACAGCGGCCCCTTCAGCCGCTTGCCTTGGAAGGTCGCGCGGTCTTTGGGCGTCCCCACCACCTTGGCACCTCGGGGCATGCTCGGAAAGGGGGCATTGTCCATCAAACCATGGCGCAAAAAGGCCTGGCTGAGGCTGCAACAGTTGACCGGCCGCTACGCCGACATCACCTGGCACGCCAGCACAGAGCAGGAACGCGGGGAAATCCAGCGTTGGTTCCCCCATGCCCAGATCCGCGTGGCGTTGAATTTGCCCGTCCCTTTCGATCCCCTGCCCCTGCCCGAGGACGATGGCACCCTCCACCTCCTGAGCGTCGGCAGGGTGCATCCCATCAAGAACTACGCGCTGGGGGTGGCCCTCGCGAAATCGTTGGCCGCAGCAGGCCGGAAGGTCCACTACCGCATCGTGGGCCCGATTGAAGACCGCACCGTCGCTCAGGCCTTGCAGCAGTCAGCCGAGGGGTTCACGCTGGAGCTACTGGGGCCCATACCGCCCAGCAAAGTCAGGCAACACTTTGCAGAAGCTCACCTCATCTTGGTGCCCAGCTTCAACGAAAACTATGGCCACGCCGTCGCCGAGGCTGTTGCCTCTGGAAGACCGGTCATCGTTTCTGACCAAACGGTGTGGTCCACCATGTCTCACGAAGCCTCGGTTTCTTGTCAACCCCTTCGCTTAGAGGCTTGGATTGAAGCCGCACACGGGGTGTTGAACATGGCACCTGAGGACGTCATGCGCCTGTCTGAGGCCACCTACCACCAATGCTTGCTGGACCCGCAGCATCTTGAGGCCCAACGTACATTGTTCCTTCCATGACCGTTTCCGTCATCACCGTTACCTACAATGCGGCCGCTACAGTGGAGATGGCGGTACACAGCGTGCTCGGTCAGGAAGGCGATTTTACCCTCGATTACCACATCGTAGATGGCGGTTCCACGGATGGCACCCTCGACATCCTCGAGGCGCACAAGGCTGGAATCGCACAGGTCACCAGCGGGCCTGACGGTGGACTCTATGACGCCATGAACCGCGGGGTGGCCCGCGCCCAAGGTGACATCATCGGCATCCTCAACGCCGACGATGCCTACGCGGATTCGAAGGTCATCGCGGACATCCTGCGCACCTTTGAGGAAACCGGAGCCGACGGCGTCTACGCAGACCTTGACTATGTCGATGAAGCCACCGCCACACAGGTGACGCGTCAATGGAAATCAAAAGAACCCGGTGATTTCCGCAAAGGTTGGATGCCCCCCCATCCGACCCTGTTTGTGCGGCGGGAGCTCTACGAGCAACACGGACTGTTCAACCTGCAGCTTCGCAGTGCCGCCGATTACGAATTGATGCTCCGCTTCTTCCATTTCCGTGGCGCCGAATTGGCCTACCTCCCTCGAACCACAGTCAAGATGCGGGCAGGGGGACAATCCAATGCCTCCATCGGCAACCGCATCAAAGCCAATGCCGAGGACGCCAAAGCCTGGCGGCTCAATGGCGTGTCACCCCCCCCCTTGCTGCGCTTGGCCAAGCCTCTGCGCAAAATCGGACAGTTCGGAAAGCGCTGAAGTTCAGCGCTCGGATACTCAGCGGATGCTGTAGTTCGGGGCCTCGCGCGAGATCATCACATCGTGCGGGTGACTCTCTTTGACACCGGCTGAAGTGATGCGGACGAACTGGGCTTGGTGCAAGGCCGGAATGTCCTTGGCCCCGACATAGCCCATGCCGGCCCTCAGACCGCCGACGACCTGGTACATGACTTCTTGGACGGACCCTTTGTAAGGAACCCGGCCAGAAATCCCCTCCGGCACCAGTTTCTTCAGGTCGTCTTCCGCGTCTTGGAAATAGCGGTCTTTCGAGCCCTTTTGCATGGCTTCCAAACTGCCCATTCCACGGTAGCTCTTGAACCGGCGGCCCTCATAAATGATGGTCTCACCGGGGCTCTCCTCCGTGCCCGCCAACATGCTGCCGATCATGACGCTGTGGCCACCGCCGGCCAACGCCTTGGCGATGTCGCCCGTGTAGCGGATGCCGCCGTCCGCGATGAGCGGCACATCCGTACCCGCCAAGGCCTCAGCCACATCCATCACGGCGCCCAACTGGGGCACACCGACACCGGCAATGACCCGCGTCGTGCAAATAGAGCCTGGGCCAATGCCCACTTTCACGCCGTCTGCACCGGCTTCGACCAGTGCCTTGGCCGCAGCCGCCGTAGCAATGTTGCCACATACGATGTCCGTATCGGGAAACGCCTTCTTGACCTTGCCGAGCATGGCGATCACACCCGCGCTGTGGCCGTGGGCCGTATCGATGATCAACGCATCGACTTCCGCACCGACCAAAGCCTCCACGCGCTCCATGGTATCAGGGGTCACCCCCACTGCCGCGGCAGTGCGCAAGCGACCGTACTGGTCCTTGCAGGCGTTCGGAAACTCCTGCAATTTGATGATGTCGCGGTAGGTGATCAGGCCCACCAGCTTACCGGCCGCGTCTACGACGGGCAGCTTTTCAATCTTGTTGTCTTTGAGGATCTCCTCCGCCCGCTTGAGGTCCGTTCCGTTGGGGGTGGTCACGAGGTTCTCAGAGGTCATCACCTCCTCGATGGGCCGCTTCGCATCGTGCTCAAAGCGCAGGTCGCGGTTGGTCACAATCCCCTTGAGATAGCCCGCTTCATCCACCACAGGGATTCCGCCAATGCGGTGCTCCGACATGATGTGGTGTGCATCCCCCACAACCGCATCGACCGGGAGGGTGATGGGGTCTTGGATCATGCCGCTTTCGCTCCGCTTAACCTTGCGGACCAGCGCCGCCTGAGCGGCAATCGTCATGTTCTTGTGGATCACCCCTATGCCGCCTTGGCGGGCCATGGCGATGGCCATGTTGGCTTCTGTCACCGTATCCATCGCCGCGGAAACCACCGGCACATTGAGGACGATGTTCCGGGAAAAACGGCTGCGCAAATTGGCGTCCCTCGGCAAGACTTCGCTGTACGCAGGGACGAGGAGGACATCATCATATGTGAGTCCATCTCCGGTGAACTTGGGCTGGGGATAATCAGTGGGCATGGGCAGAGGTGACGCGTCCGGATATTCCGGCGAAAATAGTCCACATCTCTGTGGTTTCAAGGGACTTCAGCCCCCTGTTTTTCACGGCCTGCGCACGACCTGAACGTGGCCCATTCGCGTCACCACACGACCGGCACCGTCTTGGATGCGCAAAGTGTAGGGGTAGAATGCCTCAGGCAACCACTCTCCGTCTTTTGTGCCGTCCCAAGCGGAGGCCGGGTCTTCCGTCTCCCAGATCAGGTCGCCCCACCGGGAAAAGACATCCAATCGGTACTCAGTCACATCGGCAAAAGCGACAGAAGGCTTCCAAGTGTCGTTGAATCCATTCTGCACCAGCGCATTGGGAATCCACACCACCGGCGGCAATGTCAAGCACACCTCATTGGAAGTCGACGCCCACCCACTGTCGCCTTGCTCGGCCCGCACCCGGTAACAAAACTCACCCGGCGTGCCAATCAGGTCCTCCAGCTCGTCGTCATAGGAAAAGTCAAACGCCCCGAAGTCTTCAATCTCCTCCAGGACACCGCCCAATTGGATGCCGCGCAACAGCACTTGTCGGTTTCGCGGCACCTCCCACCCCTCAAACGGCGTCCACGCCAATGCGGTCGAAAGGCGGTCTTCGAGCACCGTTCCGTTGAGGAATATCGTCTCCGCTACTGGCGAACCGAGGACACTGTCCCCGCATGCATTGACGACCTTGACATAGTATTTGTACTGCCCAACTTGCCCTTCAATGGTGCTGTCAAGCATCTGAATCACGCCACCCGCCGAGTACACGCTGTTGACGAACTCAAAATCGTCGTCGTAGGGCTCATTGCGCCAAATCTCATAGGCGTGCGGATCGGTCGCCGTGGCATCGACTTCCACCCTCAACACCGCCACCGAGTCGGTCACAATGCTCGCTTCCAACCAGCGCATCCATTCCGGACCGCCGGGGTAAGTGAAGAGGTTTTCGGCCGTGTTGGAGAACTGCGTCCAATCCTGCAATGCGGCGTGCGCCACGACCCTGTAGCGGTATAGACTGCCGATGTTGGCCCCTGTGTGCAGAAAGAAGTTGAGGCTACCGGGGACCTCGCCGAGGAGCTGCGGCCCGCCCTGCACACCGTCCAAGTCCAATTCTGTCGCCCAGACCTCATAGCGTTCCACACCACCGGGCCAGTGCACAACGGGGGACCACTGCAGGTCGGCCTGACTCGTGCACTCAGCCCAATCGACATCGAGGTACATCGAAGGGGCACACGCCGGGTTGGCTGGACCGGGATCCGGCAACCCACCGACATAACAACTGTCGAAGGCCGCGACATTGTAGTACTCGATGTTCTGACCGGCTGCACTGATTGGGTTGGTCCAACTCAGAACATTGGGGTCCTCGATGGTCGTCAATACCGTTTCAATGGATCCCGAGCAGCCGTAGACGATATACCCCGCCACATCCGGCGCCAAACTGGACTCCCAGGAAATCTCGGCGAGCCCGGTGAGCGAATCCACATCGATGGCCACCATCTGTGGCGGCAGTGGGTCCTGCTGATCCGACACCGCAATGCTCGCCTGATTGGATTGATGTGTGCACCC
>JADHLY010000060.1 GCA_016780385.1 Flavobacteriales bacterium
GACATCGGTTTGTCCCTCGATCGTTCAACCGTCGGCAACTTTAAATTTAGTCTACCCAACAAATTGTTTGATTACCTGCATGCAGAAATTCCTGTGGTGTGCACAGATTTACCTGTGGCAGGCAAGTTGGTCAAATCCGAAAAAATCGGCGCGGTCGCAGCACATGCCGATGACGACGAAAAAATCGCGTATTCCATCGCAGAGGCCGTTCAGCGTCTTTTGCGCGAAAAACCAGAACGGTCACATTTAAGAGCGGTGGCGGCCCGTCACCATTGGGGGGCATACGAAGTGGTACTGCTCCGGGCGCTGCATGCCTTGGATTAAGCCCCGGACTTCCAGCGGGACTTCAATCGGATCCACAGGGGCTGGGACCACTTGGCCAGGCCTGGTCGCAAAATGCGTGCTTTCATTTCTCTTTCCTCGGCGTACAGCGCCGCATTGAAGTTCCGCGACACCCCGCCCGGAGCAGCACTGACCCAATCTTCGCGCTGGGTCCACCGGGCTTTGATCCCTTCTTGCCACATTTCCAGGTTCAGCGCGTAATCGCCGAGTACGGCATACTCCGTGGGGAAACCACCCAGTGTGCGCAGCAGAGAAAGGGGGTAAGCGATGCCCTGGTGGTGACAGACATTGCGCCACCTCAGTCCCTTGTCCCATCGGGGGCTGTAGTGTCGGGGCACCCGCAGCTCAGCATTGGGGATGCGGACGCCGCCCAGCTCCAGCGATTCATCGACCGTGTTCCAACGGTCCAATGCGCGGGACAGTCCGGCGAGGGGAATGTCGCCTGCGCCGAGAAAGAGGATGCGCTCGCCTGTAGCGTGCTCAATCAGACGGTTCATGGCGTCATAAATGCCGGTGTCGTCTGCTTGGAAATGGCGTGGTGCAGCGGGGTGTGCCGCTGTGAGCGCCTTGATTTTGGGGGCCGTTTTTCCGACCTGGACGAGCACTTCGATGTCCGCTTCGTACAGCACCTGATGTATGCTGTCGAGCGTTCGTCGCAAGAGGTGCTCATGGCCATCGTCCCGCACGGGGATGGCCAACGTCAGTTGGGGGCCGTCGCTCATGCTTGGGGAGCGGTTGCCGCTTTGATTTCTTCCAGTTTCCCGTTTTGGCAGCGGAGAACGCGTCCCGGATGCCGCTTCAAGATGTCGTGGTTGTGTGTGGCCATGAGGATACAACGCCCTTCTCGCGCCAAATTGTGCAGGAGGGTCAGAATGCCCTCTGCCGTCTCCGGGTCGAGGTTTCCGGTAGGTTCATCCGCGAGAATGAGGTCGGGTGCATTGAGAAGGGCCCTGGCGATGGCGAGCCTTTGTCGTTCGCCACCACTCAGCTCCAAGGGCCTTTTGTATCCTTTGTTTTCCAGGCCAACGGCTTCGAGCACTTCTGCGATTCTGCGTTCCCTATCAGCGGCATCTTTCCAGTCTGTCACCTTCAGAACGAACTGCAGGTTTTGCTCTGCCGTCCGGTCGGTCAGCAGTTCGAAATCCTGAAAAACGATGCCCAGCTTGCGCCGAAGCAAGTGGACTTTTCGCTGTTTGAGTGCGCGCAAATCCATGCCGCAAACCACTCCTGTGCCAGAGGTCAACGGGAGTTCGCCATAGAGGGTCTTGAGCAGGCTGCTCTTGCCCGACCCAGTGCGGCCAATCAGGTAGATAAATTCACCGGCACGCGCTTCCAATTCCACACCGCGCAGCACGACGTGCTCTTCCTGGTGCAGGTCGGCTTCTGAGAGTTGAATGAGGGGCGCGTGCTCCACTGGCCGTCAGTCCACAGCGTAATCCGCGGAGTTCAACTTGCTGTTGATGTCCACTTCTGTGATCGTCATTTTCATCTCTTGACCACCGGTCTTCATGGTCATCTCGCTGTCAAACAAAATGCCTTTGGCCTCAGTGGTGCCGCTGTAATCCAAGGTGATGGTCATGTCACCGCGTGGGGAGCTTTCAGAGCGAACTGTGCGCTTCCGCAATCCGGTGCTCACATCAAACCAATGTGTTTCGGCGACTGTGCCGTCTTGGCGGATTTCTACGAGATAGTGGGGCACCTCATTGATGGATTCGATACCGAGCAATTCTGCGGTCATGCCATAGTCCGCCAAGTGAAGGAGGCTGAGCAGATCATGGTTGCGCTTGGCACCCATGACGCCTTTTTCATCCATGGCTTGTACCTGTCCCATGGCCGTTTCGCTGCCCTTGGTACCATTGAACCTGGTTTCTTGCATCACATTGCCTCCTGCACTGATGCGGGTGAAGCCCGCGCCGCCATTGTTGTAGGCTTCTACGACCTCCAACTGCATCGGCCCAGCAGCCATGGAACCCTTGGTCTTGACGCTTTTCACCTTTTCCAGTTTGCTGACGCCACCGCGGGCCTCATAGTAGGCGTTGAACACGTCCAAGGCGGTCATGCCTTCTGGTGCAGGGTCCAAATCCTTGAGGGGTTCTCCGAAGGGGTCGAAGAATTCGACCTGTCCTGAAGCGGTAAACTGCGCCAACCCATCCGCGA
The DNA here is from genome assembly GCA_016780385.1 of Flavobacteriales bacterium. Classification (GTDB taxonomy): domain Bacteria; phylum Bacteroidota; class Bacteroidia; order Flavobacteriales_D; family Sanyastnellaceae; genus UBA8752. The sequence goes on from JADHLY010000060.1 coordinate 2,500, forward strand.
TGTCGCGGTTTCCGGCAATCGTGATGTTCATGTTGTCAGGACGCAAGTAGGTGCGCGCCACGCGCTGCACGTCCTCCGTGGTGACCGCTTCGAGCCGGGCCAGGTAAGTGGCATAGTAGTCCGCTGGATATCCGTAGCGCTCGATGTTCAGGGCGAAGCGGGCAATGGTCTCCGGACGCTCGAGCGACAACGCAAAGCTGCCGTTGAGGTAGTTCTTGACGAACTGCAGTGTGCTGTCAGAGGCTGGGGTCTCCACCATGGTCCGGATTTCGGAAAGGAACTCGACGAGTGAACTGTCGGTGACCTCATTGCGCACGCTGGCCTGGGCGCTGAACCGGCCCACGAGCTCATCGGGGCCGAGTGAGCTGCGCGCACCATAGGTGTACGCCTTGTCTTCGCGGAGGTTCTGGTTCAGGCGGCTGCCAAAGAATCCACCGAGCATGGTGTTCATGACGCTTACAGCGACCACATCGGGGTGGCCTGGCTTGAGGTAGACGGGGAAGGTGATGTCAATCACGCTTTGTACGGCACCTGGAACCGGTGCAAAGCAGACGCGGTTTCCTTTGGGAGGGATGGGACGCGCATAGCGCTGGGCTTGAACCTCAGCAGGACGCCATTCACCAAAGTACTGTTCCGCTTGCTTTTTGGCTTGAGCAGGGGTGATGTCACCGACCACTACGAGGTAGGCCACGTTGGGCTTCCAGATGGAGGCGTAATGTTCCAGCAGGTCACTGCGGGTGATGGCCTTCACAGTGGTCTCATTGGAGCTTTCACCATATGGATGGGACAGGCCATAGGTCATGGCACGTGAGAGTCGACCTGAAATCTGGTTGGCGTCAGTGGCGCTGCTCGCAAACCCACTGAGGGTCTGCTTGCGCTCCTTTTCCAATTCTGCTTCCGGAAAGGTGGGGTTCATGAGCACGTCGGACATGATCTCGAGCAAGGTCTCACTGTGCTGCACGAGACAGCGGCCATTCATGCCAAACCCGGAAGTCCCAAAGCTCGCACCGACGCGGTCCACCGCTTCGTCAATTTCGGCCTTGGTCCGGTTGGCGGTACCCGCCCGCATGAGCGATCCGGCCATGGAGGTATATCCTGCGCGGGCGCCTTCGAAGATGGGGTCCACATCCAAGGTCAAGCGATAGCTGACCCGAGGGAGTTTGTGGTTTTCGACCACAATTAAGGTCAGACCATTTTCGAGCTTGTCCACGGTGTAATCGCCCAAGACGATTTCGGGAGCGGGACCGGGCTCAGGTGCTTGTGAACGGTCAACTTGTGCGCTCAGCACCGAAGGAACGAGGGCTGCGACAGCGACCAGGAGGGAAGTAAAACGGTTCATTGTGCGTTCTCGTTCATGAAGTAAAGCACGACACGGCTGTCGTGGTTGTAGTACTTGACGGCGGCCGCTTGGATGTCTTCGGCCGTGACCGCCATGTAGCGGTCGATTTCGTTGTTGATGAGGTTGGCGTCGCCGTAATACATGTGATAGTTGGCGAGCGATTCAGCGATGCCGCGCATGGTGCTGTTGCCCTGCACGAAGCTGCTTTCGACTTGGTTCTTGAGTTTTTCCAGCTCCGCATCAGTGATGCCCATGGCCTTGACCTTGTCGATTTCGGTCATCATCGCGGTTTCTACTTCTGCTGGGTCTGTGCCGATGTTGGCCACCGCGTAAGCGATGGTCTGGCCGGGGTCTTCGAGGCCAAAGCTGAAGGCGCCACAGAATACCGCGAGCTCCTGTTCATCAACCACGGCGCGGTTGAGCCGGCTGGATTGGCCACCGCTGAGGGCTGTATTCAGCAAGTCCACAGCATAATAATCCGGCGTGCCTTCGGCAGGGATGGGGTAGGCCATCAATACCAAGGGGAGCTGGTCGTCACCCCAAATGGTGTCGCGCACTTCCGTGGTTTTGACTGGCTCGTCGATGTTGGGACGTGGAATGTCCTTGGTGCCACGGGGGATCGGGCCGAAGTACGCCTCGATTTGTGCTTTGAGTGCTTTCCGGTCGAAGTCACCTGCGATGGACAGCACTGCATTGTTGGGCACGTAGAATGTCTTGTAGAATGCCGTGAATTCCTCGTCTTCAGCGGCATTGAGGTGGGCCATGGACCCAATGACGGGCCACTGATAGGGATGCTCCTGGTAAGCCCGCTTCATGGTCTCTTCGATGAGGTTGCCATAGGGTTGGTTGTCCACCCGCTGTCGGCGTTCTTCCTTCACCACTTCACGTTGGGTCTCGATGCCTTCTTTTTCTACCCGGGCATGAAGCATGCGCTCGGATTCGAGCCACAGTCCCAATTCAAGTTGGTTAGAAGGCAACACCTCATAATAGAAGGTCCGGTCGTTGGAGGTGTTGGCATTGTTCTGTCCTCCTGCATTCTGGATGTATTTGAAGAACTCGCCACGTCCGATGTTGGCAGAGCCTTCAAAGAGCAGGTGCTCGAAGAAGTGGGCCATGCCCGTGCGTTCTGGGTTTTCGTTCTTGGAGCCGACGTGGTACATCACGGAGACCATGGCTACTGGAGCGGTGTGGTCTTCGTGGAGGATGATGTGAAGTCCATTTTCGAGGTCGTACTCCTCAAACTTGATGGGCGCCCGCTGTGCTGCAGCTGCGCCAATGACTGCCGTGAGGCAGAGGGTCAATATGAATCGCATGTTCCGGTATTCGGATTGGGATGGGCAAGATAGTCCGCTCTTCGGGTAAATTCGTGACCGCCATGGACCATCGCCTCGAACCCGGCCCCCAAAGTTGGCCAAACTTGCAAGCCCTTTATGCGGCAAAGCGCCTCACCCTTTCTGATGCAGCGCGAGCCAACGTGGCACGCGCCCACGAATTCCTGCTGGAAGTGGTGGCCTCTGGCAAGACGGTGTATGGGGTCAACACGGGTTTCGGTCAACTCGCCAACGTCCGTGTGGGTGCCGATCAACTGCACCAGCTCCAGGAAAACATCCTTCGCAGCCATGCCGCCGGCCTGGGTGAACCGCTGCCGCCGGAGATTGTCCGGTGGATGCTCCTCTTCAAGGTCTGCGGCCTGATCCGCGGCCACAGCGGCGTCCAGCCCCAGACGGTGGACCGCCTCGTGGACTTCTTCAACGAGGGCCTGATGCCGGTCGTCCCGCGCCAAGGCTCGCTGGGGGCGAGCGGCGACCTGGCACCGCTCAGCCACATGTGCCTCCCCTTGTTGGGCGAGGGAGAGCTGATGCAGCGCAACGCCCAAGGCCAATGGGTCACGCGCCCGGCGGGGGACGTCCTGCGGGAGAAGGGGTGGAGCCCCATCGCATTGGGCCCCAAAGAAGGCCTTGCCCTCATCAACGGCACCCAAATGATGTCTGCGCTGTTGGCCCACAGTCTGCAGGAGCTCGAGCACCTTTGGACCGAGGCCCACGGCATTGCCAGCTTGAGCCTCGCCGCCTTCGAAGGGCTGGACGCCCCGTTCCACCCGGCGGTCCACGACCTCCGCCAGCACGCCGGCCAGCAAGCCAGCGCAGGCGAGATGCGCCGTTGGCTCGAAGGCGCGGCCTTCTTGCGCGAGACCCACGAATGGGTGCAGGACCCTTACAGTTTCCGCTGTATCCCTCAGGTTTACGGCGCCGTCCGCACCGCCATCGACCGGGGCATCGAGACCCTGGAGGGGGAGGCCACTGCGGTTACCGACAACCCCATCCTGCTGCCGGACACCGGGGAGGTCATCAGCGCCGGCAATTTCCACGGCGAGCCCTTGGCGTTCGTCCTCGACCACCTCAAGGTGGCGGCCAGCGAGCTGGGCACCATGTCCGAGCGTCGCATCTTCAAACTCCTCAGCGGCACCCGCGGCCTGCCGCCTTTCCTCGCCACCGACCCCGGTCTCGACAGCGGCCTCATGATCGTGCAGTACACCGCCGCGAGCATCGTCGCCCGCAACAAGATGCGCGCCATGCCAGCCAGCGTCGACACCATCGACAGCAGCAACGGCCAGGAGGATCATGTGAGCATGGGCGCCAACGCCGGCCTCCAACTCCTCGCCGTTCTCGCCGGCACCCGAGAGATCTTGGGCTGCGAGCTGCTGACTGCCAGTCAGGCCTTGCACTTCCGGCCCAACCCGGGCCTTTCCGATCAGCAGCAGCAGCATTTGGACCGTTTCAGGCAATCCGTACCTCCCCAACAAGGCGACGTAGAGCAGTCTTCGCGCATGCGCTCAGCGGCGTCGTTGATCGCACGGTAGTCCGACAAGAAAAATGACCACGTCCACAAAACGGCCAACATAAAAATTGGCTGGAACGGCTTTTTATTTTTTTTTTTTTAGCCTGGGGTCTGTTCATCTTGACCATGCCGCTGCTTGAACCAAACCAAATGCGCCATTTTCTTTCATTGTCGATGCTCATGGCGTCGGCTGCCCTCATTGCCCAAGAAGACTGTGACGTCTTCAACATCCAGGACCTTGCTGCTGAAGTCCTTACCCAGCAGGCTCAAATTGACTCACTGTCTTGCCTTGCCGGCGTGGAGATGGATGGATACCGCTACAAAGGGGTTTCCATCGGTGACCAGTGCTGGTTTGCGGAAAACCTTCGCACGACGGTGTATGCGGACGACAGCAGCATTCCTGAGGTGATTGGCTCTTCGGATTGGGGGGCATTGAGCACAGGTGCGCGTTGCCATTATGACAATAATCCCGTTGTAAATTATGGATATGGCCTGCTGTACAACTGGTATGCCGTGGACAATGCGAGCGGCCTGTGTCCGAACGGCTGGCACGTCCCGACCGATGGAGAGTGGACGGCATTGGAAGACTACATCACAGCTCAAGGTTTTAACGGAACCGAGGGCACGGCCTTGAAGTCGACCTCAGCTTGGAGTTCTGGCAACGGTACTGACGACTTTGGGTTTTCGGCCCTTCCGGGCGGCAGCCGCACCAGCTACAATGGCCCCTTCAACGTTGCCGGGCTCTTCGGCAGCTGGTGGAGTTCTTCGCCCAGTGGCGGCAATGCTTGGTACCGGTACTTGTTCGACTACAATCCAGGCATCTACCGGTTCTACGTCAATCCACGGGATGGATTCTCGGTTAGGTGTCTTAGGGATGCCGACTGAGCGGAGCGAAGGAGGGTTGACACTTTGAAACTTTGGAGGCCGCAGGCCGACGGGCAGCACATGCCGGATTTCGACCGAAAGGGCGAAATCCAAGATTTAAGATGTGGGCGAGGGTGGCGTTTTGGGGGGCGGGGCGCTCCGTACCTTCGCGGCATGCTCGCGTTGCGTGGAATCGAGAAATCTTATCCGCTGGCCGGAGGGTCGCTGCCCGTCCTGAAGGGGATTGACCTCAACATTGCTCAGGGCGAGATGGTGGCCATCATGGGG
>JADHLY010000061.1 GCA_016780385.1 Flavobacteriales bacterium
CCCAGATCTGCTGCTGCCTTTGCATGACGCCCTTTCCCACAAGCCAAGTCCAACCAGGAAAGGCCCTCCCAATTCCAATGCTTGTGCATGGCCTCGACGAACAGCTTGGCCTCTGCCTGGCTGCGGTGGCCGTAGAGCTGGTGATAGTGGGGGTCGTCAAACCACTCCTCAAACCAAGGTTGGGGTGCGCGTGCGGGGGGCATAATGGTGCGGGGGGCATAATGGCGTGGCAAGATAATTCCTTTGATTGTGGCAACCTCATAGGGTCTTCTCCCGTAAGAGGAGGGATTCACGAGACCTGCTCGATGTTGTTGAACGATGCCCCCCATACACGCGTCCACTGTGCGGCCGACCGTTGGTCTACGCTCGCGGACTTTTGTGCGTTGCCGTCTACCGAGAACCTCGACAAGCTGCTGTCACATCTTGAATCATTGATGGTGCAGCGCATGGAAGACCGACGGGCTTTCCGCTCGGTCATCGAGTGCATCCAAAACCTCGAGCGTCACGCCGATCCTGAGAAAGAGGCGCGGTTTACCCTTCTCGGTCGCACCATGTTGGGACAACCCCAATTCAAAATCCGCAGCCTGAATGCCATCCGGCCCAAGGAGACCGCGGAAGTGGCAAGCTGGATTCAACAATATGGTCCGCTGCAAGAACTCGCCATGTCCACGCGGTCAGAAGCGGGGATTGACTGGCGTGAACTGTACAGGAAATGCCTGGAAGAAGGCGGACGTACTCCCCGTGGTGGAGCGGGTTTAGGCTGGATTTCTCTGGCCCGAACCGCTGTAAAGCCGCCCTTCATGCGCATTATCCACGGCAACACCGGACCCAACTTGTTTTTTTCGGTGGATGTCGCTTGCGGGAGTTGATTAAATTGGACCCATGGGACCTCTTCACATCGCAGCCACAGCCAAGACGCCGGAGATCACTTTTTATGAGGAGGAACAGCGCCTTGTCCTTTCAGGCCGTTCCATCCCTGAAAATGCGGTAGACTTCTACCGTCCCGTTTTAGAGTGGGCCCAGGGCATTCCTGTCGACTTCAAATTGGTGGTCCAGGTACAGCTTGAATATTTCAATACGAGCAGCAGCAAATGCTTGTTGGATCTCTTCAAGCGCCTCGAAAACAGCGAAGCCTTGGAGGTTCAGTGGTATTTCGACGCCGACGACGAAGACATGCTCGAAGCCGGTGAAGATTACGATCACATTGTGAGCGTTCCCTTCAAGTTTGTCGAGGTCGACCCGGAAGCCTGAAAGTTTCCTTGAGGGCCAGCAAAGCGGTCAACGTGAAGGTTGCAGCCCACAATACGAGCCAATTGCTCCATCGCTTCGGGACACGTCGGTCCCCCCATTTAGATTGAGCAGCATGAAATGTGCCTGCGCCGGGTGCTGCGGCTTCGGCATACAAGGCGTCCCGTGTGTTGTAAATGCGGTTCCTGTATAGCTCCAGTCCCTTGGAAAGCGTCTGACCCTGTGTGGTCCAATCGTGTAGCACTTCATTGAATGCGGCCTCTTTGGCCGCCTTGCCTGACGCTGGATCGTCCCATCCCAACGCAGATAGCTGAAGGTCCTTGTCTTGTTTGGCTGTGCGCCAAGCCAGCCGTTGACCCTCCCTAAAGGAAGTAAGTTCAGCAGTCAATGCTGCGTACTCCGTGGCATCCAATCCATCAGAAAAGTTGGCTGAAGTGGCCATCTCGCCTCGGTCGAACAAGGGTTTCCATTCTGCGGCCACCGTCTTCAAGGCTTGCCTGTCCCCTTCGTGGGCGCTTTCCAAAAGGCGCTGTATTTCTGGCGACCAACGGTCTCGATAATAGGCAGCCATACTCAAGGCCTGGTCGGCGTCATACAACGCTGATGTATACTCATTTTCGGCCGCGTACATGGTAGTCAGGGTTTCAAAACCCCACCGACTGATCATGAGTTGACCTATTGGCGAAGCACTTGTGGGCCGTGCGATACTCGGGTGAAGCTCATCAAAGGTCACGATTGCACCACCCAGCATTAACTGCGGAATGATAAACAAAGGGATGGCCAGATAGATAACACGCACACTGTTGAACAGCAGAGAGATGATCAGGCCAAAGAGGTTGGCGCAGGCTGCTACTGAAAACAGGGTGAACCAGTACGCCACGAACTGACCGGGCAGGCCCAGAATGGGATGGGATACTGCGGCGAACAGCAGGGTTTGGATGGCACTGATGCCAAACAGCACGCCACACTTTGCAGAGAGGTATGACGCCCAGCTGAGCCGGAGGTGCTGTTCACGCTTCCGCATGAGCTTGTCCCGGAACAATTCCTCTGCACTCACTGTCAGTCCCATGAAGATGGCGACGATGACCGCAATGAAAAGGAAGTGTGGAATGTTTGACGCCGAACCATAAGTGTAATGGCCGCCATTTGCGGACCGAAGTATGAACGCCAAGACCACCCCGAGAATAGGGGCTTCTAATAAGTTGATTAATAGATATTGACGGTTCTTCCATTTGCGGACCACGTCGCGGGCCGATTGAATGGCCCACTGGTCGACCCAACGCGGTGGTCGTTGGCCAGCGGGTTGAACGTGACCGTCCCGCTCTTGGACGGTGGCGGCCATTTCAGCCTCCACCCTGGGGACGAGGAGCACGTTGTAGAAGTCGTTCCACTCCTTGGGACTGATGCGGCGCTGCCCAGTTGATTTGCCCCGGCCGTCGAGCACAGGAACATCGATGATGTCAAAGATTTGCTCGGGGTTGACATGGCCGCACAAACTGCACGCCACTTGGTCTGCGTCGAAATGGTTGACGATACTCCGGAAATGCGTCAAAGCATCCAGCGGCCTTCCGGTAAAGACCGGATAGCCTCCGTGGTCCAACACCCACAGGGCATCGAAACTCCGGAAAATGTCCCCGCTGGGTTGGTGGATGACCGCAATGACCAATGTTCCGTTGTAGGTCATCTGCTTGAGCAGGTCCATCAGCAATTCAGAATCCTTGCTACTAAGCCCACTCGTCGGCTCGTCGACCATGAGCACCTTGGGGTCCCGGATGAGCTCCATGGCGATGTTGAGCCGCTTGCGCTGGCCGCCGCTGATGGTCTTGTTCAGGGCATCCCCTACCGGAAGGTCCTTTGCGCCCAACAAGCCGAGTTGTTTGAGGCAGGCTTTGACCCGTGCTTCGCTCTGCGGCTTGCTGTCGTGTCCAAAGGCCAGGCGGGCTGCATAGTAGAGGTTTTCCCCGACGGTCAGCTCAGGAAGCAAGTGGTCCTCTTGTGGGACCAAGCCAATCCACGAACGGGCTGCATCCTCTGTGACCGGGATTCCATCAATGGTGATGGTGCCGAAGGATGGGCGCTCTGCCCCGGCCAGAAGGTGAAGCAGCGTTGATTTACCCGAGCCACTGGCGCCCATGACGCCAACCAGCATTCCGGAACGAACCCGGGCACGGAAAGGATGCAGGGCCTGGTTGTCGGGATATTGGAACCAATGGCTGACCTCGTTGACCTCGAGCGTCAGCTCGGGGATGTTCTCCTCCTCCATGAAGGAGCGCTGGATGTCGACGAAGTGCAGTGGTGCACTGCCGGGGTGGCGCAACGTGGAACCTGGCGTGAAGGGCTGCGTGCGTTGCGGGTCCAGCAGTTCGCCGTTGAGTTGGACGGCGCCACCAGAGAGGGGCCGGACAAACACCACCTGTGACTCAGGATGGCGAAAGCATGCCAGAGGTGTGGTCCAACCGGGCTTGACAACACCGCCCAGCTGCGGTTGGTCCCCGATGAGGAACGCTTCGTGGTATCGCTGGGTCATGACCGGCCATTGGTCCGTGTCAAACACCAGTGTTTCATAGCACCGCTTCTCCCCTTCGCGAATCCCAAACACCTCAGCTACGAGGTCGATCAGTTCCCTGCCCAGGGTGTCCTGGTCCTCACTGTCGGGCAAAATGGCGTGCTCAAACTCGAGCATACGCAAAAACACCAGTGCCTTTTCGCTGGCCTGCAAATCCCGGTTGATGTCGGTGCACGTCCGCAAGACTTTGGTGGAACGGAGTGCTGTGCGCTTGAGTCCGGCCACTTCTCGTGCTTCGACAGAGCCGCCTTGCTGAACGAGGTGCTGCTCGAAGACTTCAAGCCATTGGGTAACGGACTCCTTGGAGAGTCGGCTCCGCAGAAAATGGGCCACCACTTCCCTGCCTTTTTCGAGTCCTTCCTCCCTCAAAGTGATCAGGGCGAAGAGGCGCATTAACGCATCGAGGATGTGACGGCTCATCCTGGAATCAATGAAGGGTGAATGGGGTTTGGGGCCCCGGGATTACTGACGCTCGTAACAGCCTTTGTCCGGAGCGGAGCCCACCACACGGGGAAGCCCATCGAGGTCTGTCGCCAAGAAAGGCAGTCCCGCTGGCACGCCAACGCCATTCCACTGGCTGTTGCCACTGAGGATGTGGAAGTCGCGGTTGAACACATCCGCAAATGGTGGGGCAGCATCGAGGCTGCTTTCTTCGATCCATTCGGCTGGCCCAACATCGTCCATCTCGACAGCGCAGCCGCGTATGAGCAGGTCATTGTCATCGCCCTCAAGGTCGACGACCAATTCGTCAAAATCCTCGAGTCCCGCATTGTTTCCCCACATGATGCAGTTCAGGAATTGCGTTTCCACCAGGGGCCGGATTTGAAGGTTGCCATTGAAGTCTTCGTAATGGTCGTTGATCAAGACCGTGGGCGTGGTGCGCGTGCCGTCTGACCAGTAATTGGCAAACGTGCTGTGGGTGAACCTATACCGACCGCCCAAGGTCAAGGCTGCACAGGCTTGGGCGCAATCGTACATCAAGAGGTTGGTGCCGTCGATGTGGGCGCCCTGGGCAAGCAAACCGATGCCGCTCATGTTGTGGACGACACAGTTCTCCATATTCAAGGCCGCCCCTCCTGCGGTTCCAGTAGAATCCACTTGTATGCCGATGGTGCCGTTGCGCAGAATGGCATGTCGCATGCTGCTCCCTGGCGAGCTATACAGCCACAGTCCACCACCGAGTATGCTGGCCTGTGCCACCCCCACCTCTGTTTGGATGAGGGTGTCGACCTGAATGCCCCATTGTCCCGGAACGTCCGCGTACTCGGCTTCCAGGCGGTCGCCTTCGAAGATGACTTCTTGCCCCGCTTCGCCATTGACTTCGAGGATGCCACGGTCCACATAGATTCCCCCACCTGCATGAATGTGGACCCGGCTGCCTGCCTCTATGGTCAAGTTGCAATTCGGTGCGACTCCGACCACGCCATAGATGACATGGGGGCGTTCTGAAGTCCATACGTCGTTGCAAGGCAGCGTGGACAATCCTCCTGGCGCGCCGTGAAAGAAGGCGTCTTGGCCCCAAGCGAGCAACTGGGCGTATTGGCTGAACCCATTGACCGTAACGCGTATGCGGTCCTTCACGATGAAGGGCAGGTTTACATCTTCAGGGTCCACGGTAACCTCCACAAAAACATAGAGCGAATCCCCTTCGTCCAAGAACAGGTTGCTTACACTCGCCCCTGGAATACCATCGACATTCATGCGGAACTCACTCTGCACACCGTCTTCCAATGTGATGTCCTCCAGCCGGATCCTTCCCGGACTCTCGTTCACAATGCGCAGGGCTTGAGTCGCGCTCCCGATCGAGGTGAACACGGTGTCAAACCAGAGCGTGTCTTGACTGAATGAAACGCGCGCGTCTGCCCCGAGGTACAGCTTGTCTCCTTGACATCCAGACACAAGGGTCAGCAGGCCAAGCGCACCGGTGAGGAGGGCCAAGGTCCAGCAGGTAGCGCGCCATGAGGAGGGATGACTCGCTGTTGTTTCTAGGGGATGGAGCATGTTGCGAAGCTAAGGCGGTGGCTGCCGTTCATACCTTTAGTGAGGAGGTGAACAATCCAACAACGTCAATGGAAAACGTACAGTATGTCCCTTGGACCTGGGCAGAGGCCCGAGGGCATTTCAAAACGGTGGATCCGGACCTTCATGCTGTGGCCTCTGCCCTGCCCGACCCCAAGGAGGAGGTGAAACGGACGGCGTACGAAAGTCTGGCCAGGGCCATCATTGGCCAGCAACTCAGTACCAAAGCGGCCGCTACCATTTGGACGAGGTTCACTGGTCTGCATGGCAATATTCCCTCCCCAGATGCCGTGCTCTCGACAGCCGCTGACGTGCACCGCAGCGTCGGTGTCAGTGGTCAGAAGCACGGGTATCTCCAAGATTTGGCCCGGCATTACTTAAACGACCCTAAGGTGTTTGATGCAGTAGATCACGTTTCTGACCAAGACATTATTGCGTCTTGGACGCGCGTCAAAGGCTTAGGCGCCTGGACGGTTCAAATGCACCTGATGTTTCAGTTGCGCCGTCCGGATGTGTTTGCTGTGGATGACCTGGGTGTGCGCCGGGCCATGGAGCTCGCCTTTGGCATTCCCAAGGAGTCACCAAAACCGACCTACGCAAAACGGGCCCAACTGTGGGGCCCGTTTCGCACGGCGGCGTGCCGTTTTTTATGGGATAGCCTGAACAATCAGCCCAAGTAAGACTTCAAGATTTTACTCCGGCTGGTGTGCTTCAAACGCCGGATGGCCTTTTCCTTGATTTGGCGCACGCGCTCGCGGGTCAAGTCAAAGCGCTCGCCGATCTCTTCAAGGGTGAGCGGGTGTTCTCCGCCCAAGCCGAAGTAGAGGCGCACCACATCGGCCTCACGGCTCGTGAGGGTTTGCAGTGAGCGCTCAATCTCCTTGCGCAAGGATTCGGTGATGAGCACCGTGTCAGGAGAAGGGGTGTCGTTGGTCTGCAACACGTCGTACATCGTGCTGGAGCTGTCGTCACCGTCTTTCAACGGGGCGTCCATCGAAACATGGCGGCCCGCGTTTTTCAAGCTTTGCTTGACTTCGTCGAGGGTCATGTCCAGAACTTCAGCAAGTTCTGCTGGCGTTGGAGGGCGCTCAAATTCTTGCTCGAGGCGGGCGAAGGCCTTGTTGATTTTATTGATCGAGCCAATCTTGTTGAGCGGCAAACGCACAATTCGGCTCTGCTCGGCCAGCGCCTGGAGGATGCTTTGACGGATCCACCACACCGCATACGAGATGAATTTAAATCCACGGGTCTCGTCGAAGCGCTGCGCAGCCTTGATCAGGCCGAGGTTGCCCTCGTTGATCAAGTCAGGCAAGGACAAGCCTTGGTTTTGGTATTGCTTGGAGACAGAAACCACAAAACGCAAATTGGCTTTGGTCATCTTTTCCAACGCGACTTGGTCGCCTTGTTTGATGCGTCGGGCCAATTCCACTTCTTCCTCCGCAGTAATGAGGTCTACACGACCGATTTCCTGCAGGTACTTGTCGAGTGAGGCGGTCTCCCTGTTGGTGACCTGTTTCGTGATTTTTAGCTGTCTCATGGGCGGTGCTGTTCGGTGTTTGATAGTGAGGTTGGTCATTCCAACCTCACTATCAAACGTAATTTTCGGTCATTCGTTTCACTCTGGCTTCGGAGGAAGCACTTTTCTGCTGAGTTTCAGCTTACCTGAGCGTGGGT
>JADHLY010000020.1 GCA_016780385.1 Flavobacteriales bacterium
AAGCCCCTCACATCCTGGACACTGCCTGTGACCTCCTCCCTGATCGGGGTGGACTGGGCATCCTCAAGAATCTCCTGGAGAAGGATGAGGTGATGAGCCCCCAGGACAAAGAGGAGCTGCAGATCATGATTGCCCAGCGCACTGAGCTGGAGAATGAGATCACCCAAAGGTGGCAGGCTGATTCCAGCTCTTCCTCCTGGCTGGCATCCAATGTCCGGCCATTGATCGTGCTGATACTGGTGATCACCCTCCTGGTGTTCATTGTCCTGGACAGCATGGATCTCTCCTTCTTCATCAGAGATGCCTGGGTGAGCTTGTATGAAGTGTTGACCCTCACAGCTGTGGGTGGATACTTCACCCTGCGCTCTGTGTTCCCCCCTTGCCCGTGAAGGGAATCGGCTCTTCAGGCCGCCATGCTGTCGCATGGCTTGTTCACGTGCGCCTCGCATGCACCTTCAAGCGAGCTTGACGCGCCTGCTTGCTCCGTGAATCCGCGCTTTGCGCTGCCTGAAGAGGCGATCATCAAGTGTACCCAACAGGACAGAAGCCGAACACCCTCAATCCGGATTTGGTCAGGTAGGCTAGAAAGAAAATCCAATCGAGATCCGGTAGGCACACGCTTGATGCTATCAAATGATAGTATATTGAGGCCATGAAGCCACCGTACGAGATCACACCTGACATCTTGAAGATGGTCTCTTCGGTGTCAGAGTGTGTCGGGCAGATCAATGCCAATTTTTTGGACAAGCCCTCGCCTCAGCTCCGCAAGAAAAACAGAATCAAGACGATTCATGCGTCGCTCAGCATTGAAGGCAACACCTTGACGGAAGACCAAATCTCCACAGTGATGGAATCCAACCGCGTTGTGGGCCCGGTGAAAGACGTGCGTGAAGTGCTGAATGCCATTCAGGTTTACGACCAGCTGGGCACGTTTGACCCCACCTCCGTGAAGTCGCTTCTGAAAGCGCACAAAGCACTGATGGATGGGCTGGTCACAGACAACGGGAGCTTCCGAAAGCAAGGGGTCGGCATCATGGCTGGCGACCGGATGGCCCACATGGCACCGCCCGCCAAGAACGTGCCCCACCTGATGAACGACTTGTTTGCCTACCTCCAAACGTCCGGGGAAATCGGGCTCATCAAGAGCTGCGTGTTTCACTACGAGTTCGAGTTCATCCACCCCTTCTCAGATGGCAATGGAAGGATGGGACGATTGTGGCAGACCCTCATCCTGATGAAGGAGCAGCCGCTGTTTGAGTTCATCCCTTTCGAGAACATGATTCACCGCACGCAGTCCGAGTACTACCGCGCGCTCGCACAGAGCGACAAGGCCGGCCATTCCACCGCCTTCATTGAGTACATGCTGCATGTCATCCACGAAACGCTTCGAGGCATGCTCCATTTCAAGGGCAAAACCATGGGCTCGGAAGAGCGACTCGCCTACTTCACCCAAACGTGGGACCGGACATCGGCATTCAGCCGAAAAGCCTACATGTCCGTGTTTCAATCCATCTCCACCGCAACCGCCAGCCGTGACTTGAAAAAAGGCGTCGACGCAGACATCTTCTCCAAAACCGGGGACAAGACCAACACCGAATACCGCATCACTTGACATCCACTCGATTTGCGCGCACCTCAGGCCAAATCATAGGAATTTGATTGTCAGAGAAGTAAAGCCAAATTGATTGTTCCTCCCCTCTTCACAAACGTCAAGCCCACTTTACATGTGGAGCCGGGGGTATTTGACACCCCCCTGAAAGCGCCAGTATTTACTCGGTTCTTTGAAGAGCCTTTGCTGTTGTACCCCCGCTTGCACCCCTACTGAATCGCTCCCAATCACGTTACCCTCATTGCGTTTCAGGGAACCCAAACAATGCTGGCGTCAGTTGAAATCCAATGTGGCGCACCAATCGCGGATGGCCTGGCGGTCGGCATTGGAGATGGAGCTGTGGTCAAATTCTGTCGCACTGGTGAACGGCGCAGGCATTTGAAGCTCGTCGAGCGGGTAATTCTGCCATTGCTCGGTGCATTGCGGACGGTGGCACGAGGTGCAGCTATTGTCGATGTCTGAATCATACAACGGCCCAAACTCAGCACCTACAATGGAATACGGGCCGTTGCCAGTGATGGGCACAAGCAGCTCTGTCGTGTCTTCGGGATTCTTCAGCTGATCGACGGCAGGTGAATGCAAGAAGGGACTGGCCATGTGGCAGTTCTGGCAGTTGTCGTGCGCCACCACATTGGGCCATTGCCAACTGTTGTTGTAGTCATCCTCACCTGGCCTTGGGATGTCCAAATCAAACGCACCCGTCGTCTCATTGTTGATGTGTAGGAAGCACGTCTCTCCGGTCGAGAATTTGTACCCAATCACACCCAAACCTCCATCCCTGCAATTGGTCAGAAACACGACATCTTCATTGGGCGTGCCATCCTGATTCAGCCCGGTGTATCGCCCGACGCGGAACCCCGGATCACAGGCCTTGCCGAATGCCGCCGGACAATCGCATAGGCTAGGATCGTTGGTCTCCCCTTCTCCTGCTTGCTCTGGCGTCAGGGGGATGCCATTCTTGGTCACAGGCACCAGCACCGCATCCGCGCATGAAAACCGAGGCAATGGACCCAGCACAGCCTCGCATTCGTAGGCGTGCTCGAGGGCTGTTCTTCCTTCAGGCTGCGGCTCCTTGTTGCACGAACTCCACGAGACCGACACCCCGACAAACGCGAGCACAACACCCCCCGTCACCAAATTGGAATTCCACATGGTCCTTTCAACGATCCAATGCTCCAAATATTTCCCTCTGGCAACCGTCCTCCAGGCGCATTCAGCAGGACTGAAGCCGAACACCCTATACCCCGACTTGGTGAAGTAGCCTTTACAAATTCGCTCAGGATGTAAAGCCCACTTTACATGTGGACCCAGCAGGACAGAAGCCGAACACCCTCAATCCCGATTTGTTGCGCTGACCCCTCTTGGGATGCGACCATGGAAACGAAGGACATGTTCCCCTGTCAAAGGCAGGACTCACATTGCCCTGTGAGCAGGACCTGGGCACTTGTGATGCGCGCCCTTTCAGAGGTTGGCAAGACAATCTCCTCTGAGAAACAGGAAACACGCTTGCAGGAGGTGCACTGAAAATGCGCATGGCTGTCAACATGGCGGCCACTTGAACAGCCCTTGCACAACGCATAAAACCGAATCTGGCCCATGGTCAGAAAGGAATGAATCACACCGTCGTCTTCGAGTTTGTCAAGCATGCGGTACACGGTGGACTTGTTGATCTCTTTGTCTAAGACGTCAAGCAACATGCCTGCAGACAGTGCATCGCTCGATTGGAGAAACACACGGAGCACCTGCTCAAGGTGTTTGGTTTTTCTGACAACGCCCATGGCTCAAAATTAACGCAACTGGGTTGCAATAATGTGCTGTACCCCTAATTTCGCATCAGATTTGAATCTCATGACATCATTCACCTTCAAGTCGGATTCAGTGGGTGCCGCTGCAAGTTTCTTGTGCATGATTCACTGTCTGGCCACGCCGTTTTTGTTCGTGGCTCAAGCCTGTTCGAGTGCTTGCTGCAGCGGTGCCCCCACTTGGTGGCGCGCAGTCGATTTCGTCTTCTTGGTCGTTTCCGGCTTCGCCGTGTACCGATCGATGCAAACAAGCTCGAAAAAATGGGTCTGGCGCAGCCTTTGGGTAGCGTGGGTTGTACTGACATGTTCAGTATTGGCAGAGGCCTTTGCACACGCACTGTTTCTTCCTGCACTGAAATACATAGCTGCCTCGGCCCTGATTGGCTTGCACGTCTACAACATGAAATTTTGCCAATGTGGCAACCCAACATGCAACATCCATGAAGGTTGACAACAAACTTCCAGTCACGGTGCTCTCCGGCTTTCTCGGGGCGGGCAAGACCACGTTGCTGAACCACATTCTTCACAACAAGCAGCACCTCAAGGTTGCGGTCATCGTGAACGACATGAGTGAAGTCAATGTCGACGCGAACTTGGTCGCAAGCGAAAACGTCCTGTCGCGCACCGAGGAAAAGCTTGTGGAAATGAGCAACGGATGCATTTGTTGCACGCTTCGTGAGGACCTCATGGAAGAAGTCGAACGCCTAGCTCGAGAGCAGAGATTTGATTATTTGCTCATCGAAAGCACGGGCATCAGCGAGCCCATTCCCGTGGCCCAAACCTTTTCGTTTGTGGACGAGGACAACGGAATTGACCTCAGTGCATTCAGTTACGTGGACACCATGGTGACGGTGGTCGATGCCGCCAACTTTTTCAACGACTTTGGGAGCCCGGAAACGCTGGAGGACCGAGAACTCACAGACATTGAAGGGGACGACAGAACCATCGTCAACCTGCTCACAGACCAGGTCGAGTTTGCCAACGTCATCCTTCTGAATAAAATCGATTTGGTGTCTGAAGAGCATCTCGGTATTCTCCGTGGCACGCTTCAAAAGCTCAATCCTCGTGCCCAAATCCTCGAAACCAACTTCAGCGAAGTCGACCCTACGCGCATCCTGAACACAGGACTGTTTGACTTTGAAGAAGCCGAGGAAAGTGCGGGGTGGATTGAAGAGCTGAACAAAGAGGAACACACCCCAGAGACGGAGGAATACGGAATTGGTTCGTTCGTTTACAGGACAAAACTGCCCTTCGATCCCGAACGGTTCTGGCATTTTTTCCATACCAATTTCCCATCGAACATCATCCGAAGCAAGGGGCTGTTCTGGATTGCCTCGCGCCCCAACCAAGCCTTGATTTGGGGGCAAGCCGGAGGGTCGATTCGAACGGACAGCGCGGGGTTGTGGTGGAGCAGTATGCCTTTCTCTTCAAGGACTCAATTCCCGTCTTTCGTCGAGAACCAAATGGACATCGAAAAGACATGGGATTCCCATTTTGGAGATCGGAAAACTGAAATCGTCATTATCGGCCAAGACTTGGACGAACTGCACATCCGTCAAGAACTGGACGCCTGTTTGGTGCCCGCTCACCTTCTGGATGCCAACTGGGAAGAGGGCTACATGGACACCTGGCCTGTTGAGAGGGTAAGACCACTTTCTTAACGCAGCACTTGGTTGAATTCCATTTTACTTGTGGAGTCAGCAAGGACAGAAGCCGAACACCATCGACCCCGATTTGGTCAAGTAAGCTTACATGGGAATCTGAAAATATCTTTTTAATTCTAGAGGAAGGAAATTTTCAAGCTGCCCTCGAGGAGATTTTGTACACTGGAATAACTCGAACAAGGGCCAATCTTGTCCTTATTAATTTCGGCAATCTCACTTATCATGATAGGCTCAAAGAACTCATAGCGTCAGTAAATTGAGCTTTTTCGGGTTTAACACAAGTGGAGCCGCCGGGAGTCGAACCCGGGTCCAAACAAGCAACGCCTGCGGCGTTCTCCATGCTCAGTCCACGATTGATTTTCGACCAGAGGCTGACCGTGGACGGCCCATCTCTGACTTAGCCTTGTAAAATTTCGCTACAGGGTCAAGACGCCCCTTTCGCTAGATCCATTCTCCTGATGCCCCATTGCCTCGCGGATAGGATCCGAACGACGAGACGGGACAGCTCGTTCTGCCACCTGGTGGCTAGAATTAGGCAAATCCTCCGAGAGGATTAGGCCGCGAGCGCGTAGGAAGTGTTGCCAGTTATGGCTTGGGTTTCTTGATTAACGAGTAGCTACCCTACGCACTCGGCATGCTGACCGCGACGTTCAGACTTGCTGTCAAATCCAAAATCGGCCCCATTTATTGTTGCTATTTCCACTTCAATGGCAAGACGTCAGAGAACAAAACACGCAGAAGCGCAAACCGCCTTGGCCCAAGCCAAAGCGGTTCACGAAGATACAGCAGGAAAGGGCCGGTGATTATCGGACCAACAGGCGTTGGCGAATCACACCCTCTGCGGTTTGAATGCGCACCACGTAGCTTCCTGTGCGGAGGCCGAGGCGGTTGCCGTTGGGGGCCAACACGCCTGACCATACTTGGCGGCCCATCGCGTCAACCACAGTGGCTTGAGCACCGGCATCCGCTCCCGCAACGCGCAACACCTCGTGCTGGCCTGCAGGGTTGGGGTACAATGTGACGTTGGATGCGTTCTGTGCCTCCACGCTGTTGACCACGGGGGCCTCGCCGAAGTAGACATCGTCGAAATAGTACGTCGTACCGCCCTCGACGCCCTCGTCACCGAAGCCAAAGAAGATCACGAGCAGGTCATAGGGATAGTTGACCTCGAGCTCTGGGCCGCCGGGCAACTCATTGCCGAAGTTGAACTCCAGCGTCTCCCACCCTTCCTGACTTGTGTACTGGATGGTCTCACAATAGATGCCTTCGCCAGCCAACTCGGCTTTGAGCAGAATCGGGGTTCCCGCAGCCGGGGTCCACACACGCACGCTGATCGTCTGTTCTTCCTCAGTGAAAGGAATCGGATTGGCAAACCCCTCGATGGTGCCGATCATGGTGCCGGACCAACCCACGGCGACGGGCATCTTGACCACCTCAACCACATGGTTGCCCGGCATGGTGGGATCTTCCACCACTTGCGAAGCATTGCCCCAAAAGTCGTAGGTCGTCTGATCGACGGTCTCGTCCTCAAACGTGCAGGGCAGGTCAAGCTGGGTCAAGCCCCCGCTGGCATCCACCTGCTCGATGTCATCGAAATAGAACGTGGACTGGTCCGAGCCATCTCCCACGTTTTCGAAGTCAAACATGAAGACCAGCTTGTCGTAGGTCATGGCGTACTCCCCGGCAAAGTTCCAGGTCATCACCTCCCAGCCGCCTTGGGTCACGTTCCACTGGTCAATTTCTGTGTCGAGATAACCTTCCAGCTTCATCTTGATGCGAACGCCTTGGCGGGGTGACCACACCTTCATGCGGATGCTCGTCGCTTCAGAGAAGTCGAAGTATTCGCCCATCTGGAGCAGCGAACCGCCCCATGGCAAACCGCCATTACGGACCAGCCGGCATACCGTTGCGCTTTCGTTGACAGCGTCGGGCGCAGGGTTGGCCACAACCTCGGCAACACCGCCGTCAAAGTCAGTGAAATCAGCAGTAGTGGTGCCCGACTCAAAGTCAATGGGAAGGGTCACCTGCGCAGAGGCTACCGAAAAACAGCACATAAAAAAAGCCCCTGCAAGAAGGGCATCATATCGTTGGAGATGCATACTGCATAGATACGACCCAAATCAGAGTCTCGAATCTGCAGCCTTCAGCCGCGTGTGGACATTGGTGCGGATGTTGTCCCAAAAGAGGTTGAAATCGCCCACATGCCAGTTTTCCCGGTGCAGCCATCTGCCGACCAAGAACATATGGGGTTGATCCACCCAAAGCACGCCCTCCGGACGCAGTCGGGCCGTGATGCTGCCGGGGTTCTTGTGGCGGAAAGACTCCCGCACGGCACCAAGGTGGTCCTCGCGCTCATTGGCCTCATCGTGCGTCGTGGTCCAGGTGATCGGGTGAATCGCGCTGGGCGGCTCCTCCTTGTAGCCCAACCAAGCAGGCACGTATCCTGTGCCGTAGCTCATCCAAGTGCAGTAGCACTGCTGATCGACTGCGGATTGGCAAGGCTGAAGCTCTTTGAAATCCGATGGGTAGATGTCCATGCCAGGGATATAGGCCGCCACCAAGCGCGCCTGCAATGGCTGACCATCGAAGAATTCCTGCAGCAGCCAACGGGCATGCCAACTGCCTTGACTGTGCGCGGCAATGATCAAGGGTCGTCCCTCATCCCACTCCTCGAGAAAGTGCTGAAACGCAGCGCGAATGTCACTATATGCGAGCTGCAAGGCGGATAGGCTCAAGCTGTCTTTTACGCTGAACACCCGAATGTGGGCCTGCCGGTAGCGCGGGGCAAACACGCGGCCCGCTCCGTTGAAAATGGCCGCTTGGTGCCGAACGGGCCATTCATCCACCGCCGCATTGAGCAACGCGCTGTCCAGCGGCGCATTCCAGGCCGCGCCTTCCTCAAAAATCGTGGGGTGGAGATAAAACACATCGGCCGTGCCGGGACCTTCAGACACGGCCCTGCCCTTGGGCAACTGATCGGCCGCGTCATCACGCCATGGTAAAGCAGACCAATGAACCTCTCGGGCGTAATCCGGCGCTGACGGAATGGGATCGAGTGAAGCCGCAATGCGCTCGACATGCAAGCCCGTCTCCACCACGGACTCATATCGCTTACATCCTGTGGCCAACATCAGGCCCATCAACACAAAACAGAACACCCCCTTCCTATCCATGCCTCAAAAATGCACCCAAAACACGCACGACTCAAGGTGACCCACATTGGAGGAACACATTGACCTTCAGGCAGATTACTCACCCGTGAGGTGTAAGGACCATCCACCTTTCAGGTCTTGGGCTGTGTGGTGGCAACCCTGAGCCATTTTCTGCGCACAGTTTTCCCCAACGGGCATTCTTGACAACCGCAAAATCCTTGCTGATTTCGGCCAGTGCGAACGTGCAACCGCGCTAGATTGACACGCGTTCGAGAGAAGACATGAGGATAGGAATCATTAGAGAAGGAAAAGTCCCGCCAGATCAGCGCGTGCCGTTGACTCCAAAGCAGTGCGCCACAGCCTTGGAGCGCTTCCCTTACATCGAATTGGTGGTGCAACCGAGCGAGGTGCGCAGGATCACAGATGCAGAATACACGGAGGCAGGTGTCGAATTGAGCGAAGACCTCAGCGATTGCGACGTGTTGTTTGGCGTGAAGGAGGTGCCCATCGAGGCATTGATTCCAAACAAGACCTACTTCTTCTTCTCCCACACCTACAAGCTTCAGCCATACAATGCCAAGCTTCTGAAGGCCTGTTTGGACAAGCGGATACGGCTCATCGATTACGAATTGCTGAAACGACCAGGAGGGCGGCGCATCATCGGTTTTGGACGCTACGCGGGCGTCGTCGGCACCTACAATGCGTTCCGCACCTACGGCACCCAACACGGCACTTATGAGCTACCTCGGGCCATCGACTGCGAGGACCGCGCCGAAATGGAGTCCCATTTGTCCAAAGTCAAGCTGGACCCCGTCACCAAAATCGCCTTGACCGGAAAAGGCCGCGTAGGCAATGGCGCGCGGGAAATCCTCGAAGCCATGCGGATCAGGGAGGTGCATCCCATCGACTACCTCCGCGAGGATTTTGGCGAACCCGTTTTCACCCACCTCGATCTCGAGGACTACAACAGGCGCAAGTCAGATGGAGGCTTCGATTTTGAAGAGTTCTGTGACGACCCTTTGGAATACGAGAGCACCTTCATGGCCTTCGCACGGTCTACCGACCTCTTCATTGCCGGCCATTTCTGGGCAGAAGGCTCCCCCTTCCTCTTTACCCGAGATGACATCCGCGATGAGGATTGGCGGATTTCAGTCGTCGCCGACATCAGCTGTGACATCGATGGCCCCGTGGCCTCCACCGTGGAGCCCAGCACCATCGCCGATCCGATGTACGGTTACGACCCCATCGCAGAACAACGCGTACCCATGGGCACTCCTGGCAGCCTCGGTGTGATGGCTGTCGACAGCCTGCCCTGTGAATTGCCCCGAGATGCCAGCGCCGATTTTGGCGCCACCTTGCTCGAACAGGTCATTCCCCTTGTCGTGGAAGGCGATGCGCAGGGCATCCTTGATCGCGCATCAGAGACCAAGCTGGACGGCACCCTGAATGCCCCCTTTGCCTACTTGGCAGAATACGCAGGGCTTACTGGGCGATAAATCGGTAAGTGAGCCCCCCCGTTTGTCGCTTGGGCGCGTTGGCCTTGGACTGGAAGCGACAGCGCCGGGCGCTGCGCAGGGATTCCTCCGAAAGACAGTTGGCCATGGCTTCTGAGCCAGCATTGGAAACTGAAACCACCTGTGCGTCCAACACCTCTCCCCCTGGCGCCACTGTGATGCTCATGACCACCACTCCACCGCCGCGACAGCGGTAGCCGGGGACGTCAAGCCCCAGCGCTTTGCGCCCATCGAGGTCATACTCCGCCGTGACCTGTCCGTCGTATCGGGCATCCCACCCTTCATAGGCATTGTCGACCGCAGCGTCCCGCGCATCCGGGGTGACACCCGTTGTGCTGTTGTTTTCACGTCCATCCGCCAACGCATCGAAGGCTGACTGCTCGAAGGCCCGGAGCTCGGCCTCAACTTCTTGGGCCAAAGCCTCAGCTTCGGCCGCAGAGCTGCGCACATCGGTGCTGCGGGCAGCATTGGCATCCGCCGCGACATTGCGGACAGCCGCTTCCATTCGGGCCTCCATGCGCTCCCTGATGGCCTCCTCCATGGACTTGGTCTCCTCCGGCATGGCAAAGTCCGCCAGGTCCACAGCTGCGTATGTGGTGCCACCGGAAGGCGGCACCCCTCCCCATTCGGCCAAAGCCAAAAGGGCAAACACGTGCACCAGCAACGCCGCAATGGCAGCTTGCCAAACAAAGCGCTCCCGGGCACCCATCGGGGAACCGGCAGCACCAGATGTATGGGACGTGATGGCCATGCGTCTACAAAATAACGGTTGTCAGCATTCGTTTAAGTCGTGTCGCTTATCTTTATTGCTACAAACTGATTATAATGAAGCACATTCTCCTCCTCGGCGCACTGTTCCTGTTTGGCGCCACAGCATCCGCCCAGAGCAGTTCTTGTACCGACAGCAAGGCCAAGACTGAATGTACCAAAAGCAAGTCTTCTTGCTGCCAAGGCAAGGCTGACGCCAAGAGCTGCTGCTCTGCCAAGTCATCTAGCACCGACAGCAAGGAGAAGGCCAAGAAAGGCAAGAAGGCCAAGTCTGGTCAGGAGCCCAGCAAGCAAAACTTGACCATGGTTCGCACCGAAGAGAAGAGCGAAGCCACGGACAAGAAGGCCAAGGTCAGCCCCGCCAAAGGCTAAGCTTCACAAACGATAAATAAGAAAAGCCCGCAATGCGGGCTTTTCTATTTTGCACCCATGCGCAGTTTCGCAAGTCTCCTTTTTCTGGCACTCTCTCCATGCTGGATGATGGGCCAATTCACCCTGATTGGCAGTGCCCAAGATCTGGGAAGCGATTGTGTGCAAGTGACCCCCAATCAGACCGGGCAACAAGGCGCAGTATGGAACAACGTGCAACTGGACGTCAGCCAACCCTTTTGCCTCCACCTCACCGTCAACCTCGGCAGCAACAACGGTGGTGCCGACGGCATCGCCTTCGTCCTGCACCAATTGGGCGCCAATCAAGCCACCACGAGTACCGGTGGAAACATGGGGTATGGCAATTTCAGTGCGGCAACAGGAACCTTCATAGACCCGACTTTCGATCCGAGCATTGTCATTGAATTCGACACTTGGAACAATGGCAACTTAGGAGACCCTACTTATGACCACGTCGCCCTTCAGCGTGACGGCACCAACAACCACAACGGCCCGAATTGTCTAGCAGGTCCTGTGGAGGCCAGTGCCACAAGCATCAACATCGAAGACGGCCAAGACCACACCGTCCACATCGAATGGAACCCCGACACGCAGTTCTTGCGCATGGAGTTTGACGACGTTGAGCGCTTGAACGTTTCTGTAGACCTTGAAAACGACGTTTTTGCAGGGGACAACATGGTCTGGTGGGGCTTTACCGGCAGCACGGGCGGTGCCAGCAACAACCAGTCATTCTGTTTTTTGGACGTATCCAACAGCAGCGGCATACCCGGTTTGGTCATGGATCCGCCTCCGCCATATTCCACCTGCCCCAACACACCATTGGAGATCACCGGAACGGCTCCGGGACTCAACGTAAGCTGGGCTGGGCTGAACAACCCCACCCTCCAGGCAGCGCCTGGAGACTACACCATCGAGGCCTCTGATGGGGGCTGTCCCCTGACCGAAACATTCTCGGTAGAGGGACTCGCCAGTCCCAACCTCTCCACGGAACCTGAAATCACCATTTGCGATGGGGCGCCTGCCACCCTCGCGGCCCAGGCTGACCCTGCCAGCGCGATCACGTGGGATGGATCTGGAACGTCCACCTTGGAAGTCTCCGCTGGAGGCAGCTACACCGTGACAGCCGCACTCGCAACGTGCACGGAGACGCAAACCGTCAGTGTCATCGACCAGGCTTCCCCCACCCTCACCATCGACCCTTCGGGTGACGTTTCACTGTGCGCCGGCGAAACGCTGACCATCGAGGCCATCACCGACATTCCGGCCAACATTCAGTGGACGAGCGATGGCAACGACAGTTATGGGCCTTCCCTGACCGTCGACGCCAGCGGCAGCCACCTCGTGCAGGCGGAGTCAGGGGGGTGTCCCGGCACACCGGAATGGGTGACCGTGGAAGTCCTGCCGTTACCAGAAGCGAGCATACAGTCCTTTCCCGACGTGCTCTGTTCCGGAGAGACGGGCCTGGTGTCGGCTGTCCCCACGCCGGGGACCTCAGTCGCGGACTGGATCCTGCCCACCGGCACTGCAGCGCTCAACCAAGCCGGCCCCGGTGCCTACACGGCCAACCTCATCGCCGACAATGGCTGCACCAACACGGCCTTCTTTGTGCTGAACGCCCTCCCTCCCATCGCGTATGCGTTGAGCGGTCCGTCAGGCGCCTGCGATGGCGAAACCATAGCCCTCGAGGTGGCCGGCAATTTCGAAAGCGCCACCTGGTCGGATGGAACGAGTGGCAACACCTTGTTGCTCGCATCTGAGGATGGCGAAGGGCCCTTCTCGGTGACCGTGGCGCTGGGCAATTGTGAGTCGACCGCCAGTGCCGATGTGGAATGGTGGCCCGTCCCCTCCGTGGGCGTAATGGAAGACACCGTGATCCGCTGCGTGCTGGACCCCGCCGTGCAATGGACCTGGCCCGAGCAGCAGGAGCCGGCCATCGGATGGTGGGTGTGGAGCGTCAATGGCCTGACGACCACGGGCGCCCATGCCTGGGAGGCCGAAGGGGACTATACCGTGCGCGTACTGGACAGCATGACTGGATGCGCGGACTCAACCAACGTATACGTGAATGTCTGGCCCAATCTCGCCGTCGATGCGGCGCCCTATGCGGGCACCATATGCTGGGGAGAAACCACTGAAGTTTTGGCTGAACTCAGGGCCGTTGAAGGGACCAACATCGACGAATTGCCGTACACCCTGATCTGGAGCGACCCTACAGTCGAAGGACTCAACCCCACCGTAGGAGCGGGCACCTATTTGCTTGAGGCCGAAAACGCTTGCGGCAAAGACGTGGCGGTCGTCGAAGTGGTGCAGGAATACTGCGGATGCGACATGTGGATGCCGACGGCGTTCACCCCGGACAACGACGGCCTCAATGACGGCCTCAAAGTCGAAACGAACTGCCCACAATTGGACGAATTCAGCTTGGAACTCTACGACCGCTGGGGAGAAGTGGTGTGGCGCACCGATGATCCCGAACAGGTGTGGATGGGCCAATCCGAAACACTCCAAGGCGAAGGGCTCCACTTCGTCCAAGACGGCGTCTACGGATACCGGCTGTATTGGAAATACAATGAAACCGGCATCCCCTTGATTCAAGAGCGCCGTGGCCACGTTCATCTGCTGCGTTAACCTCTGATGCCCCAACACCACTCCGCGCCTTGTGCTCGGTTTATCTTCGCGGCCCATTGAGCGGTATGACATCAGCCAAAACATTTGACCTCATCATCGTCGGCGGAGGCATCGTCGGTGCAGCAGCATTTCTGAAGCTCCAACGGCGTCACCCGGAAGCGCGCATCGCCCTGCTCGAAAAAGAGGACATCCTGAGCGATCATCAGACCGGCCACAACAGCGGCGTCATCCACAGTGGCCTGTACTATCCACCCGGCAGCCTCAAGGCCATCAACTGTGTCAAAGGGCGCCATGAGTTGGTGGCGTTTGCCCAAGAATACGGCGTAGACCACGACGTCTGCGGCAAGGTAGTGGCCGCTGCGACTGCTGACGAACTGCCCATGTTGGAGAAGATCCACGGCTTGGGGATGCAAAACGAAATTGAGGGCCTCGAGCGCATCGGTGCAGATGCTGTCAAGGAAATTGAACCGCACGTTCGCGCCGTTGGCGGCCTGTGGGTGCCCTGCACGGGCATCATCGACTTCCGGGGTGCCACAGCCAAGATGGTGGAGGTAGCCCGAGGCATACAGCCCGAAAGCGCGGTGTTCACCGGTGTGGAAGCCCGCAACTTCACCCAGGACGCCAACAGCGTCACCGTCCATACTGCGCAGGGCGACTACACCGCCGAAGGGCTCGTGGTGTGCGCTGGACTTCAAGCCGACCGCCTCGCCCGCAAGGATGGGGTAGCCCTGCCCGAGCGGGTCGTCGGTTTCCGCGGCGATTACTACGAGCTCGAGGACCACGCCAAATACAAGGTCCGCAACCTCATCTATCCTGTGCCCAATCCGCAGTTCCCCTTCCTCGGGGTCCACTTCACACGGATGACCAATGGGGACATCGAATGCGGTCCCAACGCCGTCTTCACCTTTAAGCGCGAGGGATACGGTAAGACGGACTTCAGCTTGCGTGACACCGCAGATGCCCTCGGATACGGCGGCACCTGGCGGCTCTTCTTCAAGAACATGTCATTTGGGATCAATGAGTACCGGCGGGCCTTCTCCAAGCGCCTTTTCCTGAAGACGCTGCAGCGGCTCGTTCCCTCGCTCGAGATGGACGACCTCCGTCCCGGCCGCAGCGGAGTGCGGGCTTTGCTGTTGCGGCCCGACGGCGACACCAAAGACGATTTCCGCATCATCTCACAGGGACGAAGTGTGCACGTCTTGAACGCCCCTTCTCCTGCGGCCACTGCCTCCTTGGCCATTGGCGACCACATCGCGGACGAAGTCGAGCGACAGGGGCTGTTGCGCTGATTGCCCGCAATCAACATCCACCCCAGCGAGTCCCCCGCGCCCCCCGCCCTATCTTGTCGGGCATGGGTTCACTCCAACGCAAGGCACGCCAATACTCCAACAAGGCCATTCGCATGGGATGGCTCATGTACGACTGGGCCAATGGCGCCTACTTCCTGGTCATCACCACGGCCATCTTCCCCATCTTCTACAACGCCATCACGGCCACGGAAGGCGCCGATGGCACCGTCAATGACAAAGTGATGTTTCTCGGCAAGGAGTTCATCAACACCCAGCTCTACAGCTACGTCCTCGGCGCCTCATTCCTCATCGTCATCATCGCCTCACCCCTCCTATCGGGCATGGCGGACTACCTCGGACGCAAGCTCACCTTCCTCAAAGTCTTCTGCTATATGGGCGCCACCGGGTGCATTGGTCTGTTTTGGTTCGACCCACAACACCTCGAATGGAGCATGACCGCCCTCTTCATGGCCAACGTCGGCGCGTGGGGCAGCCTCGGATTCTACAACGCCTTCCTCCCCGAAATCGCGCCGCGGGAAGAACACGACCTCCTCTCCGCCAAGGGCTATTCGTGGGGCTTCACTGGTTCGGTCATCATCCTGGTCCTGTGCTTGGCCCTCATCATGGGCATCGGAGATCACCTCACGCGCTGGGCCTTTGTGGGCGTTGGCCTGTGGTGGGCCGGTTGGGCACAGATCACCTTCCGCCGGATGCCTGGTCAGGTGAAGGAACGACCCGATGGCAACCTCCTTTGGCAGGGTTTTCGGGAATTGCGCGGCGTGGCCCTCGACCTCAAAGGCAAGACACAATTGACCCGGTATCTCCTCAGTTTTTTCATCATGAGCATGGCCATTCAGACCATCATGCTCATGGCGTCTTCCTTTGGAATCAAGGAAATCAACCTGCCTGACGATCAGCTTATTGTGGCCATCATCCTCGTGCAGATTGTGGCCATTCCCGGGGCTTTCCTGTTTAGCCGCCTCAGCCGCCGCTATGGCAACATCCCAGTCCTCATCGCCGCGACATTCCTGTGGGGAGCGACTTGCGCTTTTGCCTATTCTCTTGTCGATGAGGTAATCATGTTCTTCATTGCTGCCGGCATGATCGGATTCATGATGGGCGGCACCCAGAGTCTGAACCGCTCGACCTACACGAAAATGCTTCCGGACACGGACGACACAGCGTCTTACTTCAGCTTCTATGAGGTGCTCGAAAAACTGGGGGTCGTCATCGGCATGTTCAGCTGGGGCTACATCGAAGGCCTGACGGGCAGCATGCGCAATTCCATCCTTGTGCTCATCGGCTTCTTTGCCATGGCGCTCATTGCGCTGTTTGCCATTCCGCAGAAGCGGACGTTTGCCTGATCGGGCGACACGCTTGGGCCTGCGCCTGGGCCGCGCTACTCCACTTCTATAAATGCCTGTTCCACCAAGCGGAACTCGACGCGCCGGTTGCGCGCCCGTCCCCTGGCATCTGCATTGGAAGCCGCTGGCGCATTGCTGCCATGGGCCGCAGTACGCATCCGATCGGGCGCCACGCCTTGGTCCATCAGGTAACCAAATGCCGCCTGTGCCCGCTGTTCGGAAAGCTGGGCATTGTAGCCTTCCGGTCCGACCGCATCGGTATGGCCATGGACTTCCAATCGAAGAAACCTGTTGCGGCGCAACATCTGTCCCCACCGATCCAACTTGACCTTGTCCTCGGGCCGAATGGCAGCATCGTCAAAGGCAAAGTGCAGCGTATCACGCTCCAACTCGGCGACACGCGTCAATGGCTCGGGAGGGTCCTGCATGTCCGCGTCAATCTTGCGCACCAAGCAGGCGCAGTCCTCGGGCGATTCAATCGGCACCACCTCCACACCGTCCAAGTAGACATAGGCCCAGTCGGTGGCATCCTTGGGCGCATTGGCGGAGAGGGCCAAACGGGTCTCTCCCTTGCGATCGAAGTTGCCCAGGGTCAGCCAGCGCTCACCGCCTTCGGCCTGCACGGCATCAGACAAATTGACCCAGCCTTGCGTCGCCTCCAAAAAATGCCCCTCGGGATTTTCCATTTGCGGCCTGTATTCGAGGATGAAATCGCGCTCACCGGTAGGCTTCTCCGCGCTCAACAGCGCGCCCAAACCATCGGCGACAACGCCAGCCTCATCGGCTGCCGAATACCACAACGAGATGCACAGCCACTCACCGGGCGCCAAAGTCCGCTCGAGCGCTGTCGACAGATATTCTCGGTACCGCCATTTGGCGCGACTGAAGAGTACCAAGCCTCCAAAAGACGTCCCCTCCAGGCTGGCCTCTTGGCCAAAACGGTTGTTCGGAACACCGGCTGCCTGACTGCAGGCCGAAAAATGATCAGGAGTACCCTCTGTAGGCTGCTCCCATTGCTGCAACGTCCGCAGCCGCTGTTGGTTGTAGTCAGACGGACAAAACCGCTTGTCCTCGAAGCCGCCGTCACGCACGATGCTGGAAGGGTCCAACAAAGCGGGTGTGACCTGCCCTGCTGCCCCGAAGGAAAGACAGGCCAAGACCAACCCTACGGCCGGCAATTTGCGCATGGGATTACTTGATCCGGAAAGTCACCCTGCGGTTCTTGGCACGGGCCAGGTCCGAATCTTTGGTGCTGGCGGGGTCGGTGTTTTCCAATCCGGTCACCACAATATTGCCCTCAGCCACTCCCTGTGAAGTGAGATAACGCTTGACTTGCTCGGCACGCTTGCGGCCCATTTCGGTGAATCGCGGGTTGATCTTGCCTTCGGACACCTCATCGTTGTCACAGTGCCCCCTCACCTCAAGGGTCCATCCGGGGTTGTTCTTCAGAACACCTGCAAGGCGATCCAATGCAGACTTGCCATCCTCCGTGAAAGAACGCTTGACAAAGGCATAGTAGACAGAAGTCCGCTCGACAAGGTCCTTTCCGGTGATGTCGCTGCCCAATGTAGGACCACCGTATACGAGGTCAGGAGCTGTATTGGAGGAGCGTGAACAGTTGCACTGGCTTTTGGCATCCACAGGGACCACTTTCACATTGTCGAGGAAATAATACGCGTGCATGGTCTGCACCCCGGAAATAGAACTGGGCTTCTTGACCTTCACCTCCTCGATGTCGCGAGAGCCGTTGAAGCCCCCAATCGTCATGTACTCTTCCTGTCCCGTGCCGAGCACAGTGCCGCACACCGTTTCCCAACCTTCCATCAGCTGCATCACGTTGTCTGCGCGGTGCATGACCTGGGGATCGCGGTCCACAATACCGAGGTTGGGCTGGGTCTCTTTCCGGTCCGAGAAATACGCCCCGATGCCATTGACGGCATACTTGGAGAGGTCACTGAGGGAAATGTCGAAGCTGACGCAGTACATCTGGTTGGCCTCGAGGTTCTCAGAGAGGCGCACCTGGAAATAGGTTCTCGCAATCTTGGGCGACTTGGTATAAGCCCGGAATCCCGCATAGCGGTTGCCATCGGAAGGGTCTTCATATCCGTAGCTGTTGGCAGGCACCGCGACTTTTTCACTCTTGACATCCGTCGAAAACAAGTCCAGAGGCGCATCTGTGTAGGCAAACCAATCCGTGGTTATGTCCTCCAGCTGGCCGTAGGCTTTCAGGCGCTTTATATCGCCTTTCTCAAAACTGCCATTGGGGACCAGGTTGTCTTCCTGGGCTTGGAGGTTGGCGTCAAAGGCCGGGGTCAACAGCGCGAGACACGCGCCGGTCATCATCAATTTCCGCATGGTTTCGTGTTATGTACTTCCCTATTCAATGCCCGCTGCGCTTGACTTCGTCAATGAAATCTCTGACGCGATCAGGGTTGATGTCGGGATAAACACCATGGCCCAAGTTAGCCACATGACCACCCCGCCCAAAATCCGACAACATTCGTTGTGTTGCTGCCCTGACTTCCGCCTCTGTTCCGTAGAGCACTGAGGGGTCGAGGTTTCCTTGGAGCACGTGGCGCGGGGCCCTTTTGCGCGCTTCCGAAATGGGCGTATGCCAATCAATCCCCAACGCTGCACACGGCAACTGCGCGAGTCGGTCCAACTGCCAGCTGGCCCCTTTGGCAAATACGATCAACGGCGCACCCTTGACCTCTTCACAAATGCGCTTGAGCCGCGGCATGCTGTAGCGCTCGAACAACTCCGCACTTAGGGCACCTGCCCAGCTGTCAAACAGCTGGAGCACCTGGGCACCGGCGGCAACCTGAGCGTTGAGGTACAGAATAGTCGCTTCGGTGATGCGGTCCAACAACTCCTCAGCAAGGACGGGTTCTGACCGCAACATGCGACGGGCTTTGCTCCACTCCTTGCTGCCTCCGCCTTCCACCATGTAGCAGAAAATTGTCCAAGGCGCACCAGCAAAGCCGATCAACGGAACCCGGCCATCCAATTCTGCCCGCGTCATGCGCATGGCATCCATCACATAGCGCAAATGCTCTTCTGGCTCCACGGGGTGCAACCGGTCGAGATCGGCCTTGCAACTTATGGTCTCCTCAAAACGCGGCCCCACCTTCTCGATGAGCTGATATGGCAGGCCCATGGCCTCCGGAATGACGAGGATATCGCTAAACAAAATCGCAGCATCCACACCCAACAAGTCGACGGGTTGAATGGTGACTTCACACGCCAACTCAGGCGTCTCCACGAGTTCCTTGAATCCGGACAGTCGGCTTCTTACCGCCCTGTATTCGGGCAATATGCGGCCAGCTTGGCGCATCAGCCACACCGGAGGACGCGGCGTCTCCTTGCCGGCAAGCACCTGAAGCAACAAATCGTTTGGGGTGGTCATGTCTTGGGCAACAACAGGATGAAGAATCGGTTCGCTACGGGGCCGCAAGTGCACCGTCCCGGTCAATGGAGGGTCTTAAAAAGGGCTTCCTCCAAAAGATCAAACGGCAATACAGTGGCGTTGCCGACCCCTTTGGACTTGGCGTCGCACTCCCTGAGGTACCCGAAGATGCGGGCCACTTTACTGGCGGGATAATTGCGGGCTGCGCGCGCGTACTCCTTGGCCGCAAAAGGGTGCACCCTGAGCGCACTGGCCACCGCAGATGGGTCGTGACTCGGCAGGTGATGAAAACTCAACACCCTCCCGAAATAGTTGGTCAAGACCGGCAAAATCCGCGGCACCGGATTGGATTTCTCGTTGGCCCGCATGTATTGGATGATCCGCGTCACACGCCCGATGTCCTTGTCAGCCAGTGCACCGGTCAATTCGAAGATGTTGTACTCCTTGGAGATCCCGATGTGTTCTTCGATCAACGCGTCGCTCACCTCCCCGCCCTCGGGCAAGGCGATGAACAGCTTGTCCAGCTCTCCAGCCACCTTCTTGAGGTCATTGCCGAGGTATTCGGCCATCACCTGCGTGGTGCGGGGGCTGATGCGGCGCCCTCTGGACTGCACATAACCTTCAATCCACTCTGGAAGCTTGTAGTCCCTGATCTTGGCAGACTGAAACACCACACCGGCTTGCTGAATGCGCTTAACAGCACCCAGTCGCTTATCCGGCATCTTGTTGCGGTGGACCAAGACGAGCACTGTAGAGGCGACGGGGTTGTCAGCATAGGCCGCCAGTTTCTCGAGCTTGTCCTTGGACTTCCACTCTCTCAATTCTTGGGCCTCCTTGACGAGCACCAACCGCCGCTCGGCCATCATGGGGAACTGACGTGCTGCAGCCAACACCTGATCCAGGTCGCTGTCTCGGCCATACAGCACCGTTTGGTTGAAGTCCCGCTCGTGCTCTTCCAGAGCGTGGGCCTCGATGGCGTCCGACAACAAATCGAGGTAGAACGGTTCTTCGCCCCCCAACAAGTAGAGCGGTGCAAAGCGGCGCTCCTTGATTTCCTCGATGAGTGGCTGGAATCCTTTCACCTGTGCTCAGCTGAAGGTCGGAGCGACAACAATCTCCTTGCTGCCCTTGGTGTGGGTATAGAACCCCTCTCCGGATTTCACGCCGAGCTTCCCTGCTGTCACCATGTTGACCAGCAGTGGGCATGGGGCGTATTTGGGCTGGCCAAATCCATCGTGTAAGACCCGCATGATGCTGAGGCACACATCCAAGCCGATGAAGTCCGCCAAGTGCAGAGGCCCCATCGGATGGGCCATCCCCAACTTCATCACCTCGTCAATCTCAGCCACACCTGCTACACCTTCGTGCAGGCTACAAATGGCTTCATTGATCATGGGCATCAAAATGCGGTTGGCCACAAAACCGGGGTAGTCATTGACCTCCACTGGCACCTTGCCCAACTGCTTGGACAGGGCCACGACGGTTTCAGTGGTGGCATCACTGGTATCATAACCGCGGATGACCTCCACCAATTTCATGATGGGCACCGGGTTCATAAAGTGCATCCCGATGACCTTGTCAGGCCGCGATGTGGCGGCCGCGATGCGGGTTATGGAAATGCTCGACGTGTTGGTCGCGAGGATGGCTTGAGCGGGAGCCGAGGCGTCGATCTGCTCGAAAATCTTCAATTTCAAGTCAAGCCGTTCCGTCGCTGCTTCCACGATCAAATCCGCATCTGCAACGGCACCATGCATCTCCGTTGTCGCGCGCAACCGTGACAATGTGGCGGCCTTTTCGTCGACCGAGACCCGCTCCTTGGCGACCAACCGGTCCAGGTTGCGCTCAATGGTGGCCTGGGCGCGCTCCAACGCGGCTGCGTTGACGTCAACCAAGGCTACCTGATGCCCTGACTGGGCAAAAACATGGGCAATCCCATTGCCCATCGTACCAGCACCAATGACCGCTACTTTCTGTGCGGACATGCTCATGCTTCGGAAGCTGCGTCTTCATCAGAAGCCGCCTCAACAGCCTCCCCTTCTTCTGCCACTGCTTGGCCCTCCGCTTCCACAGCCTTCTCTTCCACGGCCTCCTCAGTGGCCTCGGCATCTTCATCCGTGAAGGGCAACACTTTCAGGTCGTTGAGCTCATTGTACCAGGCGCACAGCTTTTTGAGGTCGCTGTGGTACACCCGCTCTTGGTCCAGGTCTGGAACCACTTCTGTCACGAAGTTGCGCAATGCTTCATGGGACTCCTTGGAGGTCGGCGCATCGCCTCCCTTGAGGTGCCCATGGATGGAGTTCAACACGCCAGCGAGCGGCAAATCTTCGTCGTAGGTAAAGATGCTGATGTCTTCAAAGCTGGATACCCGTGAAGAGGAGGGCACCGCACTCCGCTTTCCTTCTCGAATGCTCTCCACCACAATGGCGCGGTGGGTGGTATTGAGCACTTTGTAGAGCCCCGGTTTTCCGGAAATGGCCAAAATGTCCTTCGGTTGCATGGTGCAAAATACCGCCTTCGCCCGGTTCACGCACGCTTCGCACGTGCGGACCTCCAAAGGCTTTCCAACAGAAAGCCATTCGTAGTCCACAAAAACCAGCGGTCAAGCAGATGAAGGAAGCGGCCATTGCTTGGCCTGAATCAGTTTCCCTTCCGCAGACCGCTCCCAGACTGCCGTGCGCAGACCATTGGTAATCATAACCTTCGGAGCTGACACTGCGAGGTCATAGCGCGCCACCTGTTCCGCGACTTTTGCGTCCAGCCGCACCTGCGGCGCCTTGACTTCCGCAGCCAAGGCCACGTGCCCATCGCGGTCGATGCAGGCGATGTCGATGCGCCCCGCCACCTGACCGAAGCGCACGGGATACTCCAACACCATGCGGCCCAAGGGCCATCCAGAGTCTACCAGGGCGTGCACCACGTGCTGGCGCACCCATTCCTCAGGCTCCAACGCCACCCATTTTTTGCGCACCACACAGCGCAGTTGCCACTTGCCGGCATCCTGCCGCACAGGAATTTCCTGAGCGGGAAAAGCCAGTTCAGGCCATCGCTTTCGGGGGTCGTCCATGGATTGAGCCGGAGTCACCCTGCGAAAGTGCAAATTCCTTCCACTACATTGGGCCTACCGAACACAACTGATCATGAACCGACCTACCCGGTTATTCGATTTCCCCCGCTATCAGCTCGCCAACGGCCCGCTTGACGTCATGATGACCATGCCCAATGGAGGGCAGCCCATCTCCTATTCCACGGCCCAATTCGTGGAAGAAATGGACCATGTCAGCCTGGGACTCCTCTCCTTGGGCCTCAATTCTGGAGACCGTGTCGCCCTGATTTCGCACAACAACCGCTGCGAATGGAACCTCATGGATCACGGCACTTTGCAAGCCGGCGGCATCGACATCCCCATATATCCGACGATGACGCCGGATGACTATGTGTACATCCTCAATCACAGCGAATCGCGGTTCTGCTTTGTCTCCAATGCAGAGTTGTTTGAGAAGGTCAGTTCCATCAAAGACCAAGTCCCTTCACTCGAAGCCGTCTACACCTTTGAAGATGTGCCCGGTGCCACCTCTTGGAAAGAGGTCGTGCAGGCGGGTAGCGCTGCAGGTGATGACCTCAAGGCAGAGCTGAACAAGCGCAGGGACGGCGTCCAGAAAGAGGACATGGCCACCATCATCTACACCTCGGGTACGACAGGCCGACCCAAGGGGGTCATGCTGAGCCACAACAACATCGCCCAGAACGCATTGAATGCTGTGCCACGCCTTCCGGAACGCACGCCTAGAACCGATTACAGGGTATTGAGCTTTCTCCCGGTCTGCCACATCTTCGAGCGCATGCTGCACTACCTGTACATGCATGAAGGGGCCATAATCCACTTTGGAGAAAGCCTCGAAACGGTCAAGGATGACCTCGCAGGGGCCAAGCCGCACATGTTTACCGCCGTGCCCCGTCTTTTGGAGAAATTTCACGACGCCATTGTGGCGAAAGGACGCGAAGCTGGTGGCGTCAAAAGCGCCATCTTCAACTGGGCGGTTGACCTCGCGTTGCAGTGGGAGCCTGACGGACGTAACGGAGGCTTCTACGAATGGAAATTGGGCATCGCCCGGAAACTGGTCTTTGACAAGGTCAAGGAGGCCTTGGGCCTGACCCAAATCATGGCGGTCGCCTGCGGATCTGCTGCACTCGCCCCACGATTGGCCCGCTTCTTCAACGGGGCGGGCATCCCCGTTTACGAGGGATATGGCCTGACCGAAACCTCGCCTGTTGTCTCCGTGAACTCACTGAACTCCAAGGATATGCTGCGCATCGGCACCGTGGGTAAACTGATCGCGGATACGGAAGTCAACATCGCCGATGACGGTGAAATCCTCGTCAAGGGCTCCCAAGTCATGATGGGCTACTATAAGGACGAGGAGAAGACCAATGAAGTTCTCAAGAACGACTGGTTCCACACCGGTGATATTGGGGTCATTGAGGAAGGGTTCCTCCGGATCACTGACCGAAAAAAGGAGATGTTCAAGACCTCTGGCGGTAAGTATGTCGCACCACAGTTGCTCGAAAACGCCCTGAAAGCTTCTCGTTTCATCGAACAGGTCATGGTCATCGGAGAAAGCCGCAAACACGCTGCTGCCCTCGTCGTCCCTGACATGGTCGTACTGGAAGAATGGTGCAAGCGCCACAACCGTGACTGCCCCGCCCAAGCGGACGTTCCAAACGACGCTGAAATCGTGGCCCGAATTCAACAGGATGTAGATGAACTTGTGGCCCCGTTTGCCTCTTGGGAAAAGGTCAAGAAAATCCGCGTCCTGCCTGCCCCATTCACCATTGATGGCGGCGAATTGACCCCCACGCTGAAGCTCAAGCGCAAGCCCATCTTGGCCCGCTATTCCGAGGTGATCGAGGCCATTTACAGCTGAAGTGATCGACACCCTCCAGGCTTGGGATGAAGCCCTTCTCCTGTGGCTCAACGGCGCCCCTGAAGCCCTGGCTGAGGCCGCGTGGTGGCTCACCCAACCGTGGTGCTCCGCCCCGGTGTACCTGTGGGTCATTTGGCGGATTTTCAAAGGAAGCTCCTGGCGCACGGGCGCCTTGAAAATGGTGGTGATCCTGGCCACGTTTGCCGGAACAGACGCCATCAGCAGCCGCTTGTTCAAACCGGGCTTTGAACGTCTGAGGCCCAGCCACAACAAGGCCCTTGACG
The DNA here is from genome assembly GCA_016780385.1 of Flavobacteriales bacterium. Lineage (GTDB taxonomy): Bacteria > Bacteroidota > Bacteroidia > Flavobacteriales_D > Sanyastnellaceae > UBA8752. Next base: position 24,793 of record JADHLY010000020.1, read on the forward strand.
GGCAACTCATCCTCCACACATCGCCCGAAGGCAAGACCTACCGCGGAGGCCGTTTCGGCTTTGTTTCATCGCACGCCGCCAACACCTTTGGACTGGCCGCCATCACCATGCTCCTGCTGGGGTCCTCAGGGACCCGCTGGATGTGGTTTTGGGCGGGAATCGTAAGTTGGACGAGAATATATCTCGGCGTGCATTATCCGGGCGACATAATGTTTGGTGCGCTTTTCGGCGCAGGGTTTGCCCTCGCCACTTTCACCCTTTTTCACCGCTTTATTCCGGCCATTTCCACCCCATGAATCCACTGGCTCCATACCTCTTGTCGGCCATCTTTGTAGGCGGTGGATTGGGCGCAGTGGCCCGACACATTTTTGGGGTCTGGTTGAACGCCAAATCGGCCATTCCCATGGGGACGCTGTTGGCCAATCTTCTGGCCACCGCCATCTTGGCTTGGGCCACCACCCGGTTTGCAGAAAAATGGCCCGATCACACGACCCTGCAAGCGGCCATCGCTGTCGGCTTTTGTGGGGGCTTCAGCACCTTTAGCACCTTCAGCGCAGACACCCACAAACTCATGGCTTCGGGCCAATGGGGATGGGCCTTGGCGAACGTGCTCATTAGCGTTTTGGCGTGCGTCTTGGTGTTTGCGCTCGTCAGCGGCGGGTTGCGGCGTTAAATTCACGGTCGATTCCGACCGCAATGCCCCTTCGATTCGTCCTCTTGGCCACCTTGCTCTCCCTGTGCCTGCTCTTTGGAGCACAACCAGGAGCATGGTCGCAAACGCCTGCCGGTTTTACCGCCCAAAACACCCCACCCAAACTGGTCGTGGCCATCACCGTCGACCAAATGCGGGCCGACTATTTGACCCGCTATGCAGCCGGATTTGGCCCGGACGGTTTCAAAAGGTTTTTCGACCAAGGGTTTGCCGGCATGGACCACCATTTCAGTTATGCGCCAACCTACACGGGGCCAGGTCATGCGAGCATTGCCACGGGCACGACTCCAGCCGTCCACGGCATCATTGGCAACAATTGGTTTGACCGAAACGAAGGGCGGAAAGTGTACTGCGCTGAAGACAGCACGGTCAACCCCGTGGGCATGCCCAACACCGACATCGGCAAGAAAGGACGGATGTCCCCAAAACGCATGACAGCGAGCACTTGGGCAGACGAGTTCAAACTGCACTTCAGCGGACGCGATGGCGCCACACCCAAGATTATTGGAGCGAGCATGAAGGACAGGGGGGCCATCCTGCCCGCGGGCCATGCTGCAGACGCCGCGTATTGGGTCGTAGACGGACAGTTTGTCACGAGTTCACACTACGTGGAGTCCTTGCCAAAATGGGTCAAACAATTCAACAAGGCAGACCATGCAGAAACACTGCTCAATGCCGGTTGGTCCCTGCGTGATGCCCCTGAAACCTATAGCGGCAGCATGGCGGACAACACCCCTTTCGAAGGCAAGTGGCGCGGTGCAGACCGCCCCACCTTCCCTTATGACCTCGCCGCCCTGGCAGAGGCCAATGGCGGTGTGGACATCATCAAAGGGACCCCACACGGGAACACCTTGCTGGTAGACTTTGCCCTCGCTGCCCTCGAAGCCGAACAGCTTGGAGCGGACGGGACACCGGATGTGCTGGCACTGTCTTTCAGCAGCACCGATTACGTGGGCCATCAGTTTGGGGCCCATGCCATGGAAACCGAAGACCTCTACCGCCGGCTCGACGACGAATTGGCCCGGCTGTTTGATGCCCTGGATGCCCAGGTTGGCGAAGGAATGTGGACCGCATTCCTGACCGCCGATCACGGTGGCGTCACCGTGCCCGGACTCGAAAAGCAACGCGGCCTTCCCGTGGATTACTGGAACCCCGAGCGCATGAAGGCGACCGTTTACGCTGCCGTGGGCGCCAAGTACGGCCGGAGCGATGTAATCAGAGAGTATGACAACGACCAATTCTTCCTCGACCGCAGCGTCATGCGCGAAGCCGGGATCGATGCAGATGAAGCCGCCCGTTTTACAGCGGCAGTGGCCGCGGAATTTCCAGAAGTACAGCGCACCCTCACTGCGGCAGATTTGAGGATGGGCCACTTCACTGAAGGGGCTGAGTCCAATGTTCAGCGCGGCTGGCACGCTCAGGCATCTGGTGATGTCGTCATTGTCCTGAAGCCCGGTTTTCTCGAATACGGACGGACCGGTACCAGTCATGGAAGTCCCTACGCCTACGATACCCACGTGCCTTTCCTGATCATGGGACCCGGCATTCCACAAGGCCGGACCTACGCCCGAACCGAAATTCGGGACATCGCCCCTACCCTTTCGGCATTGCTGGGCTTCCCCCGCCCCAGTGGATGCACAGGCAGCCCTGTCGAGGCCCTCTTCGACTGAAGCCAACCACCACATGAACGGCATTCACCACAGCATCAGCCGCGCAGGTCGGCATGAACTGATCATCCAGGCGCAATTTCCTCCGGGTACGGACCGGGTTCATTTGCCCATGTGGCGTCCCGGCCGCTACGAGCGGGGCGACTTCGGCCAGTGGGTGCGCGGCATGGAACAGTGGTACGACGGTGCTTGGCAGCCAATGCAGAAACAGGACCTGCACGTCTGGACTTGCCACAGCACGGGTAAAGATGAGCCAGCGGTCCAGGTTCGGTACCGTTTTACTGCCCGCCGGCTGGACGCTGGAAGCACCTGGGCGGACGATGACCTGCTCTATGTGAATCCGGTCAACTGCCTGCTCTTCCATCCCGACCTCGACGACACCCCCATCACGGTCAGCTTGCCCGATATCCCTGAAGGCTGGGCCCTTGCGACAGCCCTATTGACCAGCCGGGCACCCGACGGTGTGCAATTGCATGCCATCGATACTCAGCAGCTGATGGACAGCCCTTGGATCGCCGCACCGGCGGCCGACCTCTGGCATCAAACGTATGATGTGCAAGGCCATACTTTTCACGTCCACGTCTGGGGAAAGCGGCATTTTGATGGCCTTGCGTTTGTGGAGGCACACCGCAGTTTCACAGAAGCGCAGATGACCGCCTTTGGATGGTTGCCTGTGCCAGAGTACCACTTCCTCTATCTGTTCCCAGATTTTGCTGCGCGTCATGGCGTAGAACACGAAGCCTCTACCGTGATTGCGTGGGGACCTGCCAACGGGTTGACGCATGACGCTGAAGGACCGTCTCCGGGGATGGAGGAAGTCATCGACATCGCGAGCCATGAACTGGTGCACACCTGGAATGTCAAGCGCATGCGGCCGGCAGAGTGGATGCCCTACGATTTCTCAAAGGCTTCGCCGAGCCGAATGGGCTACATCGCCGAGGGTGTGACCACCTATCTCGGCGACCTCTTCCTCCTCGAATCTGGCGTGATCGAAATGGAAGGTTGGCTCAGGAGATTTGAGAAACTGCTCAACCGCCACCTTTGGAATCCTGGAAGGCTAGAAACCTCTGTGGCCGACAGCAGCTTTGACACTTGGCTCGACGGTTACCGCATAGGCGTGCCACACCGGCGCGGAAACATCTATGTAGAGGGGGCTGTCTTGGCCTTCCTGTGTGATGTGACCTTGAATAAATGCGGTGGTGGATGGCTCGTCGATGCCTTGGCAGAAATGACTGGACCCACGCAACATCGCAGCTTGGATGAAGCCACGTATTGGGCCACCCTCGAGCGCAGAGCCAGCCAGAGAGGCCCCGAAGGCCTCCAAGAGATGAGGGACTTGCGCACGGCTTTTTGCGAGGGCTTCGAGGACACCTGGCCGGCATTGGTAGACGCCCTGCTTCACCAGGGCATTCAAGCCACGCTCGAACCACACCAGGATGACTTGGCAAGGTGCGGCGCCCTATGCGGCAAAGGCAGAGAAGGCCGCAAGGAGGTCAAGGTCTGCTGGCCGGACAGCCCAGCATGGAATGCAGGATTGCGTCATGGCGACGTCATCGAAACCAGCCAAGCTTCGGGAAGTGAACTTGCGGTGTCATGGCTCAGAGACACCGTGCATCAGCAAAACGACACCCTCACCATTCCCGAAGGTTCGGGATATTTTGCCCGACCAAACTTGGCCAGTTTTCCAGGCTGAATCATCGCGAAGGGCATTCAAGCGCCCCCCTTTTAGACGAGGAAGTCTGAAACACCCTTAGGATCAATCGTCGCGACCGCCTTTCATGGCGAAGGTGACGAGGTTGGCTCCCATCTCCAAGGCCCTGCGTCGGACCGCCTCGGGGTCGCGGTGGACCGCATAGTCTTCCCAGCCGTCGCCGAGGTCGCACTCTACATCGTAGTAGCAAACCAACCGACCGTCCAACAACAACCCAAACCCTTTGGAGGCGTCTCCGTCGTGCTCGTGCACCTTGGGCGGGCCTGAATCGAAGTCATACGCCGCATGGTACACGGGATGCTCAAATGGCAGCTCGACCCACTCCAAATCGGGAAAAACCTTCCGCATCTCCTTGCGGACAAACAAGTCCATGCCGTAGTTATCGCTGATGTGCAGAAAACCCCCTGCCTCGAGCCACGTCCGAAGGTTGCGCGCTTCCGACGGACTAAACACGACATTGCCGTGGCCCGTCATGTGGACAAAGGGGTAATTGAACAACGCGGGGGAGCCCACCTCCACGTAAGGCACTTCCTCATCGATGCGCGTTCCGAGGTTTTCGTTGCAAAACGCCACCAGATTGGGCACGCTCGTGGGATTGGAATACCAATCTCCCCCACCCTTGTATTGCATCACAGCCACTTGTGTTGCCTGCGCATGCGCCGCAACCACAGGCGAAAAACTGCCGATGAGTCCGATCAAAAATAATTTGAGAAGACTGTAACCTTCTGCCTGAACACGGCGTATTGTCCGTCCTCGAAAACCGAGTGCTTGCCCCATGTTGGCGAAGTTAATCCAAACCCCACGCCCATTGGTAGAACCCGCCGCTTAGACCGACCGGTTTTATCTATCTTTGCGCACCTTCAAAAACACCTGAACCATGCAGAACAAGAGTGCCGTCCTGATCTTTACGGTGCTGCTCGCATTGGCCACCTTGTACACTTTGAGCTTTAACTATTTCTCAAATCAATTTGAGAAGGAAGCTCAAGCACAAGGCGTCTACGAAGCAGAACAAATGCTCCAAGCGGGCACGATCTCTGAGGATGCATTCGATGCCACCGCCGCAGAGGAGGCCAAATCCTACCTCCGCTCTAAAGGTGATTCAGCCATCGTGCCCATCTTCGGGAAGTCCTACAAAGAAGCCAAAGAGCGCGAGCTGAATCTCGGCCTTGACCTTCGCGGTGGCATGAGCGTGACCCTCGAGGTCTCCATTCCCGATTTAATCATCGCCCTTGCGGACTACAACACGAATGAAGCGTTCCGCACGTCCGTTAACGATGCCAAACTTGCCCGGAAGAACTCCAACGCCGACTTCGTCACGTTGTTTGGACAAGCCTGGAGCGTCAATGGCAATGCCGGCGAACTCTGGCGCATCTTCTACAACATGGAGAGCCGCGACCTCTTCCCTCAGAAGAGCACCGATGAGGAAATCCTTGCCATCCTCCGCGCTGAAGCAGAGACGGCGATCAACAATACCGAAAACATCATCCGCAAGCGGATTGACCAACTCGGTGTAGCCCAGCCCAATGTCCAGAAGCTGTCCTTTAGCGGCCGCATCCTCGTGGAGCTGCCCGGCATCGACGATCCTGCCCGTGCACGGAAGCAGTTGAAATCAACAGCTAACCTGGAATTCTGGGAAACGTGGTTCAATGACGAAATCGTACAGCGCCTTGCAGACGCCAATACGGCAGCTGGACGCGCGATGCGACCAGACCTCTTTGGAGGGGATGCTCCCGCAGACAGCACCTTAAGCCAAGAAGACCTTCGGGCCAAGAACCCCCTCTTTGCCGTGATGCAACCCAACCAGCAGGCCAAGACGAGCATCGTCGGCTTTGCCATGGAGACGGATACCGGCAAGGTGAACGATGTACTCGGAATGCGTGCATTCAAGTCTGCCCTTGGCGACGACGTGCGCCTCTTGTGGGGGGCCAAGACCGACGGCGGTGTGGCCACCTTGTATGCGATTCAGGACCAAAGCGGTCGTGGAAAAGCCAAGTTGGATGGCAAGAGCATTGTCGATGCCCGCGTCGGTTACGATGAAATCGGTGACGTGGTCTGTAACATGACCATGAACGGTGAAGGCGCCGGCATCTGGGGACAGATGACCAAGGCCGCCGCCGCCGACAACAACCGCGCAGTAGCGGTCGTCCTCGACAATTTGGTGTTCTCGGCCCCCAACGTGAACAGTGCCATTTTGAATGGCCGCTCACAAATCAGCTTTGGAACCGGCCAGACTGCCGAGCAGAAATTGGTGGAAGCGGAAGATCTGTCCAGCTTGTTGAAGGCCGGCTCGCTCCCCGCACCTGCGCGCATTGTGGACGAGGTGTCTGTGGGACCACAACTCGGTGAAGAGAACATCCGTGCTGGACTCAGCTCCTTCGTATTTGCGCTGCTCGTGGTACTGGTCTACATGATCTTCTATTACCGAGGAGCTGGCGTGGTGAGCAACATCGCTTTGATCGCCAACTTGTTCTTCTTGATTGGAGCCTTGGCTTCGCTCGGAGCCGCCCTCACCTTGCCTGGCATTGCCGGTATCGTTCTGACCATCGGTATGGCTGTGGATGCCAACGTGCTGATATACGAGCGTGTCCGTGAAGAGCTGCGCGCAGGAAAAGGACTCGCAGGTGCGGTCAAGGAGGGTTATTCCAAAGCGTACAGTGCGATTATCGACGCCAACATCACAACGTTGTTGACCGCCGTTATCCTCTACAGCTTTGGTAGCGGCGCCATCCGCGGATTCGCCACAACCCTGATGGTGGGTATTTTCACTTCACTCTTCAGTGCGATTGTCCTGACCCGTTTGGTGTTCTACACCCGTATGGAAAACAAGAAGGGCATGTCCTTCTCGTCCAAGATGACGGAAAACTGGTTTACCAATACGGCGGTGCCCTTTATCGCCCGTCGGAAAACGGCCTATATCTTGAGCGCACTGGTCATCGCAGGTGGCATGGCCAGTTTGTCTACCAAAGGCCTCAACTACGGCGTTGAGTTCTCCGGTGGCACCACGTTTGACGTGAGCTTCACTGAGACCGTAGACGTTCAGCAGGTGCGAGATGCCCTCAGCGTCGCCTTCACTGAAGACGGCACCCCAGGTAATCCCTTGGTCCAGACCAAGGAAAGCGACCGCCAGGTGCGGATCATGTCCAACTTCATGATCGAAAGCGAAGCGGAAAACCAGGATGAGCTCATTCAAGCAGCGCTTGCCAGTGGCCTCGGTAGCCTTGGGGTGGACTACACCGTGGACCGCTACAACAAGGTCGATGGCACCATCAGTGACGACTTCCGTCGCGGAGCGGCCAATGCCACGATCTTCTCCTTGATCGTCATCTTCCTGTACATCTTCATCCGATTCAGGAAGTGGCAGTACGGTTTGGGTGCACTCGTTGCGATGGTCCACGACGTGCTCATCGTTCTGTCGCTGTTCAGCATCTTCTGGGGTGTACTCCCCTTCACCATGGAGATCGA
>JADHLY010000062.1 GCA_016780385.1 Flavobacteriales bacterium
CCAAACTGATCAAGGATTACGGCGTGCAGCGCGTGGTCGATTTGGCGCATGCCATGGGCATTGTGAGCGACATTCCTGCGGTTCCCTCCATTGCGCTGGGTGTGGCGGAGCTTTCCCTTCAGGAGATGACCTCGGCGAACGCCACGTTTGCGGGAGGAGGCGTGTGGCACGCGCCCCGCATCATCCGACGGATTGAAGACAAGAGAGGCAACACCATCTATGAGCCACGCCCCGAAATCCGGCAGGGATTGGATGCAGCAACGGCGTATCGTGTGCTGGAGATGATGAAGGGTGTAGTGGATGGGGCTTACAATGCGGAAAAGGACAAGACCATGGGTACGGGGATTCGTCTTCGGATGGATTTGGAAAAGAGGGAATACGACGGATTGAAGATTCCGCTCGCAGGAAAGACCGGTACCACTCAGTCCAATGCGGATGGCTGGTTCATTGGCTTGACGCCCGAGCTGGTGACGGGGGTTTGGGTAGGCGCATCCGATCCTGCGATCAGGTTCTCGACGACGACCAAGGGCCAGGGGGCCAATACTGCCCTTCCCATTTTTGGCTTCTACATGAAGGATGCACTGGCGGATGCGGGCATTGGATTGTTGGCGGAAGACTTCAGGCCACCTGAAGGAGTGAGTCAGGCTGTGCCTTGCAGAGAATTGATTGAAGCCCGGCGCATCGACTTCAAGGATGGCGGTTCGTTGGATGACGAGGACCTTTTTGAATGAAAAGTTGAAATGGCACTGGACAAGACGGTAAAGGATGTGACGGAGGCCTGCCTAGGCATTGAAAGTGGGATGACCCTCATGCTGGGCGGCTTCGGCCTCTGTGGCATTCCGGAGAACTGCATCAACGAGCTGGTGCGGTTGGGCGTGACGGACCTCACCTGCATCTCCAACAATGCCGGGGTCGATGACTTTGGCCTCGGGCTGCTGCTGCAGGGCAAGCAGATCCGAAAGATGATTTCCAGCTATGTGGGGGAGAACGACGAATTCGAGCGGCAGATGCTGTCGGGCGAGCTGGAGGTGGACCTGATTCCCCAAGGCTCATTGGCCGAACGCTGCCGGGCCGGTGGCGCGGGCATCCCCGCTTTCTTCACGCCGGCCGGCTACGGCACGGAAGTGGCGGAAGGGAAAGAGGTAAGAGAATTCAACGGAAAGCCCCACATATTGGAGTCGGCACTCACTGCCGATTTCGCCATCGTGAAGGCCTGGAAGGGCGACACGGCGGGCAACCTCATCTTCAAGGCCACGGCCAAGAACTTTAACCCCGCCATGGCCATGGCGGGCCGAATCACCATCGCGGAAGTCGAGGAGCTGGTGCCGGCGGGCGCGCTCGACCCCAACCAGATCCACACACCGGGCATTTTCATCCAGCGCATCTTTCAGGGCGCTCAGTATGAGAAGCGCATCGAACAGCGCACCGTCAGCGAGGCATGACTGGAAGCCCGTTGGCATACATCGGTCCGGGTGGCGGGGTGACCCTGGGTGCCCTGGTCGTGATCCTCATCGGGGGCATTGTATTGCTCGCCTTTGGATTCATCGTTTGGCTGCGGATCAAGCGTTTCCTGCGCGGGGAGGGCAAGGGCAAATGGGGACTGAAGCTCGCACTGCAGACACTGTTCCTGCTCGCTTTGCTGTCGGTCTTCGGGTGGATGTCCCAGCATCGGGCGCGCAAAGACCGGGATTTCGGTGCGCTCAACGGCTTTGTGGAGACGCTGTCCGGCTTCCCTGACTTGTTCAAGCAGTCGGTGGAGGAGGTGCAGACCCTGCCGCAGACCTTCATTCCTACGCCAGGAGACTTCGAACCGCTGAACCTTTTGGGGGAGGATGTTTTGACGTTGACGGCGTATTCCAATGAATCGGAGGGTAGGACCTTTGCCGTGCGCAATCTCCGCAGTGGGGAGACTTTGCACGAATGGGTGCTGCCGGATACGCTGGGCCCATTGAAGCCGCATTGGCGGGTCCACCACCCCCTTTTGCTCGAGGACAAATCCTTGGTGAGCTTCATCACCAACCGATCGCCCCTGTTCCGTTTGGACTCCGCTTCCAACGTGATGTGGAGGCAGGACAGCCTCAGCTTCCACCACGCCATCAACCGGGCGGCCAATGGCGACCTGTGGGCCTGCACCATGCGCTGGGAGCGCGGGGGAAGGCACATTGCCTACCGGGGCCGATACACGATGGGCGAAAAGACCGTGCACTTCCTGGACAACAGTGTGGCCCGCATTGACCCCGCCACCGGTCACATCCTCGAAGTGCATTCTATGGTGGAGGTCTTGAAGGCCAATGGGCTCGACCACCTGGTCCTGCGCTCCGGGGATCCCCAGGATCCGCTTCACCTGAACGACGTCGAACCGGCTTTGACGACCTCCGCTCATTTCCAGCAGGGCGACTTGTTCCTCTCCTTCCGAAACCTTCAGTGTGTCCTGCAATTCCGGCCGGCCACGGGCGAGGTGATTCGGGTGATTGACGGGCCGCTCGCTGCCCAGCACGACGTGGACATCCTGAACGACAGCACGCTGGTCATTTTCAACAACAACACGCAGGAGAACACAGGAGAGTACACCAACAAGCAGGACAAATACCCGACCTCCAAGGATGAGGTCGAACTCGCCCACTACCACTCTGAGATCACGTTGTTCGACCTTGGCTCAGGCGCCTTCACACCGCTGTTCCGGGACGCGATGTCCGAGGAGGGCATCATGACGTTCAGCGAAGGATTGCAGGAGGCCTTGCCGGGTGACCGGTGGTTCCTGGAGGAGCAGAACTCTGGCGTGCTTTGGGTGGTCGGTCCCGATGGGGTGGAATACCGCGGGGTGCATGCAAGCCACCACGCCGGCCACCATCACCTGCCCAATTGGACGCGGGTGCTTGACGCCTTTCCTTCCCCATGATGGCTGCGCTGCTCATCGCGGTGTCGAGCCACCTGGCATTCTGGTTCTGGCGCGCCCGCCCGGGGGTGCTGCAACGGCTCGCCCTGGACAGCGCGCGGCTGCTCGACGGCATGGCCCAACCCGGAGATGGCGACGAGAAATTGGAGGCGCTGGAACGTCGGACGGCACAGGTTCTTTTGACCTTTCTGCTGTTCATCGGATGGACGCTGGTGGGCGTTATCATCATGGTGTCCCTGCCCGGTCTGTGGGACGTTGCAAGGGGAACGGACGAAGGCCTGGCGACTTTCGCCGATTGGACAGGATTGCTCGCCATGTCGGTGGGGGGTACGTTGGGACTGGTCTACCCCAAGGGCAAGGCCCAAGCTTCGGCTTACTCGGCCATGAATCAGCTGGTCCACCGCATCGTGCTGGACAACGGTTACGTGCAGCGCTGGTTGCACGACCGCGAGGTCAAGCGCTGGCGCAAAAGGGGGGGTGTTGCTGAAACGAAATTCCTCCTTGTGACGGGCCTGGCGAGGGCGGGTACGACGAGTCTGTTGCAGCGCCTGATGGAGACGGAGGCGTTCAGCAGCTTGCACTACGGTCACATGCCTTTGGTGATGGCGCCGGGTACGTGGAGCCGATGGAACAAGCCCAAGGAGTCCGAGCTCAAAGAGCGCAGCCATGGCGACGGCATCCTGGTGGGGGCCACCTCCGCAGAGGCGTTGGAGGAGCCGTTTTGGCGCCTGCAGACCGAGGAGGGGTATGTCCAGGCGGATGCTTTGGTTCCCCATACCGTATCGGAAGGGGCGCATGCGGCCTACCTCGATTTCCAAGGACTGGTGCGGAAGGAAGGCACGCTGTATTTGGCCAAGAACAACAACGCGCTGTTGCGCTATGCCGGGTTGAGGGCGCACAACCGGGATTTCCGGGTGGTCCTGATGTTCCGGGAGCCGATTGCCCATGCGGCATCGCTCCGGGCCATGCACCGGCGGTATACGGCGATGCAGGCCGAGGATCCCTTCGTGAGATCCTACATGGATTGGTTGGCCCATCATGAATTTGGAGAGGGCCACAAGCCGTTCCGTTTTGCGGACCGTGAGGCGGACCGTGAGGGGCAGCGAGGTGCTTCGGGTGTCAATCCGGACAGCTTGGAGTATTGGCTCGACCGCTGGCTGGATTACTACGAGCAAGCGTTGACGGTGGATCCGCAGGGGGTGCTGTTTGTGGCGCACGAGATTTGGAGCAGCCGGCCCCAAGAGGTTTTGGACGCGGTGATGGAGGAGGTGGGCGCCGAGGGTGAGTGCCCTGAAATGGAGCCCCATACCCGCCGACGCAAGGTGGAGGAGGCGGTGGACGGCGAGCGACAGCGCCGGGCGGAAACCCTTTACGGCCGGCTCATCGAGCGGGCGTTACATTTGGATTGACCCATGTTGGACAAGAACGGCATCGCGCGGCGCATCGCGCAGGAACTCAAGGACGGTTGGTACGTGAACCTCGGCATCGGCATCCCGACGCTGGTGGCCAACCACATTCCACAAGGCATTTCCGTGGAATTCCAGAGCGAGAATGGCATCCTGGGCATGGGGCCCTTTCCGACGGAGGCGGAGGTCGATGCGGACCTGATCAATGCGGGCAAGCAGACCATCACGGCCCTGCCCGGCGCGGTCTACTTCGACAGCGCCACCTCGTTTGCCATGATTCGCGGTCAGCACGTCCAGCTTACGGTGCTCGGCGCCATGGAGGTGAGCCAGGGCGGTGACATCGCCAATTGGAAAATCCCGGGCCGCATGGTCAAAGGAATGGGCGGTGCCATGGACCTCGTGGCCTCGGCCGAAAACATCGTGGTCGCCATGATGCACACGAACAAGCGCGGGGAGTCCAAGCTGTTGCCGGCGTGCTCCCTGCCGTTGACCGGCGTGGCATGCGTGAAGCGGGTGGTGACCAATCTCGCGGTGCTCGACATCCGCGACGGGGCCTTCCACCTGCTGGAGCGGGCGCCGGGCGTGAGCGTGGAGGAGATCCAGGCGGCGACGGCGGGCACGCTCATCGTGCCTGCGGAGGTGCCGGAGATGCAGCTCTGATCAGTCGCAGACCATCCCGAACGACCCGAGCAAAAGGAGGATGTCGCTCACGTTGACCATCCCATCGCCATTGAGGTCTTCGGGTCCTGTGGTGGTGTCGCCAAATGCGGCCAACATCAGCAGGACTTCCGAAGTCCCGATGAGGCCATCGTTATCGAGGTCGGCTCCCTCGGGACAAGGGGAAAGGGATTCACAGGGGCTGTCTGCACCAGGAGTGGAGAAGGTCAGTCCGTAGGCCTGCTCGAACTGGGTGGGCGCTCCATCAAAGTGGGTGCGGATCTCCAGGTTCAGTTGCCCGCAGATGCCCGATTGGCCCAGCGTGGTGAACTGCCCGAGCAATTTCAGGTTGGATGCTGTCGGCAATTCCACTAACGCGTTGATGTAGTCATAGACGAACCAACCGTCCCCCATGTCGGCATCGAATTGGATGGAACTGTCATCCATATCGTCCATGAAATCGGCAGTGCTGCCGAGGGGTTGGTAGTATTGAAACGCTTCCCCAGGCGCATGGTTCAAGGTCCACCAGGACGCTCGGTCGTAGGTAGGGAAAATGGGAAAAAAGACGGGTGAGATGTTCGATGCGAAATAGCTGCTGTTGGAAGTCTGTAGTGCTGAGAAGAACAATCCATCGGGAGCGTTGAGCGTCAAGGGGAATTCCGCGGTGCCCCACACGCCGACAACGGTGACCTCTGGGTTGCTGACCTCAGCGTAGAGCCGGTAGGTAACGGCGCCGGCGGGAATGGTATCGTTGGCGTCGATTAGATCCTGCTGAAGGGTGTCCACAGGTTCGATGAGAAGGCCGGAGATGATTCCAGTCGTTGCTTGGACCTCGGCTTGTGGACAGTTGGTGCCGAGATGGCGAGACAGCATCAGCGCATCTTCCAAATCTCGATATCCGTTGTCATTGAAGTCGTAGTCTGTGTTGTCGGCTACTCCATACTCCATCATGAAGAACAGCAGTTCATTGGCCGCAGTTACTCCATCGCCATTCAGGTCATAGGGACAGTCGTCTTGGCCAGTCATGTCGCTGACCGAGGCAATGACCAGCATGAAGGACAGTAAATTTTTGATCATGTGCGCTGAGTGTGGGCTGGAGAGATTGACCATGGTTTCGCGGGGCTTACTATATCCGACAACCAAAGATCACGATGGTTGCCTGAATCCAGCAGGTCCGAGCGATACCTTTTGTCATCGGAACCGATCCAGAAGGGACGGTGGTTATCCCTGAAGGACAACCGTGATGCGGTTGCAGTCTCCTCCTATGGGTGGCGCGAACTTGGTGATCTCCACCTCGATGCGGTCGATGGTGTCGGTAAGGGGGAGTTCAGCGCGCAGGGCCTTTAGGATGCGACCGGCCACGTGCTCGACGAGCTTGGAGCGGATGGCCATTTCCCGTGCGCAGATCTTGTGGACGTCCACATAGTCGACGGTTTGGGCGAGGTCGTCGGATTCGGCGCTGGGGGTCAAGTCCACCCAGATGCGCACGTCCACGAGGTACTCCTGGCCGATGATGGCCTCTTCCGGCAGGCAGCCGTGGTGGGCAAAGAAGCGCTGCCCGAGGACGTCGATGCGGTGACCGGTCATGCTTCGGCGCGTTGCTGGGCGATGAGGTCCATGCCTTGGGCGAGTCTGTCGAGTGTGGCTTCCTTGCCAAGGAAAGCGGCAAAGGCAAACATGGACGGCCCGCCGCCTTCGCCGGTCAGGGCGATGCGGAACGGAAGGAGGACCTGGCCAAAGCCGA
>JADHLY010000063.1 GCA_016780385.1 Flavobacteriales bacterium
AAGAAGCCCACTGTACGGTGTTGCTTGCCCGCGTTGGACCAGACTTGGGTCACCTCCAACTGAACCACCGCATCTTTGCCGGCATGCATGGGGTGTGCGGGGTCGCGGCACCCCCAGGTGACTCCCATCATGCCCAATGCCAACCCCATGAAGACCGCACCCGTCGCACTCCTCCGCATGTGGGGTCCCGCCAACAGACCATACAACGCCGATATCACGGCAACGGGAATGGCCCAACAGGCGGCATGCGGCCACCAAGACGCCCAAATGTGACCGGCCACCACACCGGGCAAGACCCACCGCAAGAGAACTGGACCGCGCATCTGCCGAAAGCAATGACACCAATGCGCTTGAGCGACGGTCAACTTGTGGACGTCACCTCAACGTTTGCAAGCAGAGGAAAGGCTCAGCGAAACAAATCGGCAGGCAATTCTGAGAAACGCTTCCGACCTCGAATGAAGTAGTCCACGATGATGCTCCCTTGATAACGGCCTGATGGCGTGCCAGATGTTACTGAAACCGTGTCGCATGCACTGCGCTCCGCCATCCGCTTGTCCCACATGCGTGGTCGGAGCTTGCGGAAATCCCCATGTGCCCGGATTACCGCTCGGAAAAAGTCGGGCTTGCCTTCGGTGAGAAAGCGCAGTGCGGCCACCCCATCGAGCAACTGACGAAAGAATATTCGCCCTCGAATGCCTCTTCGGTGGTCGTTTTTGAGCAGGAGGAACAAGTTGTTTCGAAAGTTCAATTCCGCCTTCCTCGGACTCGACTGTCCCAGCGTGCCGCCACCCAAGTGGTAGACGTGGGTTCCCGTTGCCACTCCGACCACATACCCCCGGTTGCGCAAACGCCAGCACAGGTCGATCTCCTCCATGTGTGCAAAGAAGTCCACGTCCAACCCCTGTACCTCTTCCCAAGCGCTTTGCCTCACCAATAGTGCGGCTCCTGAAGCCCAGAATACCGAGCGTTCCTCGTCATATTGCCCCCGGTCTTGCTCGAAGGCATCAAAAATTCGGCCGGCGCAAAACATGAAGCCAAATCGATCCATGTAGCCCCCTGCGGCACCAGCGTATTCAAATTCTGCCCTGCGATCCACGGCGCGAATCTTGGGCTGGACGGCCGTCCATCGGTGCCGCTGAGCTGCGTCCACCATCGCATCGACCCATCCCGACGTCACCTCCACATCGCTGTTGAGCAGCAGCACCCATTGGGCGTCCAGGCGCTCCGCCAAAATGGACAGGCCCGCGTTGTAACCGCCGGCAAAACCAAGGTTTTCTGGAAGGGCCACCACATCGACTTCCGGAAATGTGGACGACAGCGTCTTCAAGCTGTCGTCATCCGAACCATTGTCAATCACCACGATGCGGTCGCCAGGGACATGGTGGGCCACAACAGAAGGGAGGAAGCGCCTCAAGTGGCCCGCCCCGTTCCAATTGAGCACCGCAACGGCCACCCTACATGAAGACTTGTCCCCGGGATCCATCTCAACGCGGATTAAAAAACAGATCCTCCGGCTCCTCCCGGCTGTAATTGTCCCGGTTGTTCATCTGGTTCATTCGAGTGTCCACCACCGAGTGGCCCAACTCCCGCGTCTTCAAGATGTCCAGCCAGTCGGCATTGCGCAATTCCTGGGGGTGGTCGCTGTGCAACAACTCGAAGCATTCACCCACCACTTGCGGGGTGTAAAACAAGAAGCGCCGGTTGTTGAACTGTCCGGCCTTGTGGTAGTGCCAGATTTCATAAGGGTAATAATTGGTCCCGTTGTGGCGCTGGACAATGGTGTTGGGTCGGCCGTAGCGCAATAGGATCCAACCCATGTCCGTCTCATGTCCTTCGCGGTTGGGGCAACTTCCGTACTCTTCATCTGCTATGCCCACTTCTGTGCGGTATTGTCGCCAGGCCAAGGCGGGGTTGTCCGGTGAGCGTACCGTCCAAAACTGCTCAAGAAAGGATCGGAGCTGCCTCAAATCAGCGCCCTTCAAGACGTGTTCGATGGACCGACGTTCACCAGCATCAGCAATGGGCAACAACGACTCTATCATGGCGAACAAGCTGTCGCGGTCCTGGTGTTCCAATACAAAGGGCGCCAGAGATCCCGCCGCCACAGCAGCGTCCTGAACCACGCTGGAAACACACTCCAACATCAAGCTGCTCCCCACAACCAATCCCTGATCGGGCGTCATGACCTGAACCACCAACTCATAGGTGCCGGGTGGCGGCGGTGGCAACGCTTCGAGCACAGGCACAACCGGCGCTGCGGTCATTCTGAAGTAACGCTTGGTTTCGTCAACCCAAGCGTCGTCTTGGCCTGCAGCCCGAAAGCCAGCAACCACCAAAAAAGCCCCGCCATCGCCAAACCGGTCTGATGTGCCGTAGAGCTCGCCGTAAAACGCAATGCGGCTCGCTTCAGCAGACACACGGTTGTCAATCAAGGGCAGAATGTCCCTGCCTGAACGGGTGAGGGGGGAAGGAGGGTCGGAAGCGGGTGCCACAGCTTGGACCACAAAGAGATCGCTGATGTCCACAGGCCGCACAGGCGTCACCCCGACATTGGTTTCGTAGGTCAGCTTGGGCCGGGCTGCATTGCCCACATCAGTCACCTCCAACTCCAACACGTGTGGGCCCGGCATCAACTCGATGCGCATGACATCGACAAAATCACCGCGTTCCGGGAGGTTCCCCGTGCGCGCAGTGGACTTCGCAAAGCCTGCAACCGTCCCCGTGCTGTCATAGGCGATGACGGTCCATTGGGCCGCCGCGCGCCAAGTAGAGTCTGACGAAGACAACCAACTCAAACCGTCCGCCATGAACTCTGCCTGCACTTCCAAATAAGGGGGCTGGCCGGGAGCTTGAAACTGGCGCGTTGCCAAACGAATCGATGGCGGCGCCAAGGCTTGCTGACCAAATGCACAAGCGGTTAAAACACTGAACAGGACCAATGGGAACAAGCGCCTTCCGGCCTTGCAGATGGGCGAGGTAAGTTGCTTTAGATTGTAGCTCGTGAGACGCATGAATTTGCAAGATACATTGAGCTGGAAGTGTTGGCTTCTTGCCGCCTTTGGTTTGGCCATATCCGTTCAGGCTTGGAGCACACACCTCGTAGGAGGGGAGATGTACTACGAGTACATGGGCGATGACCAGTACGAGGTCAGCCTCGTGATTTACCGCGACTGCGGCCCCACGAACACCAACGGAACAGGCTTCGACAATGCGGCCAACATCGCCGTGTACGAAGGTTTTCAGCCTTTCTTTCAAGGTCAGGTCCCATTGATCGGAAATGCCGTCACTACGGTTGACCTGCAAAGCGGCAATCCATGCGCTGAATTGCCCGCCGGGGTCTGCGTAGAGCGCGCCGTCTACACCACAATACTGACACTGCCTCCAAGCGCTGAGACCTACACCATCGTATACCAACGATGCTGTCGCAATCCACAGGTGATCAACCTGCAGGACCCCACCAACACAGGGTTTACCATATTCGTGGAAGTTCCGCCGGTGCTCGGCAATGACAACATCGACCTGACGGCCAATTCAACCGCGCGTTTCGACGATCTCCCGCAGGGTTACGTCTGCATCGACCAGCCGTTTTCACTCCCCAACCCAGCCACTGACCCGGACGGGGACAGCTTGCGTTACTCCATTGGAGATGTCTTCCTTGGAGGAAGCTTTGCAGCGCCAACGCCCAATCCACCCGCACCGCCGCCATACAACAATGTCGTCTGGGACAACGGGTACACACCGCTTACCCCCTTGGGGAACGACGAGGCCGATTGGATCACGGTCGATCCTGCTACAGGAACCCTGAGCGGGTCACCCACCACCGTCGGCAAATACGTCATCGGCTTGTACGTCACCGAATACCGGCAAGACGAAGACGGAAACTGGACAGACATCAGCCGGATGTTCCGCGACTTCACCATCGACGTGGTCCCATGCGCCTTGGTGTTTCCCGCGGTCCAATGGCCAGAACCTTGTTCAGGCTTGGACCTCTCATTTTCAGTCAGCGCCAGTCAAGGGGATTTTTCCTGGGATTTCGGAACCGGATCGCCCGATGACACAAGCTCAAGCAGTGCCCCCAACTTCGTGTTCGAAGAAGCAGGACCTTATACTGTTTCATTGGCCTATGACTTGGGGGGCTGCGGAGACAGCCTCGAACAAGACATCCTTGTGGCACCCCCCATATCCGCAGACTTTACCGCGGGCGGATTCTCCTGCTTGTCCGATGGCTGGAGTCAAGTCGTGAGTTATTCCGGAGACGCGCCCGGTGCGATGGGGTCCTTGGTATGGACGGTTGATGGAGAAGAGGCCGGAAATGGGACAAACCCGGGAGATTTGTTTGTCCCACCTGGAACGCACACATTGGCCGCCAACCTGGTGTCTACCATAGGGTGTGAGCTCACCAATGAATTGGATGTGGACTTGCCCAACTTGCCCGAGGCGGCATTTACCATGTCCGATCCGCCGTGCAATGGGCTCGAAATTAGCTTTACAAACCAGTCCAGCGACGCCTCCAATTTCGAATGGCAATTCGATGTCAATGATGCATCCACAGCCGATGCCCCTGAGAGCTCCTTGGAAAACCCCACCTGGAATTACAGCGGTTTTGGTCAATATGAAGCGCTGCTCATCGCACAACCCGGAGCGGACTGTGCCGACAGCATCTTAGTGCCCATTTCAGTGCTTCCTCAAGACCCACTCGTGATGTCGTTTGGTGCAGTAGAGCCCCTTGCTTGCTCGCTGGAAACTGACGTTGACTTCACTTTTGATGGAGCCTATGCCGATGACGTGGTCTGGAGCTTCGGCCCGGCGGGTTCTGCTTCTGGTGATACGGTCAATTTTGACTTCGAGGCACCGGGGCTTTATCCGGTTACTTTGACCATCACCAACGACACGTGTGGCACCACGCAAACCGCGAATTTCGAAGTCTACGTGCCTGAATTGGTATCAGAGGTTGAATTGGTCATCCCCAACATTTTTACACCCAATGCCGACGGCAAGAATGACAGATTCAGGGTGGGAACCCGGTTGGTTGGAAACGGCCAGGTGCAGGAGATCAACACCTCTTCTTTTACGCAATTCAAACTCCAGGTCTACGACCGGTGGGGTGTTCTCGTGCATGTCTCAGAAGGCATAGGCGCGGGTTGGGATGGCCGCATCGGAGGGCGGTTGGCAGCACCCGGCGTGTACTACTACATCGTCAATGCGGACCACAGCTGTCTCGATGCCGACATCACCGAAGTCGGCGAGGTCACTTTGCTACTGGATTGACCGCCCGGCGAAACCAAGTGGTTTTCTCAATCTTGCACAGCACACTCCTAAAGGCGGTGTACCATTCCGCCGTGCCCCTTGACTTCGCCATGCGGTGGCCCGCATGCGCTGCCCAGGCTTCCACTGACGCGGCGTCCTGCCAGTAGCTTATGAAGACACCATCTTCGGCATTCCTCAGTGATTCGAAACCGAGATAGCCTTCCATCTGCTCGGCAGCAGACATCATCTCCGTCATGACCGCTCCATAACCCGGAGGGTCCAAGGGACGCTCCGAAATAAAGAGGCTGGCATAATTGCCCGGCACAAGCTGTAGGTGATCATCCACCACTGACATGCCCCAAAAGTAGCCCCATCTTTGCCGCATGAACGCCGCATGGGACCGCGCATTTCCTGATGGCCTACACGATGCTGCAGGCAGAAGGGTATCGCTGCGCATGAAGTGGGGCGTCCAAGCGGTGGTGACGCCGCCATGGGCCCAAGACATCGGCCCCTATCGGGACGATGCTGCACTCTGCGCAGCACTCGAGGCGAGCCGCACGACTCTGACAGTATTGGACCTACCTGCAGGTACTTCGGCGCCTCACAAATTGCCCCGCCACTCATGGGCAGTACCGCGCCACACCCGGCACATCACGATGAGTGGCGAAGACCCTGTAGAACAGTGGCCCGCCACGCGTCGGAAGCAATTGAAAAGGGCAGAGCGTGAGGGCATGACGGTGAGCCGCTCTTCAAACCTCGGTCTTTTGGTGGAGCTCCATCAGGCCGCCCGACAGCGCAAGGGCATTGCCAGCCAAGAAAGTCAGCTCAAGCCGCTGCTTGAAGAACTGCTTGCTGAGCCCAGCACCCATGCTTGGGTCGTGCGGAACGCCCGGCAAGACGCCGTGGCTGGCGGGGTGTTTCACGCGGCGGAGACCGGCCGATGCGTCTACGGATTTGGAGGACAATTCAGGAGTGAGCACCCCGGAGAAAGCAGCAGGGCAACCGTACTGCTGATCGCCGCGGCCATGCGCCATGCTGCGCAGGAGGGAGCGGTCACCTTTGACTTCGGAGGAAGCATGGACCAGGGTGTCGACCGCTTCTACGCCGAGTTTGGAGCAGAAGCTATACCCAAGGTCCGCCTGGTCAAAATATCGCCTTGGTGGAAGCCGCTGATGCGCTGGCTAAGGCCCGACCTGTTCGCCCAGTAATCAGGGCCAGACCGCCGCTTTCCGCTCCTCGGGAATAAAGCAAGCCTCCCGTCCCCAATCGTTGATCTGCTTGAACTCCTGCGCTGTGAAGCCCATGCCGTCCCGGAGCAACTGGTATTCATCCATGATGCTGATGTTCATGATGCCGGGGTCATCTGTGTTGACGGTGGTCCGGATGCCCGCTTCCATGATCTTGCGGAAGGGGTGGGATTCCCGAGTGGGGCACACTCCGCTGAGCCAGTTCG
>JADHLY010000001.1 GCA_016780385.1 Flavobacteriales bacterium
GCAGTTCCAAGGCGCCGACAAGCAGTGGCGCAACACCAACTACAACGGCCGATACGCGCTCAACGCCCTCGGCAGCAGGGAGTGGCGCCTCAATGAGCGCGGGCTATCGCTGGTCACCGGCGCCAAGTGCACCATGGTCGGCGGCCGGTGGTACGGCCCGGTCGATGTGGCCGCCTCCAACCAGCTCCGCGAAATCATCTACGAAGATGCCGATCGGAACACCCTTCAATTCAAGGACTACTTCCGCTTGGACCTCAAAACCAACCTGACCTGGAACCGCCCTACCGCCACACACGAACTGGGCATCGACTTCGTGAACATACTCGGCACGCAAAACGTCCTCAAACTCACATACGCCCCAGACGAAAACGGAAATCCGGAAGACAGCATCCGCGAGGAATACCAACTCGGCTTCCTCCCCATCTTCTTCTACCGCGTGGACCTCTGAAGCCACCTTTTATCGCCCCTTCGACCGGCTACGACCTTCCGCGTTGCTGGCGTTCGGCCCACTCATGCACCCCTTGTGATGCCGGGGCCTGTATGAATTCGGTGACCACAGTCTCGAAGCCTTGGATGGCATCTGCATCGGGGTTGACCATCGTAATGGGACAGCCCGCTGGGGCAAAATGTACCAACCCCGCAGCGGGATAGACCTGCATGGAAGTCCCGACCACAAGCAAGGCATCAGCCAGTGACACCGCGGCCTGTGCCTCTTCCATCATGGGGACCGCCTCTCCGAACCACACCACGTGGGGCCGGAGCTGGACTCCGCGCTCATCGACATCGCCCAACACGATATCTGGGCCAGGTAGGGCAGCGCTGCCCACGCGCAGCCACTGATCGGAGGTCACGCCAGGATCGTCTTCCGGCCGCACCCACCGCAATTGTCCGTGCAAGTGCAATACCTGCGAACTGCCGGCCCGCTCGTGGAGGTCATCGACGTTTTGCGTCACGATGCGGACATCAAAGTCGTTTTCAAGCGCCGCCAATGCCCGATGGGCCGCATTGGGCGCAACTGTATCCAACTGTGCCCTGCGCTTATTGTAGAACTCCAGCACCAACTCTGGCTGCGACGCCCAAGCCTCCGGGGTGGCCACATCCATGACGTTGTAGCCCTCCCAAAGGCCATCGCTGTCCCGAAAGGTGTTCAGTCCACTCTCCCGGCTGATCCCTGCTCCCGACAACACGACGAGTATCGGCTTTGCCCTCTGCTCTTGCATGTCCCCAATTTCGGCCACGATGGCTTTGGTGACAATGCAGGGGGAGTCGAACCAAGCGTAAGACGTTGGATGGTAGATTGACCATGAGCGTCACCATGAACAGCAAACACAACACCCCTCAACTGGTCCGACATGCCATCCTCGCATATTGGACCATTTTCTGGCTATTCAATTTGGCAGACAAGCTCATCGGTGGTGCCCATTTCCTTTGGGTGGGCCGCGACCGGTTTGCCCAATTCCAGAAATACTTCGAGTCTGTCGGTCTGGATTCGCCCGACGTCGCCAACAGCGCCTTGGCCTTTGCGGGCGCCCTTGAAGCCTTTGCGTTGGTTTGTTTTGCAGCAGCTTGGTTTTCGGAAATGCAGTCCGACCGAGTCACCGCGCGCAAGTGGTCTTTTTACGGCACCCTCCTCACGCTCGGCACGTTCACGTTTTTCTCCATCGGTGACCACTGGTTTGGCGATCGGTTCGAGCTGCTCGAGCACACCCTCTTCTGGTTTATTTCTCTGGCCTCTTGGCTCATCTTCGTCCGCATGGAGGTGGCGGTCGATGGGGACACGCCCTCCAAGCCGCGTCTGCAGATCGGCTTGACCGCCGCTGTCGCTTCCATCCTGGTGCTCATAACGGCAACAGCCATATTCAAACACAACACCTCAGACTTCCACTTGAGAAGCGACGCAGTCACCGCGGAACCTGTGGGGGACCACTTGTACAAAGTGGCCTTTCCCTTTCTCGGGGGCAGCACAGTGTTTGAAAACACCCTGACGGTGTTCAAAGCTGAGCATCCCCAAGAAGCCATACAGCACATCTACACCGTGCCAAAGCCATTGCGACTCAAGAAGGCCGACGCGCTCATCTTCTACATCATCACTGAAGACAAGCCATGACAGAACGCGCACTCCTCCGCACCGCCATACTCATCTTCTGGACCCTATTCTGGGGACTGAGCGTGGTAGACAAAGTGATTCCCGATGTTCAGTTTCTATGGGTAGGCAAGGACTTCTTTGCGCTCTTCATCAAGTTTTTTGCCTCACTCGGGCTGAAAGACCCCCTGTTCGCCACCATAGCCTTGGCGGGTGTGTCAGGGCTTGAGGCCATCAACTTCTCTTTCTATTTGACCGCGTTGTTGAGCTTGCGCAAAGCCCAGAAAGACGCGACTGACAGGTGGTTCTTCCGCGCCATTTTCACCTCGGTCATCCTCTTCGGGTTATTTTCGATTGCAGACCAGGTTTTTGGGGACCGGTTCCAATTGCTCGAACACGGCATCTTCTGGCTGATCCTCATGGCTTCCTGGGTCGCATTCAAACACGGGGCTCTGCCAAGCCAAAACATCCCGCGCAAGATGACGCGCATGGGGCGGATGGTGCTCATCTCCGGAAGCCTCCTGACCCTGTTTACCGCAGTCTCCATCTGGCGCTTCTCCGACACCACTTTTGAACTGGCATCGTCGCCGGTGATCGGAGAAGAGGTCACCGATGGCGTTTACAAATTTGACTTCCCTTTCCTCGCCGATAAACGTGTTTGGGAAGCCACTGTGAATGCCTTCAAGCAAAATCATCCGGAACTCCACATTCGGTACATCTACACAGGCCCCTCCGAACTGAATTCCAAAAAGAAGACCCACCTGTTGCTCTACGTCTTTACAGAGGCCAAGACAGACCAAACCCCCTAGACCAAGACGGCCACAAAAAATAAAACCCGTCTCTTGAGAGACGGGTTTTGTAGAAGGAATAGTCAGGAATCACTTGTCTATTCCGAGGGTGGAAGAGAAAGGCTCGCAAGAACCCCGTGAGAAACTAACCAACCCCCGTTAATCGTACGTGATGAAAACATCCAATCGCGCTATTCCTGCGAGGACCTATTCGAATGGAGGGCATAGTCAGCCAATGACCAACCACGAACATCAGTAGGATAACTCTTACAAGGTACGAGATCTTTTCCTACAAACCAAAAACCCACACTCCAGAACGGGCCAGAAAGACCTTATTCCATCATGAAAACGACCGTGTAGTGAACTCCTACGCAACAACGAAAATGAGCCGGTTCCGTCCCGTAAATTCGCAGTCGACATGGCCAAGAAAAAGATCATCAACCGCGCCTCGGAGCAATTCCTGGAGGCCTATCTAAACAACCCCTCTCCTACTGGATTCGAGAGTGCTGGTCAAAAAATGTGGCTCGACTACATCGATCCATACATCGATGAGCACATCGTAGACACCTATGGAACTGCGGTGGGCGTGATCAACCCAGAGGCGCAGTACAAAGTGGTGATTGAGGCACACGCCGACGAGATCAGCTGGTTTGTTCACTACATCACCAATGACGGCTTTATCTACCTGCGGCGCAATGGAGGAAGTGACCACCAAATCGCCCCTTCAAAGCGGGTAGACATCCACACCAAAGACGGCATCGTGAAAGCCGTTTTCGGATGGCCCGCCATTCATACCCGCACCGCTGGCAAAGAAGCCGCACCCACCCTCAAAAACATCTTCCTCGACGTTGGCGCCAAGGACAAGGCAGAAGTAGAGAAAATGGGCATTCACGTGGGATGTGTCGTCACTTATGAGGACACCTTCATGATGCTCAACAAACAATGGTATGTAGGCCGCGCACTCGACAACCGCGCTGGTGGTTTCATGGTCGCTGAAGTCGCCCGCATGCTCAAGGAGAACAAGGTAGACCTGCCATTTGGCCTGTACATCACCAACAGCGTGCAAGAGGAAATCGGACTGCGCGGCGCCCAAATGATCGCCGAGCGCATCCAACCCGACGTCGCCATCGTAACCGATGTCACGCACTGCACACAAACGCCGATGATGAACAAAATCGACCAAGGCGATGTCGCTGCCGGAAAGGGGCCAGGCGTCACTTATGGGCCAGCTGTGCAGAACAATCTCCTGCAGCGCATCATCGATACCGCTGAAGACAATAAGATTCCCCTGCAGCGCATGGCCGTCAGCCGTTTTACCGGCACCGACACGGATGCATTTGCATACTCCAACAAGGGGGTTCCGAGCGCCCTCATCTCACTGCCGCTGCGCTACATGCACACCACTGTGGAGATGGTGCACAAACAAGACGTCGAAGACTGCATCCGCCTCATCTACGAGACCCTGCTGAACATCCAACCCGGCGAAGACTTCAAGTACCTCTGAGTTAAGAGCGCAGTTGTTCGAGCCAGCCACGGAGCTGGTGGATATCGAGGGGCTTGGGCAGCAAGGCCTCTACTATGGGATGGCCTTCCGCCCGCTTGAGCTCTTCGGGATCGAGGGTGGCGCTGAGCATGAATACGGTCATGCGTGCCAACGCCGAAACGGGGTACATCTCCATGCGTTCGAGCACGCCGAAGCCATCCAATCCCGGCATCTTGATGTCGAGCAGCACGACCAACCCGCCTTCGCTGAGGGGAGAGCCCTCGCGCAGATCGTCCTCCTCTACACCGGCATCCTGGGCGAGCGCTTCCAAGAAGGCAGGTCCATCTTTGAATTTACGGGCCTGGCCTCCAAAAGCCACCTCGATCAGGCGTCCGTTGACCACACGGTCGATTTCATTGTCATCGACCAACCAGAATTCCGCGGGCTTTGCCATCATTCAATAAGTTAAACCATAGGAAGTCAGTAAGGTATAGGAAACCTCTGTCTTTGGTGCCAAATCGTTCATTGGGCCGTCTTGTCCATCCATGAAGCGTAGCGCTGTCGCTCTTGGAGCACCTTCTCCTTGAGGTCGCGCAAAGCGGATTCCACATCCGCAGCCGCATCCGGGCCGCCCTCAGCGAGTCGCCCCACCAATCCGGTGACGTCGGAAGCCAGTCCCTCGAGCATGGCCAGCACTTCGGAACCTTGGGCCGCATTGCGCACCCGCGAGCGGTTGAGCTGATAGCCCGCCTCAATCACATTGCGCAACTCCTCTTCGTTCCAAGGCTTGGATACAAAGCGATACACCTGCCCTTTGTTGATGGCGTCCACAACGGCGTCCGTATCGGCATAGCCGGTGACCAGGACGCGACTGACATCCGGATGATCGGGCATGATCAACTCGAAAAACTCAACACCACTGATGCGCGGCATGCGCTGGTCACTGAGCACCACGTGAAATTCGTGCTCATCCAACAACCGGACGGCCTGATGGGGCTCGACACAGGTGTGAATTTCAAATTGACGCCGAAACGCCGCCTTGAAGGAAAACAGGTTGGGCTCCTCGTCATCGAGGTACAGCACGCGGATGATGTCTTCAGCCATGGCTCAATGGTGTATTAATGTCAAGCGGCCTCGCTTTCGGCCGAAGCATCGGCGTTCAAAGGGAAGGTCAGCGTAAAACTCGTACCGGCATCGGTCTCACTTTCCACCACAACTTGGGCATTGTGATCGTCCAAGATGCCCTTGACTATGCTCAACCCGAGGCCTGTGCCCTTGCCGACGTCCTTGGTCGTGTAGAAAGGATCGAAAATCCGCTGTCGGGTCAATTCGTCCATGCCGGTTCCATTGTCCCTGACCACCACCTGCAAAGCTTCGCACTTGCCATCGTCGTCCTTTACGCCCGTCAAGGCCACCTCAACCACACGGTCTTCCATTTCAGGCCAACGGGACTCCGTTGCCTGAACGGCATTCACGATGATGTTCATGAAGACCTGGCTCAACTTGCCGCTCTGACACCATAAATCGGGAACTCCTTCCTCCAGTTCGACCGCGATGCGCGCCCTGTTGCGCGCCCGATTGCCCAGCACCGTAATGGACGCCTCCAACAACTCAGCGAGGGACGCGGCGACCAGCTTGTCGCCATCCATCCTCCCAAAAACCCGGAGCCCTCCAACGATGTGCGCCGTTCTGTCCGCACCATCGAGGATGCCCTGGATCAACTGACGACTCTCCTCGATGAGGAAGCCCAAATCCAATGAGCGCGCCTTTTCACGGGCTGAAGTCACCATCTCCATGGCGCCTGGAGACCCCTCCGACAGCGCCTCCAAAGCCAGCGAATGGGCATTGACAATCTCAATCAGCTCTTCAAGGTCCCGCCGCAAGGAGGTCGCATTGGACTGAACGTAGTTAATGGGGTTATTCAATTCATGGGCGATGCCCGCGGTCATCTGGCCCAGGGAAGCCAGTTTTTCGTTTTGAATCAACTGGTCTTGAGCCCCCTTGAGGTCATCCAGAGCATTGGTCAATCCGCGGTTGGCCTTGGCCAGGTCCTCGGTACGCAGGCGCACGCGGGCCTCCAATTCGGCGTTTTGCTCTTTGACAATGCGCTCGTTCTCGAGAGAAGCCGCCAACGCCTTGGCATTGGCCTGGTCACTGGACCGTTTCAATACGTTGATCCTATCTCCGAGAGCAAAACTCAAGAGCAACATCTCCAAGACTGTCCCTATGGGCATGAAGGCTGCTGTCATCTGGGTAGAGGCCACCACACCGAAGTCCCTGAGCGCTTGCATGGTGACCGCGATCAAGAAAATCGTCCACGCCACGAGGAACCACAATGCGGAGGTGTTGCCCTTGCGCCAGCTGACCGCGGAAAGGACCAAAATCGCCGGAGCAGACAATGCGCCCAAATTGACCAGGTTGTAAGCCAAACGCGGCTGCCCAACGAACGCAGAAATCAAGGCCGCCCCATACACCCCCAACAGGACCTGTATCAAACGGTTCCAGCGGGGGGTGTGACGGCGCACCTCCAGGAAGTGCCGGGCAAACACCAGCGCAGCCAAACCGCTGAGTGCCCCCATCAGCACGAGGCCGTTGACCGCCATCCAAGAGTACTGCCCCCAGATCAAACGGTCATATCCATTGAAACTCCACTGAACCAGACCCACCGTGAGGACCACGAAAATGTAGCTGAAATAAGTCCGCTGTCCCGTGCTGAACGCCAAGAACATGTTGTAAATAAGGATGGCCAACACCATCCCCGAGTACACCGCAGCAGCCAGGTCGCGCAGGTCGCGCATCTTCTCCACCCGGTCAACCTGTGTCAGCGAAAAAGGCAGCAAAATGGGCTTGGAGCTGCGCACCCTGAACCACAGCTCATGGGCCTCATTCAGAGGCAGCGCAAAGGATGGTATCAAATCTGAGGAGCGCCCGTGCGCCGCACCCGATTCGACGGTGCCCAGCACGCGTGTCCCATCGAGGATGAAGGCATCCACCGAATCCAGCGTCGGGTTGTCCAACACCACCCTTGCATTGCGCGGCGCACCTTGCCAACCCGAGACCCGAATCCAAACAGCGGCATCCGTAGACCCGAGGTTGGGCCGGTCTCCCGTCAAGCGTTCCAGTTGCCGTTCCTTGAAGTGCACCTGCTCTGGACGCACAAAGCCTGTTGGATCGGCAAACGATTCCAGCAGCAAGGCATCGACCGTACGCTCAGAATGGGGTATGCAGCCGGAAAAAAAGGCAACGCACCCCAGAAAGCACACCCACAACGGCAGGTTCACCCGTCCATATGGCGGGCTCTTCCCCATCAGGCGAGGTGATTCTTGATGCGGTAGTTGATCCTGTGGAACCGTCCGTCCATCTGATGGACATGGCTCGGCTCTTCTGCCGCGCGGCGGACCAAGGCCTGAACGTCCGGTGCCGCCTGTTCGATGCTCTCGGGATAAAGAAAATGTCCGATTTCAGAACGGATGGGGGGCGCGGGATAGTCAAACTGCCCGTCAATTCCCCACGCTTCCTCAATCTCAAAGCCCAGCTCTCGCTGGATGGGCCGCATGTTGACCCCCATAAACGCAAAACCGTGACGGATGTCCAATCGCGGCATCAGTCCCAACCCGACACACGCCATGGGCAACATCCCAATCCCCGCCATGGCCGTCTCGCGGCGGCTCCACAAAGCACAGAATTCACCACATCCCTCGCCCTGGTAACGGTTCAAAGCCGCCACCACTTCCGGATGTTCGTGGCCCACGGCCTGTTCCATGGGCAAAACGTGGTGCTCCTGGCGCTTCTGCAGGCGCATCCCGCTCAGCAAGACGTCTTCGTCCGGCGAAGTCAACAAAAACAGCGTGGTGTCGGGATCCCCCATCCAGTCTTCACCAAAGGAGGTCAGGTTCGTGATACCGGAAGCCCGCAATACCGCCTTGTGCCCTTCGGCAAAGCGCCGCGACAAGGCCAGGTCATCTGACGAAGAGAACACGTGCAAGGTGGCCTCTTTGAGTCCCCGGGCGATGTCTACCGCCTCACGCGGTATGTGCGATGGAGAGCTGCTCATTGAAATCGAATCTGATGCGTTGATCTGCGAGGTCTTCCCCCAGAAGAAGTCGGCGAATGGCCGTTGCTGCTATACCGGCCCCGATGGCAACATCGCTGTGCAATTGCGGCCAGCCCACCAAGGTCTTGCCCACCTCGTTGAGGCTCTCGCGGGCCCGGTCGCTAATGGCCGAAAGGTCCACAAAGGCGTCCAGCAATTCTGGCGTCCAAGCGCCACCGCCGGCGAGCTCGGTGAGCTGTTCTGCAGTCAGTCGCCCGTGCAGAAAATCCTCCGTTTCCTCGAGGTCGTAGCGCTCGATGTCTACCAGGCCGCGGTCGTTGGTTTCCATGACCAGCGGCATCCTGCGGTCGCGGGCACCCAGGCGCAATAGCGCCTTGGCGGCCGGGTCATCACAGGCATCCACGACGGTGTCGAGGCCTCCGAGGAAGTCCGACATGACCTCTGGCGCAAAACCAGAAGGCCACAGTTCTACTTCGAGATAAGGATCGATTTCCGCGATGGCGCGCGCCGCGGACACCAACTTGGAGGCCCCGAGCTCAAAGACCGAGGCCGGAATGCGGTTGAGGTTGGACAGCTCCAGCGTATCGGCATCGGCGAGGTGCAACCTCCCGACAATCCGCTCCATGGCGAGGGCCAAGGCCACACTGCGGCCCACCGACATCCCGACCACCCCCACGGATTTCTCTGAGAGCGTCTGCTGTTCGTCCCCGCGAATTTTGTTGCGGTTCCGGTTGGTCCTCACGGCGATAAACTCCGCTTCTTCGAGCAGCAAGACCGCCTTTTGACGCCAGGGATACCACACCACGGTGCCGTATCGTCCTGTTGGACTGCTGCCTTCACGGGCCGAAAACGCCGCGGTAGACTCACCCACGGGGTCACCCGGATGGGTGCATTTAAACCACTCCCTCCACTGACCCGCCATCAGGCTTGCGTCAAGCGGGGCGTGGGTTTCACGCGAAAAAGCGCGCCATGCGTCCAGCCCAGATGGGTTGGACAAAATGAACTTCACTGCGCGATGAGATGGAGCCGCCATATACAGTGAATTTCACGACTTAAACCCTGCGCAAAACACCCCAACCATCCGGTTATGCACGACCCACGGTGGACGCTTGGCACACCAGATTTTAGGCGATGTGCAACCTTCAAGGTGAGCTTGCGTACAATTCACAGCATGTTACTGACGACCCCCACTTTCAACATCGAAATTCTGCCCAATGCCTTGGCGGCATTGCCGGAATTGTTCACAGGCCTTGACAGCATCCTTCCCGCCTTGGACATCCAGCTGGAAGAAGCGTGGTCAGGAGAATCCGGTGCAGCCACCGAGGTGCTCATCACCGCCAATGTGGAACAAGCCCTCTTGGACAGCCGCGCCGTATTTCTGGTCAACCCCTGCCCAGACCCAACTCAACTGGCCAACCTGCTCGACACAGGGCGCCAAGTGCGCTGGGTATCGGAAGGCACCCAGCAAAGCGTTTGGGTGGACAGCTTCGCCCGTTTCCTGTTCACGTTGCGCATCTCCGAGAAGGCCCAAGCCACCCGGAACCTCATGCACGCTTCCCGCAGTAAGACCAAGGCGATCCCTTCTTCAAAGGGCAAGCGCAAAAAGGCCAGCTAAGGGCAGAGCATCACAATTCTCCCGCGCGCATCCGGAGGTAGCGGCCACCCAACAAGTTGGCCCAATCCCGGATCACACCCAGGCTTTCCTCCGTTTCCTTGGAAACGGTCTTCCCGCCCATTCTCAGCACGAGCCATCCGTACAAGGCAACGAGCATGGACTCGACCTCCGTGCCCGTCGGCTCACCGCGCTCTGCCATTGCCTCAATGTGCGGCTTGGCCTGTTCCACTGCCGCCTTGTACTCCTCATCCTTGAGGACGTCCAACAGGGTCCGGTGCAGGTAGGTCAATTCAATCATGACCTCATCCAAGGACGAGACATGCCCCTTGGCCGACTTGTTTTCGCGCTTCAACGCTTGGATGAGCTCTCCAAACCACGCGAGTTCCGCTTCCAGCCTGTCGCCCTGATAGGCCGAAGACAAATGCGCCCTCAAGGCCGCGAGATCGAGGTTGACCGCGCGGACCAGGTCCTCCATTTGCCAGAGGTACAGGATGTACTCGACAATGTGCTGGTGCCGTTTTTCTTCTGCCGTCGTCATGGCGTCTTCTCATCTGGTGTCCCCGCATCCAAAGCCGCACTGCGCGCAGCTTTCATCGTCAAGAACATTTGCTCTACTTCCGGAATGAGCTGCTGCGCAAAGGATTGCACCGCTTGCAGCCCACCTGCACCCTCTACAGGAAGCCGATAAGTCTGCTCCAATGGGCCCCAGGTGAACTGGACATGATACTTCTCGTTCCATTCCTGGATGACAATGCGCATCACGCGGTGGGGAATCTGTGCTACGGTTCTCATGGGATTCGGACGCGAAGGTAGAATTTCGCACCCGTGCAAGACCCCTGGCTTGAAGAATGGCGTTCCGCGCTCGCTGCGCACCCCGAGGCATTGGCCGCCCTGATGCGGTTGCGCTGGGCTGTTGGGTCCGCACCACTCATGGCGCACCATCCCCAAATGGGCTTTCAGGTGCTGGACGACGCCTGGTGCCAAGACGCCCTCATTGCGGACGCCCCCCTCTTCAACCGCTGGGCCCAAGACATCGCATCGGGGAGCATGCCCCTGCCACAGGAGGTATTGCACCCCCACGATCAATTGCTGGGCAAACACTTCGAAGCCCTCATCGCATGCTGGCTCGGTGCCAGTCCCCATTTCAAGCTCCTCGCCCACAGTGCCCAACTGCAAGAGGGGAAGCGCACGGTGGGAGAACTCGACTTCCTCGTTGAAGACCTGCGGCATGGGCGCACTTTGCACCTGGAGGTGGCCAGCAAGTTTTACCTCGCCGCCGAAGACGAGGGCGGCTGGCACCAATGGGTGGGACCCTCCGGCCGCCACGACACCCTCAAGGTGAAAATGGACAAACTCGTGACCCAACTCGGGGCCACACGCATGCCGGCTGGCCGCTCACTGCTCCAAGAAAAGCGGATCACCTCCCCCGAACCCGTCCTGCTCATGAAAGGCTGGTTCTTCCACCATTTCAGCCGACTGCACCGCCACCGCAAGCCGCAGTGGGCCCACCCCGAATACAACGCGGGTTGGTGGTGCAAGCCCAATGAGGCCCACCAGGTCATGGGCAATGATGCCGTGCGCATTCTCCCCCTTCCAAAGGGCCGGTGGCTCGGTCGGTTTCATCCAGAAGGCAGCGATCCTCCCCTGCATTGGACGCGGCTCGAGCAGGTCCTCTCCGACCACTTCTCCCGAACGCACCGCGCGCTGATGTGCGCCGTGGTCATCGAAGGAGAGGCCGGCTGGGAGGAAATTTCACGCGGCTTCGTGGTCCACAAAAATTGGCCCGCCATGGGCCGTTGATCAGCCCCAGAAAAAGGCGTACAAGAAGGCCAACACCGTCAGCACAGCAAAGGCACCGATGTTGTAAAGGGGTTCGGTAGCGAAGGTGTTGCGCGAAAGCGTGATGCCTTTGGCGTCATCCGCGCCCTTGCCCTCAGAGCGGCTCACCAGCGCGATGACCGCCATGGTCAACAGCGTCGTAAGGCCCATCTGGTCCAAAAAGGGAAGCTCCACAAATAACGCGCTGTCGGACCACCCCTTGGGCGCCACCTTGAAATACATGGCGATAGGAATGGACGCCAGCGCACCCGTGATGGCGCCGCGGTTGGTCGTCTTCTTCCAAAACAGGCCGAGGATGAACACCGCGAGGATGCCTGGGCTCACCACCCCTGTGTACTCCTGGATGAACTGAAACGCCTGGTCGATGCCTCCGAGAAGCGGTGCCATCACACAGGCAATGGCCAAGGCCACCGCAGCAGAAATCCGGCCCATGCGCACCGTGGCGCGGTCATCGGCATCCGGATGGATATAAGGCTTGTAGATGTCCATGGTGAAGATGGTCGACGTGCTGTTGAGCATGGACGCCAAAGACGACACAATCGCTGCAGCCAAAGCCGCAAAAGCCAGCCCCTTCAGGCCCGTGGGCAAGAATTGAAGCAGCCATGGATAGGCATAGTCAGGATTGGCGCCGGTCGGGGGCTTGTTGGCCGCAGCCTCGCCGAGGCTGGTCATCACCGCTGCATCCTGCGTCATCACGTAAGCCGCAATGCCGGGAATGACCACAATCAACGGAAGGATGAGCTTGAGGCCGGCCGCAAACAGAATCCCGCGCTGGGATTCCTTGAGCGACTTGGCCGCCAGCGTGCGCTGGATGATGTATTGGTTGAAACCCCAGTAGTAGATGTTGGCCACCCACATGCCGCCCACCAGCACACCAATGCCCGGAAGGTTCATGTATTCGGGGTGGTCCTTGTCGAGGATCATGGCAAACTTGTCAGGAGCCGCCTCATAAATGGCCGCAAACCCCGCCCACATGCCACCACCGCCGGAAACGGCGTTGAGCGCGAGGTAGGTCGTCACCAATCCCCCCAAGACCAAGAACACGACCTGAATGACATCCGTCCAGGAGACCGCAGACAAACCGCCATACAAGGAGTAGGCCGCCGCAAAAAGGCCCAATCCCAGCACCCCGTATGCCATGGGAATGCCCATGATCGTCTCCAGTGCCAGCGAACCGAGGTACAACACCGAGGCGAGGTTCACGAAGACATACAAGGAAATCCAGAAGACCGCGAGGATGGTCTTGAGGTTGGTCGAGTACCGCTGTTCCACAAATTCTGGAATCGTGTACAGTCCCTTCTCAATGAAAATGGGCAGGAAGTACTTGCCCACGATGATGAGGGTCAAGGCCGCCATCCATTCGTAAGAGGCGATGGCCAATCCAATCTTGAACCCCGAACCCGACATCCCGATAAACTGCTCGGCGGAGATGTTGGCGGCAATCAGCGAAGCCCCCACAGCCCACCATGGGAGAGACTTGCTGGCGAGGAAATAATCCTCCGCGTTTTTCTGGTGTCCTTTTTTGTCCCGAGAGACCCAAAGTCCGACCCCGAGAATGAGCACGGCATAGCCGATGAAAATGGCGTAATCGAGCGCCGAAAAAGTACTGGTCATGATGTCGTAAGGTGTTGGAGACCCCGTGACATTGACCGGGCCGGCCCAACAATGTACATCGTACACGACGGATGTGCAGCGCATGGGGCCCTTCCTAACTTTGGACAGCGTCCTGCCCAAACGGGGCGCACACATCACTCCGCACATGCCCCCGTTTCGTTTGGCCATTTGTTTGGCGCTCGTGTACACGATGTCCCTGTCGTCTTCCGCGCAGACCTTGCTTCCGTACATCGAGGATCCGTCCGTGGTCGAGGAAAACAAGCTGCCCGCCCGGGCCACGTTTTACACCGCCGCTTCCGCCAGTCAAACCACCGCTGACGGACCGCAGTTCGGCGAGCGGTACCTCAGCCTTGATGGCACTTGGAAGTTCAAGTGGTCTCGTTCCCCCGAAGAGCGGCCGCTGGGATTTGAGTCGCCCACATTTGACGCCACATCGTGGGACGACATCCCCGTTCCCGCCAATTGGGAACTCGAAGGCTACGGCGTCCCCATTTACACAAACCACCCCTACCCTTTCTACTGGCAGCAAACACCCAACCCACCGGACATCCCCGATGGCTGGAATCCCGTCGGGTCCTATGTCCGCCGGTTCACTCTGCCCAAATCATGGAAGGACCAGCGGGTCATCCTTCACTTCGGCGCGGTCAAGTCCGCCTTTTTTGTGTGGGTCAACGGCGAGCGCATCGGTTACAGCCAGGGCGCCAAGTTGCCCGCCGAATTCGACATCACCGACGCCCTCCAAAAGGGCGAGAACACCTTGGCGTTGGAGGTTTACCGCTGGAGCGATGGCAGCTTCCTCGAATGCCAGGATTTCTGGCGGTTGTCAGGAATCGAACGCGAAGTTTGGCTCCACGCCCGGCCCGCCACGCACCTCGCCGATGTGGCCGTCTCATCCGGCCTCTCCGACCAGTACGCCAACGGCACCCTGAATGTCACCATGGACCTCGCCCACCTCGGAAAAGCGGGGTTCGAAGGCAGCGTAACGTGCGCCCTGACCTTCGCGGGGGCAGAAGTGGCCTCCGCCACACTCCCGGTTGAGGTGCAGGAAGGCGACACTGCGCGGTTTACCTGGCGGACCACCGTAGAGGGTGCCGCACCGTGGACAGCCGAGACCCCCGCGTTGTATGCACTGACCGTGAGCCTTGAAGACCGCGCGGGCGAGACCCTCGAGGCCACCCGACTCGAGGTCGGTTTTCGCGACATCCGCATCGAAGACGGACTGGTCAAGGTCAATGGCCAAGCCCTCCTCATCAAGGGCGTCAACCGCCACGAGCACCACCCCGAAACCGGTCACGTCATCGACAAGGCCACCATGGAGGCGGACATCCGCACCCTCAAGGCCCACAATTTCAACGCCGTCCGAACCTCGCATTACCCCAACCACCCTTACTGGTATACGCTCTGCAACCGCTACGGACTCTACGTCGTGGACGAGGCCAACATCGAATCGCACGGCATGGGGTACGACCTCGACCGAACACTGGGCAACAACCCCGATTGGGAACGCGCCCACCTGACGCGCACCGCCCGCATGGTCGCACGGGACCGCAATCACCCCTCCATCCTCTGCTGGTCCCTCGGCAACGAAGCCGGCAACGGCGTGAATTTCGAGGCGACCTACGCCTACGTCAAGGAGGCAGACCCCACCCGCTTTGTGACCTATGAACGCGCGGAACAGGCCCCGAACACCGACGTCTACGTGCCGATGTACGCGGACTACAGCCACCTCGAATGGTACACCCGCCAAAGAGAAGATCCACGGCCCCTGATCCAATGTGAATACGCCCACGCCATGGGCAACAGCCTCGGCGGCTTCAAAGAATACTGGGACCTCTACCGGCGTTACCCGCAGCTGCAAGGCGGCTTCATCTGGGACTTCAAAGACCAAGGCTTGTGGAGCGAACAGGACGGCAAGCGCTTCCTCACCTATGGCGGGGACTATGGCCCCAAGGGAACCCCCAGTGACCACAATTTCCTCAACAATGGCCTCGTCATGGCCGATGGGACGCCACACCCCCATATGCTCGAAGCCAAGCAGGTCCAACAGCCATTGCAATTTGAACTCGGAGATCCGGATGGAAAGAGCGTCCGGGTGGAAAGCGAATACCGTTTCCGGAGCGTCACTGTAGACCTGGATTGGTCGATCACCTCTGACGGTGGAATTGTGCAACGAGGCACCCTCGAAGGCGTCCAATTCCGGCCCTTGACTTCTGTCAAGCTGGACATCCCCCGCCCCTCCAAAAGACCGGATATGGCCGAAACACTGCTGACCTTGGAGGCCCGGCTTGCAGCGGCCGAACCACTGTTGCCAGAAGGACACCTCCTCGCCCGGGCGCAATTCACCCTTTCGGAAGGAATCCCCACCCCGAAAGTGCCCAAGCGTGGCCGGGTAAATCTCCGCATGGCCGACGGCAATGTCCTGCTCTCCTTTGAGGGGGGCACCCTCTCCCTGGACCGCAAAACCGGTGAAGTCAACGGCTACACCGTCCAAGACCAAGAACTGATCATTTCAGGAGCACAGCCCACGTTCTGGCGGCCACCTGTAGACAACGATTACGGCACGGGTTCACCCCAACACCGGGCCGAATGGCGCGCACCTTTTGAAGACACTGGCGTGGCCAAGATGACGGACCAGCGCAACGAAGACGGCAGCATGCAGGTCACCTTCAGCCGTCCCATGCTCAGCGGTGACGCTGTCTTGACCGTCGCATACACCGCCCACATCGACGGCACCGTGGAGGTCTCACAGTCCATGCAAGCCATCGCGGGCCAGGCGGCACCCGACCTCGCAGGCCGCCATCGCTCACTGCTTGCGGGCAGCCACGGCAACCTGTATCGCTTCGGCCAGCACTGGCAATTGCCGGGCGACATGGACCAGGTCGAATGGTATGGGCGCGGTCCTTTCGAGTCTGCTCCCGACCGCAAAGAGGCCGCTTTTGTGGGCCAATACAGCCGTGCGGTGAAGGACATGGCCACACCGTATGCCCGGCCCCAGCACAACGGAACCCGCACCGATACCCGCTGGATGCGCATCCGCAACGCCGAAGGGGTCGGCCTGGCCTTCCAAGCCCCGCAATGGTTTGATTTCACAGCCTTGGCCTTCGCCCCGGAACAGCTCGATTCAGGCACAGACAAAAGCACAACGCAAGCGCACTTCAGGTTGTTGGACCCTGCCAAAGAAGTCCACCTCGACATCGATGGGTATGCAGCAGGGGTCGCCTGCATCAACAGTTGGGGCGCCCTGCCCCTGCCCCGGTATAGATTGCCCTACGGTGATTACACCTTCACTTATTCGTTCCATCCGCTCTTCCCCTGACCGTCCGGGTACTGCACCAGCTTCGCCTGTCCTTTAAACTTTCCACGCTAAAATGCGTTCTTCCCCTATGGTACAGCGCCTGTT
This sequence comes from Flavobacteriales bacterium, assembly GCA_016780385.1. Lineage (GTDB taxonomy): Bacteria > Bacteroidota > Bacteroidia > Flavobacteriales_D > Sanyastnellaceae > UBA8752. The sequence goes on from JADHLY010000001.1 coordinate 16,877, forward strand.
CTTGCTCCTGTTTGTTGGCTTAAGCTCCATCACATTCGCTCAACGGCCCGATGGCGGCAAGCGTCCCAGCATGGACGATCGCCCCAAGATTGGTGTCGTGTACGGCATGGTGGAAGACCTCGATTCTGGTGCACCCATCGAATTTGCCACCATCAGCATTCTCGCTTTTGACGAAGACAAAGTGATCACCGGAGGTGTCACCGATGGCAAAGGCCGATTCCGCATTACCGAAATTCCCATCGGCCGTTTTCGCGCCCAGATTGGTTTCATGGGCTACACGTCTGCCACAGTGGACGACATCCGCCTCTCTCCCCGTGGCGGAGTGGAACAGGACCTGGGCACCATTCGCCTCGAGCCCAACGTTCAGGCTTTGGATGCCGCAGAAATTGTGGAGCAACGCTCGACGCTCGAGATGATGATCGACCGCAAGGTGTTCCGTGTGGGCGATGACCTCAACAGTGCAGGATCCAACGCTACGGAACTGCTGCGCAATGTGCCGAGCATCGACGTGGACATCGATGGCAATCTGAGCCTGAGGGGATCGGGTAACGTCACCATCCTCATCGACGGCAGGCCCAGTGGCATGACCGGCAGCGCCACACAGAATTTGCTCGAGCAGATACCCGCCAGCAGCATCGACCGCGTCGAAATCATCACCAGCCCCACCGCCAAGTATGACCCGGAAGGGGTGGCTGGCATCCTGAACATCATCCTCAAAAAAGACAAGCTCGAAGGCAAAAACGGCCAGGTCAGCGTCACATGGGGAACCGACGAGAACCACAGCGGCTCCTTCAACGGCAACATCAGGGGGCAGAAACTCAATTTCTCGCTGAATGCGGGATGGAACCAACGCAACGGCTTCCGCCTGGGTGACAGCGAACGCCAACAAGCCTTTGGCGGAGATTTGACCGGGGGGTACGACTCCTTGAGCGTCCTGACCTCCAACAGCTGGACCGACAACCTGCGCTCCAGCTGGAACTTCAAGACAGGGGTAGATTGGATGCCCTCTTCCCAAACGACATGGAACCTCGGGCTGCGCACCAACCAAGGAGGCAGTTCCGGCATAGAAGACGTGGTCAACCTCGAAACCTGGAGCACCGACGCCCTCGGGGGATTCACCCGCTACGGACTCTCCGATCGCCAAAACGCATCGATGGACCTCGACCTCGGATACGAGCACAAATACGGAGAGCGACACGTGCTCCAAGCCTTTGCCCGCTGGTCCAACCAAACGAACACCTCCACCGATTCCCTATGGCAGGATTTGCCGAGCGCCGCGCTCGATACGGCCTATCTGTCCAACGCCAACCTCAACGACGGCGGAAGTTGGAACACCACCCTCCAAGTCGACTACGAGAAGCCACTGGACCACGATGGCAAGCTCGAACTGGGCTACAAATCCATCCTGCGCGAAAGCAATGAAGACCAGCGCTTTTGGCAGCGAGACACCGTGGGAACTCCCTTTATTCAAGCCTACGACTTCCGGTACCGCGAGGACATCCACGCGGCCTACATCACGTGGGGACGGAAATTTGGAGCCTGGGGGGTGCAAGCCGGTGGCCGAGGCGAGGTGGTCTACACGACCGCTGAACTGCAGGGCGACAGCGCGGACATCGCCGCCGCTTTGGCCCAACTCGGCGGCACCGACGCCACCTTCATCAACGACTACACGAGCTTTTACCCCTCGGCCAACCTGAGCTACACCGTGGACGACCGCAACCAATGGGTGCTCAGCTACAACCGCCGCGTCAATCGGCCCCGTGGAATGCAGGTGAACCCCTTTGTGGACAATGCCGACCCGCGCAACCTGCGCTATGGCAACCCTTTCTTGTTGCCCGAATACACCGACGGCTTGGAACTCGGCCACCAGCTCACAGGCAAGGCCCTCACGCTGACCACCTCCCTCTTCTACAAGACCACCCGCGACGTCATCCGTAGGTTTATCGAGGTCGACGACGCCGGCATCGCCTACCGCACTTTTGTGAACCTGGCCCGCCAGACCAACACCGGTTTGGAAATGGTGGCCATGTGGCGCAAAGGCCGCAGCCTCCAAGTGCGCCTCAACGGCAGCATATACCACCAAAAAACCGACGGCTCAAACCTGGCGCCTGACCTCGGGAACAATGGTTTTCAAGGCAGCGCCGGCTATCAGGTATCGTCACTGTTGAAAGGGGGATGGAAGGTCCAAGTCAATGGCCGCTATCGGGCGCCTTCCCAATACACGCAAGGCACCTTTCAAGGCTACATCACCCACAGTGCAGCGGTCTCGCGAGACTTCTATGACGGGAAGCTCAAAGGATCTTTGCGCGTCAGTGACATGTTTGACCAACAGGAATGGTCGTACACCTCCGAAGGCGCCGACTTTTTCCAGGACGGCACCTTCAAGCGACAGAGCCGGTTTGTCTATGCGAGCCTGACCTGGTCTTTTGGCAGGCTTGAGCCCGGCCAACGCGGTCGAGGACACGGTGGTTATGAAGGCAGTGGCGGCAGTTTTGATGGCGGCGACTTCTGACCCCATCTCCCCGCCCGTTCTCTTCTTTGACGGCGACTGCGCGCTGTGTCATGGTGCAATCCGCAGGCTGCTCCGATGGGAACGCATCGATGGCAAAGGCCATGCAAGACCATCCTTACTGCGTTTCGCGCCCCTCGACGGTCCCACCGCTGATGCCCTGCGCAAACAGGGAAGACTCCCCGATCACCGCGAGGCTGTCATCCTGTGGACCGACCAAGGAACAACGGAAGGCGAGGCCGCGGTGAGCGAAGCACTGAGCGCCATTGGGCGTCCCCGACTTGCGCGCACCTTTCGCCTGCTGCCCATCCCGCTGCGGCGTGCGGGTTACCGATTCACGGCACGTCGCCGCCACCGTTGGTTCGGACGCGTTCCAGCAGGCTGTCCACTTCCGGCAGGCCCTGTTCGCATGCTCCCCTGAGCGCCTGCGAAGCGCACCCTTCCAATAGGCCCGGGAAACGGCCAGCGGCAACAGCAAAAGCCAAAGCGTGCGAACCACTTCCCTTCCCACGGTTTGTTCCTTTAGTTTCGCCCCCCCCATGAATCCCGTTGTGTCTTCTCCGCAAACCCGCCCTGAACGCGAGGAATACGTCGTTGATGAGGCGGAAGTGCAACACGCGCAGTGGCATTGGTTCGATGCTTACGAAGACGTTCCTTGGGCAGAGTGGGAAGCCCTTCCCGGGGGATCGGCCTATTTGGACCACCGGTACTTGGCCGCCATGGCGGGCCACGGTAAAGTCCAATGCCGCATCGGGATGATCAAGGCCGAAGGCGGCTTTTGGCTGGGCGGCATCCTCATGCAAGCCGTCCAATCCGAAAGCCGTTCGCCTGCTGAACACATGGACGTCTCCTTTGGCGTCCGGCTCGCCACCGCCATCATGCAGCCAGGCGGTCGGCCTTTCCGCTTTCGCACCCTCGTGGCCGGCCAAGGCCTCGGCAGCGGAGAGCACACTTTTTTGTGGCGCCAAGGCATCACGCCCGCCCAACAGGTCCGCTGGACCGAACAGGCCTTCGACCAATGCGCGCGCCACTGGGGCATCCGCGTCTGGATGGCCAAGGACTTCGGGCCCGAACTCGACGCCGCCCTCGCTCCCCATTGGAGTCGCCGTTGGGCCCGCGCCACCTTCGATCCCGTCATGGAAGTCCCGCTTGACCCCACGTGGACCTCTGCAGACCAGTGGCAAGAGGCCCTGCGCACCAAAGCGCGCACCAAGGTGCGCAGCATCCTCGCCCGCAGTGCCGATCTCCAGGTAGAGCGCATCACCGACCCCTCCGTTATTGACGAACTCGGACCGGACCTCATCGCACTCTACGAGCAGGTATACGGCCGTGCCAGCATCGTCATGGGCGGGCTGGAAGCCGCCGACTTCGAGCGCCTCGCCCTGCAACTTGGAGCCGATTTCGCCCTCGTCACCTACCGTGACGGTGAGCACCTTATCGGCTTCCATTGCGGTCTCCACCACGCCGAAACCGCCACCATCGAGGCGTACTACGTGGGCTTCGAAGCCGAGGTCAACAAGGAACGCGCCCTGTACCAACGCATGCTCTTTGAATTCATCCAATGGGGCATCTCAGTGCAGGCCCGCCGGGTCGTCATGGGCCGAACCGCTCTGGAAATCAAGAGTACACTCGGCGCTTTTCCCGTCCCCCTGTCGACTTTCGTCCACATCCAGCTTCCGCTGGCCATGCCTTTCCTGCGTTGGATGATCCGCAAAGCCCCACCGCACCCTTTCAAACCCCGGCGCGCTTGGCGTGCCGAGTGGTGTGAGCGCTGGCAATCAGAGGGGTATCAGGTCAACTGACCTCTTCTACCCGTCCACGGCCCAAATAGCCCGCTGCACACGATCCGATGATGAGCAGCAGCAGCAAAACACTGCCAATGGACGATGTCGTCCGAGCTGATTGAACCGAAGGCAATTCAAACGCCATTTTCACGGTAGAATCACCAGCAGGGACAACCACCCCACGGAACGCGTAATTGACACGAAGCAGCTCAGCCGGCTCGCCATCTATAGACAGTTCCCACCCCTCTGGATAGTGGATTTCACTGAAGACCAATAGCCCCTTGGCAGGGGTTGAAACCCGGTATTCCTGTGCATCTGGAGTGAATGACACCAACTCCGCACGGCCACCATTGGCCGCTCCAGGCAACACGCCAGCCAGAGCGTCGGAAAACGCTTCCGGCACCACTGCTTCCCTCGGGTCGGTCAGCGATTGCAAGGCCGCCATTTCAGCATCGGCCCCATCGGCCACCGTCCAACCAGAGGCAAGCCAAGCATTGCCGAGCGCCTGACTGTTGGGAATCGGCTGCTGGGCAGGGTCGTAAATGATGTACTGCGTGTTGAGCATGGCGTGCACCGGCATGGCCTCAAGTGCCGCCTCGAGACCGCCCGCATTGGCCAGGGCCCCAAACTGCTGCTGCTCAGGCTGCAACACCCGCTCGATCAAATCTTGATACCGGCGCAGCTTCGCCCCGTGGTACCCTCCAACACTGCGGTGATGGTAGCTCGTGGTGGCATCACTAAACGCACCGCGCAGGTTGAGCACACGGAAATGATCCGCCGTTTGGAGGCCTGCAAATCGAGCGGCCTCGAGCACCCGCTGCTCACGCTTACCAATGCGGCCATCATAGGCTGACCGCACGCGCTCCACCTCGGCATCGATGGTTTGCTGCAATGCCGGGTTCCGCCGCACCCGATCGGCGAGGATGGCGTTGTCTGCCGGCGATGCTGTGTAGGGGTATTTGAATTCCACATCGCGCACCCAACCCTTATCTGCGGGCTGGTAGCGGCGGTCCACCGCCGACATCTCAACGAGCGTCACAAGGGCCAACACACCGAACACCCCCTGCACCAACAATGGACGCGCGCCGTTGGCCCGCATCTTGACGGCTGCCAACAAGCCCGCCATGGCCAACAGCACCAAACCGAAACTGCGCCAAACGTCGGCACTGTACACTTCGAGACGCTGTTCCAAGGCCCGGCTCGCTCCCAACTGCTCCACGGCACGGTCAGGGCGCACATGGCTTTCAAAGTCAAAGAAGACCGTCGGCATCACCGCAAAGGCCAGGAGCAATACTGCCGGCACACCCGCAGCAATCCACAACTTGCGGTTCCATTCTACCTTCCCGTCCACAACGTCCTTGAGAAGCAAGCCTACACCGATGGGCAACATGCATTGGATGAGCATGAGCATCATCTTGGTGTCGCGGAACTTGGCGAAGCCGGGAACATGGTCGAGGAAGAAATCCGTCAGACCTGAAGCATCGCGCCACGAAAGAATGATGGCGAGCAAGGCCACCACCAACATGGGCCACCGCAGTACATCGCGGCGCAAAATCAAGGACACCATGAACAGCGCCACAAGGATGGCACCGAAGTAAAACGCACCGCCACTGAAGAGCTGCTCTCCCCAATACAAGGGGTTGTTTCCGCCCTTGATGTCCGGCACCAAAATGCTCCACCATTCGCCCTGCCCCATGGAGTACTGCAGGATGTACTCTTTGTCCAAACCCGCCTCTGCGACATCCACTCCTTGTTCAGGGGTCAGCAACACTTCTCCCCGCGTTGTATGTGGCGTGTAGTCCAACGTGGGCTTGATCAGCGCCGCATTGGGGATCACAGCGATGCCCGCTGCCGCCAGCAAGACACCACCTGTGACAAGTGCATGTTTGGCGGCCCCGGAACGCAGCAACCGCACCGTCTCTGCGATGCCTATCCCGGCCACCAAAAAAGCGAGGTAATAGGTCATCTGTAAGTGGTTCGCCGACAAGTTGATTGCCGTGAAAGCCGCCGCAAGGCCCGCACCCAACCACAGGTTGCGCCGATAGGCTACCAGTACGCCCGCCAAGATGCCGGGCAGCGTCGCGATGGACATCACTTTGGCCGCATGGCCCGCTCCCAAATACAGAATGTTGAGCGAGCTCAATCCAAATCCAATGGCGACCAAGGCCGAAATCCATGGACCACATCCGAGCACCGCCGCGAGGAGATAGGCGCACAATAAAGCCATGAAAAGGTGATCCACTGGCCTCGGCATGCCCAACTTTAGCGCCCGCTTCAACCAACTGCCCGCATTGACATCGCCCGTCCGCATCCCCAACTGAAACGTCGGCATGCCACCAAACTGGCTGTCCGTCCACAACGCCTGCTCGCCGGTGCGGTCACGGTAGTCATTGACCTCCTTGGACGTCGCAATGTAATGCTCGATGTCGGGCATCCGGAGCTGGTATCCATCGAAGGACTTCGAATAGAAAGAGCCCGCAATGCCCGCCAAAACGGCAATGGCCAATACATGGGGCAATGCTGAACGCAAGCGCTGGACAAGTTGTGGACGATCGCTCATGCGCCCAAGTTAGTCACGGCAGCCGCTGCGAACCGAAGCACTGGGGCTCAGAATCCCCGCGATCTATTCACCCCCTTCCTCACCATCGACCTCCTCAAAATCGATGTACTCGCCAAGGTGATCGTCCTTGGCTGATTCCGAACGCGGTGCATCGGGCCGAGGACGCGCAGCACCATCGGAGCGGCCCGTTTGGCGGTTCGCAGCCCGACCTCCACCACCAAACATGCGGTCGAGGAACCGAAACACAAACCACGCGACCACGAGGCCAATCAGGGTGCGGAACAACCCCGGAATCATTACTTGGACAGGTAGAGGTTCCGCTCAGAATAAATCTTGCGGAAGAAAGGATCACGCAAAGTGTCGATAAAGCGAATGGCCTCGCCCGTCGATTTCATCTCTGGGCCGAGTTCCTTGTTGACCTCAGGGAACTTCGAGTAACTGAACACCGGAATCTTGATGGCGTAACCACGCTTGCGGGGTTTGAAATCGAAATCCTTGACCTTCTTCTCCCCGAGCATGACCTCTGTGGCATACTTGACATAGGGCTCCTGGTAGGCCTTGGCGATGAAGGGCACCGTACGCGAAGCGCGGGGGTTGGCCTCGATCACGTAGACCGTGTCGTCCTTGACGGCGAACTGGATGTTGAGCAAACCCTTGGTCTCGAGCGCCACCGCCACCTTCTTAGTGATGTCCTCGATTTGGGCCAGAATCAAATCGCCCAGGTTGTAGGGAGGCAACACAGCGTAAGAGTCTCCGGAGTGGATACCGGCGGGTTCGATGTGCTGCATGACCCCGATGATGTAGGTGTCCTCACCATCGCAAATCGCATCGGCCTCACATTCGATGGCCCCTTCCAAGAAGTGGTCCAGCAAAATCTGGTTGTCCGGCATGTCCCGAAGGATGTCCACCACGTGGTGCTCGAGGCCCTTTTCGCTGATGACAATCTTCATCCGCTGGCCACCCAATACATAGCTGGGACGCACCAGCAGCGGGAAGCCCAGTTCGCGACTCAACTCAATGGCCTGCTCCGCCGAAGTCACCGCACCAAATTTGGGATACGGGATGCCGAGGTCCTTGAGCAGGGTCGAGAACCGGCCGCGGTCCTCGGCGATGTCGAGCGCCTGATAGCTCGTCCCCAAAATGGGAATGCCGTATCGCTCGAGCTTCTCGGCGAGCTTGAGCGCCGTCTGGCCTCCGAGCTGCACAATGACCCCCTCGGGCTGCTCATGGCGAATGATGTCGTAGATGTGCTCCCAGAACACCGGCTCGAAATACAGGCGGTCCGCCGTATCGCTGTCCGTGGACACCGTCTCCGGGTTGCAGTTGATCATGACAGCCTCGTAGCCGGCCGCCCGGGCCGCCATGACGCCGTGCACACAGCAATAGTCAAATTCGATGCCCTGGCCGATGCGGTTGGGTCCACTGCCGAGAACCACCACCTTGCGGCCCGGTGTCTTCGGCGATTCATTGGCCTCGCAGAACGTGCTGTAGTAATATGGGGTCTGCGCTTTGAATTCCGCCGCACAGGTGTCCACCAAACGATAGCTCCGCTCGATGCCGAGTTCTACCCGACGGTCGAAGACCTCGCTTTCTTTGACGCGCATGATGTGCCCTATCTGGCGGTCGGCGAAGCCCTTCAGCTTGGCCTCCTTCATCAGCTCAAACGGCATCTCCTCCAATCGGTGCTGACCGATGCGGCCCTCTGTCTCGATGAGGTCCTCGATCTGGCGCAAGAACCACGGGTCGATCTTGGTCTTTTCCCGAATCGTGTTCATCGGGATGCCCAACTTGATCGCATCGTACAAGTGGAACAAGCGGTTCCAAGAAGGGAATTCCAACGAGTGGAGGATCTTGTCCTGATCGCGAAGTTCCTTGCCGTCGGCGCCCAATCCATTGCGCTTGATCTCCAGCGACTGGCAGGCCTTCTGCAAGGCTTCCTGAAAGCTGCGGCCGATGCCCATAACCTCGCCCACCGACTTCATCTGCAATCCGAGTTGGCGGTTGGCACCGTCAAACTTGTCGAAGTTCCAGCGTGGAATCTTGACGATCACGTAATCGAGCGTGGGCTCGAAGAAGGCGCTCGTCGTTCCAGTGATGGGGTTGGTCAACTCGTCGAGGTGATAGCCGATGGCGAGCTTGGCTGCGATCTTTGCAATGGGATAACCCGTCGCCTTGGACGCGAGGGCCGAAGAACGGCTCACGCGGGGGTTGATCTCAATGGCGATGATGTCCTCCTTCTCATCGGGCGACACTGCGAACTGCACGTTGCAACCGCCAGCAAATGCACCGATGGAATTCATCATGTGGATGGCCATGTCCCGCATGCGCTGGAACGTGGTGTCCGAAAGCGTCATGGCCGGAGCGACCGTGATGGAATCCCCCGTATGGATGCCCATGGGGTCGAAGTTCTCAATGGAGCAGATGATGACAACGTTGTCATTGGCGTCCCGCAGCAATTCGAGCTCAAACTCTTTCCAACCGAGCAGTGCCTTGTCGATCATCACCTCGTGGATGGGCGAGATGTGCAAAGCGCGGGTCAACAACCCGTCAAACTTCTCCGGATCATAGACGATGGAGGCACCCGCACCGCCGAGCGTAAAAGAAGAACGGATGCAGAGCGGGAAACCGAATTGCTGCGCCGCCTCCTTGCCTTCAAGGAAGCTCTTCGCCGTGGCCTGTGGCGCCATGGGTACGCCAATTTCACCCATCAGCTTGCGGAACCGTTCCCGGTTTTCCGTGATGTCGATGGCGTCGATATTGACCCCAATGAGCTTGACACCATACTCCTCCCAGATGCCCATCTCATCACAGGTGATGCAGAGGTTCAATGCGGTCTGTCCCCCCATGGTTGGGAGCACCGCGTCGATGTCATGCAACTTCAGGATCTCCTCGATGGACTCGGGCTCGAGCGGCTTGAGGTAGATGTTGTCCGCCACGACCGGGTCGGTCATGATGGTGGCGGGGTTTGAATTGATGAGGGTAACCTCGATGCCTTCTTCGCGAAGCGAGCGCGAGGCTTGGGATCCGGAATAATCGAACTCGCAAGCCTGTCCGATGACGATGGGTCCGCTTCCAATGATCAGGACAGACTTGATGCTCGTGTCTTTCGGCATTTTTTTTTTCCGGACAGCAACGACGCCAGCCGGGAAAACCGAGGCAAAACTACCCCGCAGCACTCCATTTCCTACTCTCCATTTTCAACACGATATCCCGGAAATCAACAGACCGCAAAATCCGACCTTTGTGTCATGGCAGCCACCAACCCGGCCAACCTTGGAAACCAACCTTCGCGGGTGGAGCGCCGCACGCACCTCCACGGCGACATCTCGGTCGAGTATGGCATATGGCGCCCTGCCGGTGCTGTGGGCCAAGCCGCCGTAGCGCTGCACGGCTTCAGCCGACCCTTGGAGGACATGTTGGCCGTATGTAGGCTGCTTCCACCCAACACGGCGTTGCTGATGCCCCACTTGGCTGCCCACGGATCCTCGAGTGGACACCACAGGCCCCTGACACCCGCCGACTGGTATGCTACACTAGAGCGCATCCTCAAGGAAGAGCAACTCGGGTTTGACGGCACCCTCATCGGATACAGCCTGGGGGGCAGATTGGCGTTGAAATGGTGGGCGGACACCCCCTCACGGTTTTCCAAAGTGATCTTGATGGCTCCGGACGGGCTGGTCAAGAATCCGGGATACCGACTGGCCGTGGACACACCCATCGGACGGGCATGGCTCCAGCAAAGCGAGCGGCAGCGTCCGTCCCTCAAGCGCTTGCTCTCGGGACTCCGCCGCAGTGGTATGCTGCCCGAACACTTCTACCAGTTCTCCATGTTTCACATCGAAGGCCCTACCATGTGGGCCATGGTGGTCGACTGTTGGCTCTCCTTGCGCATGTTTTGGCCACCGCGGCGCAGAAGGCTTCGGTCCATTGCCGCTGCCCATCCCGGCGTCCTCGAAGCCCACTTTGGCGCGCGGGACAAGGTCATCAAACCCCGCAATGCCCGCCGGCTCGAAGGGGTCTGCCAAGTGGAATTTCACCCCTGTGGACATGGACTTTTGCGGCCGGACATCATCCAAAGGATTGCTTCCCCATCTTCGAAGCCGTGAACGAGGCCAACCCACATCCCTTTTCAGCGCGTTGGATTACCGACCTTGAATCTGCCCGCGCCGCAGGCCGGAAAGGGCTCGCCGTGCTGGTCGACCCCGATAAAGTGGGGTCTGGCGAGGACCTCGATTGGATGTCACAGCCCGGTTTTGACGCGGTTCACACGGTATTGCTCGGTGGCAGCCTGGTCACCGAAGGATCCATGGACATGGTGGCCTCTTGGATCAGGGAGCGCACCAGCAAGCCCATTGTTCTCTTTCCTGGCTCACCGAGCCAGCTGACCTCCGACGCCGACGCCCTCTTGTTCCTTGCGGTCATCAGCGGCCGCAATCCCGACGCCCTCATCGGCAAACACGTGGAAGCGGCAACCCGGGTTCGCGAACTCGGCCTCGATGCCGTCGGCTGCGGCTACATGCTCATCGATGGCGGCCGGACCACCACCGCCCATTACATGAGCGGCTCCCTGCCCATCCCGGACGACAAGCCCGATATCGCGGCCACGACCGCATTGGCCGGACACTACCTTGGCCAGCAGTGCATGTACCTCGATACGGGCAGCGGTGCAGACCGCCCCGTCTCAACCGACATGATCGCCGCCGTGCGCGCCGCCGTGCCCTGCCCCATCATCGTCGGGGGCGGCATGACCTCACCCGATGCCGTCATGGACGCTTGGGCCGCCGGCGCCGACCTCGCCGTCGTAGGCACAGCCATCGAGCGCGATCCCCATTTCTTGGCGGCTTTCGCAGCGGAATCCCAACGCCAAGTCTAAACGGCTCCTGGCCGCCTAGAACTTGTAGGTCAAGGCCACATTGATGTGGCGCCCCGCTTGCGGGTAGTAGAAATTCTCCAGCGCATAGAAATCAGGGCCTGCAGCGTAACTATAGGTGTAGCCGTTCGCACTGTATTCGGCATCGAGGGCGTTTTCCACCCAAACGTCGAGCCGCGTGCGGTCCAGCACCTTGCCATCCTTGGCGGTCGGCATGTGCAGGCTGGCCCGCAGCTGTGAAACGGTGTAGGCTGGCAGGATCGCGGCTTTGCCCGTATTGTCCATGAATTGGTCGCTGACATGCTGCGTCGCCCACTCCAGGTCAAGGGCGATTCCGGCCGGCGTCGCGGGCCGCACTGCGTGCCACAAAAGCTGACCACCCCACAGCACCCTTGGGCTGAATGCGATCTCAGTATTCTGATGCTCTACGGAGATGATGTTGTATTCATCGAAGTTCACCCCATAGTCGTAAATCACCTCCGTGAACGCATCGATGCGGCTGCGGGAAAGCGTGGCTTGGGCACCCAGCTCCAACGCATCGGAAATCTGCCAACCGAACTCCATCTCGACCCCCGTTCGGCTGCTGTTCGGCACATTTTGACGCAGGGCCGCCCCCACATCGTTGAGCGCCCCCGTGGGGATGAGTTGGTCGCGGTAGGCCATGTGATAAGCCGTCAAACCCCAAGCGTAGCTGTCGGTATTGCGCCGCCACCCGAGTTCAAAATCGGTCAGGCGCTCCGCGCGATCCGCATAGCCCGCCGGCGCATCGATGAAGTCATTGCGGCCGGGCTCCTTGTGCGCCACCGCGACGGAGAAAAACAAGCGCTCTTCGTCATTGAGGCGGTAATCGAGGCCCACCTTGGGGTTGAGGAAGTCAAACGTCGCACTGTCACGGGGCACGTCGATCACCTGTTGGTCGTTGTCGGTGCCGTCCGCTTGATAGCTCACCCCGCGGTATTGGAGTTCGGCCTGTGCCTGCAGACGGCCGTCCATGGAGCGCTGGACAAACCGGGCAAAGGCATTGCGGTCGACTTTGATGCCATCGCCATCGTAGTAACGGTACGCTGGCCCTGGCGCCACGGAGGCATTGCGCGCCCAAATGACCTCCCCGAAATGTGCGCCCTCATAGCGGTTCCAGGCACCCCCCAACGTGAGCGCCGCGCGGTCCCAACGCCGCTCAGCACCGAGCACCCCTCCATAGAAATCGTTGTCCAACCAACGGCGGCGCACCAAATCAGTCGTGCTCACCGTATCGCTGCCTTGCACCACCTCCGGCAGGTTGTAGTCCGCCAAATCGTCACCGGCCTTGAACTGCTCGAAATACCCCTCACCGTGGGTAAAGTGGCCCGTAGCGGACAAGCGCCAATCGCCCAACTGGTGCTCCAGGTGAAGCTGCTGGTGGTCCTGGCCGTAATTGTCTACCTCGTCCTGGTAGGTGTAGTAGTTCGCTTGTCGGCCGCATTCGATCAGGTCATCAATTTGCTGCTGCGAGTAGCCATTGGCATCACCCCAGCCTTGAATTTCCTCGGGCGTCCCCTCGAGGGCCACCTCAGGTACCCCCCACCAACTCTGGTAGGTCCGCTCGCGTCCACTCATGATGGTGTACGACATGCTGCCCCCTTCCCAAACGCGGTTGAAGGCCAATTGAAAGCCCGAGAGGTCACTTGAGGCACGGTCTACCCATCCGTCGCTTTGCACGGTGCTGATGCGGCCCTCGGCCGCCCACCCGCTCTGCATCCGGCCGCTGCTCCACTGGAGGTTGGTCCGGAAGGTGTTGAAGCTGCCGCCGCCCACCATCATGGAGCCCCCGGCTTCTTCAGCCATGCCGAGTGTATTGAGCGAAATCGTGGCGCCAAAAGCCCCTGCCCCCAGGGTCGATGTGCCCACGCCACGTTGGACCTGGATGTCATCGGTACCACTGGCGAGGTCGGGCATGTTGACCCAAAACACCGCCTGTGATTCACTGTCGTTGATGGGGATTCCGTTCAAGGTGACGTTGATCCGCGTCGGGTCCGTGCCGCGAATGCGCAAACCGGTGTAGCCCACCCCGGCGCCGGCATCGGAGGTCACCACCACCGAAGGGGTATAGCGCAAAACATAAGGGAGGTCTTGGCCCGTGTTGCGGTCCGAAATCTCCTCGGCATCCAAGGTCTCCGCCGCAAAGGGCGCGCGTTCCGTGGCCCGCACGGCGGTCACGGCCGCCGGCTCGAGAAAGCGGAACAGAGTGTCAGGAGCGACTTGGGTGGTTTGGGCCTGGCCCAGCGCCGTCAAGAAAACGGTGGCAATCAATAGCAGGTATCGCATGGTGGTATCAGTTGTGTGCCACACAGGAATCCGGTAGACGGACCCCACCGCGCCTGCGGTGTTCGCTTCCTTCCCGGCATGACCCGGGCAGGTTCGAGGGTATAATCTCAGCCTTGCGGCACCCCTGCGGACAGCAACAAAACTAATGCAACACTCCAAAAGTTCACCGCACTCATCCAGAATGGCCCTCAGTAACTTTGCAGCATGGCCGAAGCACCGCTTCCCGATTCTCCACTCGACCTCCAGTCTGCCTTGGACCATGCGCTCAGCGTGGTGCGCACGGCAGCGGCAGAACTCGCCCGCCTGTCCCACACTGCGCTCGAAGTCCAATACAAAGGCGACGGCTCCCCCGTCACCAACGCCGACCACGCGAGCCATGAAATCATCAGCGCGGGACTGGCACCCCTTGGCATCCCCGTCATCAGCGAAGAAGGGGGACGCACGCCGCACGCGGAGCGGAAACAGTGGTCCCGCATGTGGCTGGTCGATCCGCTCGATGGCACCGGGTCCTTCATTCGCATGCGCTCCGGCTACGCGATCAACGTCGCCCTCCTCGAATCCGACGGCCACGAATGGCTGCCCGTCCTAGGGATTGTGGCCTTGCCTGACCTCGACAGGGTCTACTTCGGTGGACGCGAGCTGGGCACATGGAAGGGCCACATCGACGATGCCGCCCGTCCCGCCAAGCCCATCCGCAGCGACGATGATGCGTCACCTCCCTACGATTTGCTCATCAGCTGGAACGAAGGTGGCACGCTCAACGACCTGGTGGCCGGCACGGTGGACCCCACGGAAGTGCGCATGCGGCCCGCCAGTGGAGCGCACAAGTTCTGCCTCGTCGCAGAGGGCAAAGCCGATATTCACGCGCGCTCCACGGGCTACTTCGAATGGGACTGTGCCGCCGGAGACGCCCTTCTGCGCGCACAAGGACTCTCGGTGCGCGACATCGTCACAGGACGCCCCTTGACCTACAACGGTCCGCACCTGCGCGTAGGCGGGCTCATCGCATCGCGCCTCCCCGAGAACAGCTAAGCGACGGCGGATCAGATTCCTGCGCCCCCGCCTGCCCCGCGGGTCCCCCCAGCGCGATAGGGCCCCTCGTCAAACTCGTCGACCATGTTGCGGTAGTTCCGATACCGCTCATCGTCTACCGCACCCGTCTCCAACGCCTTTGTCACTGCACACCCTGGCTCATCAAGGTGCCGGCAGTTGTGGAATTTGCAATCCGGCAACAGCCGAAACATCTCCGGGAAATAATGGTGCAGCGTCTCTTTCTCGATACGCACGAGGCCAAACCCCTTGATTCCTGGGGTATCGATAATGAAGCCCCCGTTGTCTTCCGGCAAGGGAAACATCTCCGCAAAAGTCGTCGTGTGGCGGCCCTTATCGTGGACATCCGACACCTCGGCGGTCTTCTGGTCGAGACCGGGAATTAAGGCGTTGAGCAAGGTGGATTTGCCCACTCCGCTGTGTCCGCTGACCAAGTGGATGCCGCCCTGCATGCGCGCCCTGACCTCATCGAGCCCAATGCCTTCCGTCGCCGAAATCGGCAGGCATTCATAGCCGGCCTCACTGTACATCGTCATCCACGACGCCAACAGATCTTCTGCCTCTTCACCGAGCTGCAACAGCACATCGACTTTGTTGAAGAGGAGCGTCGTCGGCACACCGTACGCCTCCGCTGTCACCAGAAAGCGGTCCACGAATCCACTGGAAGTCGCGGGCTCCACGAGGGTGACCACGAGCCAAGCGCGGTCGAGGTTGGCCGCCACAACGTGCGCTTCGTGGCTGAGGTTGACACTGCGGCGGATGATGCGGTTGCGGCGTGGTGCGATTTCGGTAATGACCCCCGTACCGTCTTCCTCTTCGGTCCACGTCACATGGTCGCCGACGGCGATGGGGTTGGTCGTGCGCAGGCCCTCCATGCGAAACTTCCCGCGCAACCGGCACTCGACGCGGCGGCCATCGGCCGCTTGGACGTCAGCCCATTTGCCCGTCGATCGAAATACAATGCCCTGATGCGATTCCTGCACGGATGCAAGTTCGCTGAAATCCCGCTATCCTAACTTGCACCTCATGCTCCTCGAGGTTCACGGCATCACCAAGACATACGGCCCCCAAAAGGCCCTCGACAACGTCAGCTTGTCCGTGCCACGTGGCCAGGTTGTCGGGCTCCTGGGTCCCAACGGCGCCGGCAAGTCCACCCTCATGCGGTCCATCCTCGGCTACCTGCCCACAGATGGCGGCACGGTGTACTTCGATGGTCAGGACGTTCGCACAGGCGACGATGCACTCAAAGGCCGCATGGGCTACTTGCCCGAACACAACCCGCTCTATCCCGAGATGTATGTGCGCGAATTCCTCGATTTCATCGCGGGACTCCACGGCGTCAAGGGCAAAGCAGCCCGGGCCCAGAAAGTGGAAGACACCATCGAACGCGTCGGACTCACACCCGAAGCCCACAAAACGATTTCCGCCCTCTCCAAAGGTTACCGGCAGCGTGTTGGCCTCGCCCAGGCCATCCTCCACGACCCCGAGCTCCTCATCTTGGACGAGCCCACATCAGGCCTCGACCCCCTTCAGCTCAAGGACATCAGAGCGCTCATCCGCTCTTTTGGAGAGGAACGCACCGTGATCTTATCGACCCACATCATGCAGGAGGTCGAAGCGATGTGCGACCGCGTGGTCATGATCAAGCAGGGCCGCATCGTCACCGACGCCCCCCTCACGGACCTCCTCGCACGGGGAGGCCTCGAACAGGTGTTCGACACCCTGGCCAGCTGAACGCAAAGCGGCCCACCCCGAAGGGCAGGCCGCTGCTGAACATCTCGTGGATAGACCCGGCTTAGTGCTGCACCAGCACGCGGCTGCGCATTACCCCCTCGGAAGTCCGCACTTCCAGTACATAGGCTCCAGTGGGCCAAGCATTGCACGGGACCTCCATGGTCTGGCGTCCATTGGATACCCAACGGTCGACCCATCGGCCATCCATCGTCCGTGCGACAACTGATTCGATGCCAGCCTCCGAAAGAACCCGGAAGTTGTCAGCGGCCGGGTTCGGGTGAACTTTCAAGGTCTTTTCCTGCTCGGCCACCGCATTGATTGTTTGGCCCGGGAACAGGATGTTAAGCACCAGCTGCTGGCGCACCAGGCCGTCCATGTCGATCATCAAGGTGTCACAGTGTGTTGAGGTGCATTCAAGGAGGTTTCCGACCATCTGAGAGACGGTAAGGCAGACCTCGTAGTTGCCGACCTCTTCGTAGATATGGGTCGGGTTCGGCTCGTCGGACTCATTGCCGTCGCCGAAGCTCCAGAAATAGTACGTGCCAGCTTCGGGCTCGTCCACATAGGCCATGATGTTGTACGGCAGGGGCACTCCATCCTCGTCCATGGCTTGCTCGAATTCGAACTCCACCTCGCACTCGTTTTCGGCCTCCTCCTCTTCTTCATCGTCTTCACCGTCGTCTTCCTCATCCTCCTCGTCCTCCTCGTCCCACAGGTCCTCCAGGTCTTCCAAGAGCATCTCTAGCTCCACGCAAGCCTCCTCACTTCCATTGGCACAAGCCTCAATCAATTCGAGAATGCCACAGGCCATGTCAGGGTCAAAGCCGAGTTCGTTGGGCACGTTGAAACCACAGATTTCTTCGAGCCATTCAATCAGAGCGTCAAGCTCTTCCTCGTCGAATTCATCCTCATCGTCTTCCCCTTCGTCTTCTCCTTCGTCGTCATCCTCATCTCCGTCTTCGTCCTCGTCATCCCAGAGGTCCTCGAATTGATCCATGAGAACGTCGAGTTCAACACAAGCCTCCTCGTTTCCGTTATCACACGCCCCAATCAAGACCAGCGCATCGCATGCGAGTTCAATGTCAATGTCCACTTCAAGGGTGTCGGTGGACGCGCAAACCTCCTCGAGCCACTCGATCAGTTCGGCCCAATCTTCACCCTCCTCCTCGTCATCCTCATCCACTCCACAATCGTCGAGGTACTCGGAATTGGACACCCAGACAAAGCTGAATGCAGAGGGAATACAGGTGAAATTCTCACACGGATCGTCCGACACCACGAGCTCCTCATAAGGGCCGTAGACATTGCCCGCCTCGTCCTCGCAGCCATTCTGGGCGGCCAGCGAAAAACACAGAGCAAAGAAGAAACTGAGGGAAGCCAATCGCTTCCACGAAGCAACCAAGGGGCTAGAAATAGTGCACATATTCTTGCGATTTCGGCGAATTCCATGAATCGGAACTCCACCAGACAAATACTTTTGTCGGTGAGAAAGTTGTCTCCAGCACAAAAAAAGCCCCGCCGAAGCGGGGCTTTTTATTGTTGTGAATCGCAGGGAAGCGCTTACATCATGCCGCCCATACCGCCGGCAGCTGCGGCAGCGGCTGCCGCCGCTTCGGCAGGGTCTTCCACGTCAGCAATCACGCACTCGGTGGTGAGTACCATACCACTGATGGACACCGCGTTCTCCAGGGCCACACGTGTCACTTTGGTGGGGTCGATTACCCCCGCATCGTGCAGGTCCTCGAACACCTCGGTGCGGGCGTTGTAGCCAAAGTCACCCTTGCCCTCACGGACCGTGTTGACCACGACTGCACCCTCGCCACCAGCATTGGCTACGATTTGGCGCAGCGGCTCCTCAATGGAGCGCATGACAATCTGCACACCGGTCTCTTCGTCGTCATTGACGGTCTCGACCCCAGCGAGCACCTTGGAGGCACGGATCAAAGCAGTACCGCCTCCGGGCACGATGCCCTCCTCTACCGCTGCACGGGTGGCGTGCAAGGCGTCGTCGACGCGGTCCTTCTTCTCCTTCATCTCGACTTCCGTAGCAGCACCCACATAGAGCACGGCCACTCCGCCGGCGAGCTTGGCAAGGCGCTCTTGGAGCTTCTCCTTGTCGTAGTCGCTGGTGGTGGACTCGATCTGGGCCTTGATCTGACCGATGCGGGCCTCAATCGCGTCCTTCTCTCCGACGCCGTTGACGACGGTCGTGTTGTCCTTGTCGATGGTCACCTTCTCAGCAGAACCGAGGTCGGCGAGCGTGGCATTCTCGAGCTTGAGACCGGTTTCCTCGGAGATCACGGTACCTCCGGTGAGGATCGCGATGTCCTGGAGCATCGCCTTGCGGCGGTCTCCGAAACCGGGGGCCTTGACTGCGGCCACTTTCAAAGCGCCGCGGATCTTGTTGACCACGAGCGTAGCGAGGGCCTCGCCGTCCACGTCCTCGGCAATGATGAGCAGCGGACGACCGGTCTGCGCGCTCTTCTCGAGCACGGGCAACAGGTCCTTCATGTTGCTGATCTTCTTTTCGAAGATGAGGATATTCGGGCTCTCCAACTCGGCCTCCATCTTGTCAGGGTTGGTGACGAAGTAAGGGCTCAAGTATCCGCGGTCGAACTGCATGCCCTCGACGGTCTTGACCTCTGTCTCGGTGCCCTTGGCCTCCTCAACAGTGATGACGCCCTCGTTGCCAACCTTCTCCATCGCCTGGGCGATGAGCGCACCGATGGTGCTGTCGTTGTTGGCAGACACAGTGGCGACCTGCTCGATCTTGGCGGTATCGCTGCCGACCTCGCGAGAGATGGTACGCAACTCAGCCACCAGTGCCTTGGCCGCTTTCTCCATGCCCCTTTTAAGGTCCATGGGATTGGCTCCGGCAGCCACGTTGCGGAGGCCGGCTTTGATCATCGCCTGGGCGAGAACCGTCGCTGTGGTGGTTCCGTCTCCGGCCACGTCAGCGGTCTTGGAGGCGACCTCCTTGACCATTTGGGCACCCATGTTTTGGATGGGGTCCTTCAGCTCAATTTCCTTGGCGACGGTGACGCCATCTTTCGTGACGATAGGTGGACCGAACTTCTTGTCGATGACCACGTTGCGGCCCTTGGGACCGAGCGTGACCTTTACGGCGTTGGCGAGCGCGTCGACGCCGGCCTGCAGCTCCTTCCGGGCCGCTGTATCAAAGGTGATTTCCTTCGGCATGTTGAATGATGTGTAGGGTTAAATTCAAATGAGATCAGAGCACGGCGAGAATGTCACTCTCGCGCATGATCATGTAATCCTGGTCTTCGAGAGAGAGCTCGGTGCCGGAGTACTTTCCGTACAACACGGTATCACCGACCTTGACGGTCATGGGCTCGTCCTTCTTGCCATCACCGACGGCAACGACCTTGCCTTTCTGGGGCTTCTCTTTGGCAGTATCCGGGATGATGATTCCGCTGGCGGTGGTTTCCTCCGCTGCGGCGGGCTCGACCACAACGCGGTCGGCCAATGGCTTGATGTTTACAGACATGATGTGAACGGTTAATGATGAATGTGATGCTTTGCCTGTGGCGCAAAACCTAAAGCCAATCCCGTGCCACTTCTGAATTGAAAGGATAGACCTGACAAAAATTCACAGGGACACCCCCTTTTGGCAGACAGGGGCAAAAAAAAAATGCCAGCCCGACTGACAGGCTGACATTTTTGCGAGGAAGACCTCGGATCAGTTGGCTGGAGCCTCCTGCATCGGCGCTGGGGCTTCCGTTGGAACTGGAGCCACAAATTCGTCCTCTTCGAAGCCACCAGTATCGGTAGATCCTCCTGAGAATGCACCGGTCGCACCAATGCACAAAACGAAGAGGGCAATGGTCAAATACCAAGTGGCCTTTTCCAAGAAATCGGTGGTGCGCTGGACGCCTCCAATCTTTCCTGCTGACTCAAATCCGGAGGCAAGTCCCGTGCCCTTGGGGTTCTGTACGAGGATCACCGCGCCCAACAAAATGGCGATAATCAGGATAAGAACGAGAAGAATGTAGCCCATAATGTGGTGTTCAATTGAAGTCTAAATCCGCTGTTAACTCAGCAATAACTGGGTTTTTCAGTCATCGGCTGCCTTTCGGCCAAGCTTCTGGGATTGGGCGGCAAAATAAACGCTTTTCTCCGGGTATTTCAAGGCCAAAAGCTTGTAAGCCCGTCGGGCCCGCCCAATTTGTCCTTGTCCAGCGTAAATCCGCGCCATGGTTTCGGTGATCAAAGAAGCGTCTTCGACGAGGCTCTCCTTGGCCAATTCCTTGACGCCTTTGTGCTCCACTTCCGGGCGTATGGGCCCGATGGTGGGCTCGTTTCGGATAAACAAATCAATCAGGGCCGCCTGCTGCTCGAGTCCCCCTGGAGCGGACTCAATTTCCGAAGCCGCGCCCTCTGCACTGGCATCCATCACCGCCTCAATTTGCTCAGCAGCCGTCCGCAAATTCTCCGAAGAACGCTGTGCCGCCACACCTTCCGCAAAACCCGTTTCACGGCCCCGCTCGAACGCCCAACGGGCCAACGGCGAAAGGCTCGAGACGTCCACCGCATCCGCAGGGTTTTCCTCTGTGATCTCACCCGCGAGGCCAAAAGCAAACCCTCCGGCTCCTGTATTTCCTTCGGATCCGGCCTCCTTGGTGTCTTGGTGGGGCAACTCCAAATTGTCGGAGGAGAGGTCGCTGATCTCCTTCTCAATGCTGCGCTCAATCGCGCCCAGCACCACCTCGCGGGCCAACGTGCCCGGCTCCGGAATGACCACCTCGGTGGCTTTGTCTTCTGTTGCTTGCGCTTCCTCTTCTTCTGCCTCGTCAAAATCTGACAAAGGTGTGACTCGCTCCCCTCCCTCATCGGGATCTTGGACCGAAGCCTCCTCCGTCCCCGCTGCAGCAGTGGTGGTATCCTCTTCACCAGCGGGATGCCAGCGCAAGCGCAAGGCTTCTTCCACTTCCGGCTCGAGCGCCTCTACCGCACGGGCGAACGATGCAATCTCCCCTTCGATTCCTGCACGGAACAACAAATCAAACAAGCGGCCTGGCTCAGAGGAGAACACCGCCGCCTCGGTCAGCCGGTCCGCAGCAGAAAGTGCGCGTGTCTCCCGCGCCGTCTTGGCACGCAGCATGCGGCCCGCGCCAAACGCAGGGTAGGCCTCCACCCATCGGTCAAGGGTACTGGCCCACTCTTCCCATGAGACGGCCTGTTCCGCGCCATCGCCTCCGCGCACGGCGTCAAGGAGTGCCCCCAACCGCTTCGTTTCCGTTGATTCGTTCATCCGTGGCGCAATATGCGAAGGCGGCTCACCAATTTCCGAGGCTCGCGTTGAACACTTCTTGGGTCAGTTGTTCGTTGATCTCCTCCACCAATTCAGATTCCACATCGAACAAGTCACTCGTCGCCGGGAAATCGGCGAAACGACTGAAGGTCCGTTCAAAACCAAGATCGGCCTCCACGATGTGGACATACTGGACCTGGACCTGCATAGTGAGTCGGTTTTGCGAAGCCACTTCTTGACCGCCGGCCACCGCACTCGTCGACACGTCATAGCCTACGATGCGCCCGCTGTATTGGATGTCGCCACCCTCAGCCACCCACTGGAGGGTGCTCTGCCGCTGAATCAAATCCTTCAAAGCTTCGGTAAACTGTTGTCCAACTTCCGGACCTGCCAAGGGCGCCACCGGAGTGAAATAGTCCACCGAAAAAGTCCGGGCACCGGCCGTCTGTGCACCGTACGGTGTGTAGACACCGCAGCCGCCCCCCACCAACAGAACCGCGATGACGGCGGCACACCACAATTTGTGCAACACCTGCTTCATTTGAGGCCGAATTCCTTGATTTTGCGGTACAGCGTCCTTTCGGAAATGCCCAACTCCGCGGCGGCTTGCTTCCGGCGGTGACCGTGCTTGACCAAGGCCCGTTGGATCAATTCCCGCTCGCTGTCCAACAAGGACAGGGACTCCTCCACCTCCGTGGATTCCGCAAAAGCCTCGGGGTCTCCTGTCTCTGTGCGGGTCGCCGCCCAAGCAGGTTCTGCACCCGCCCGTTCTGGCAGCAGCAATAAGTCCGTGCCTTCTTGTTCGCCAAACACCCGGTTGACCAAGGACTGGTCTTCGCTGGATCCCGCATCGATCTTGCCCTCCTGTATCATCTTGAGCACAAGCGACTTCAAATCGTGGAGGTCCGACTTCATCTCGAACAGCAGCTTGTAGAGGATCTCACGCTCGTTCAATCCCGGACCTGCGCCCTCCTGCCCGTCCACCGGGATTTTGGCGAGGTCTCGGCGCGGCAACTCAGGCAGGTAATCCAACAGCCGGTCCGCATCCACGGCACGCTCTGTTTCGATGGCGCTGATTTGCTCCGCGATGTTCTTGAGTTGGCGCACGTTGCCCGGCCAAGGGTAGCGCTGCAGCAATTCAACCGCCTCGGGCCCCAATCGGATGGGCGGCATGTGGTGGCGCTCGCTGAAGTCCCCGGTAAACTTGCGGAACAACAGGTGGATGTCCATGCCCCGGTCGCGGAGCGGCGGCAGCATGAGCGGCACCTGGTTCAAACGGTAGTACAGGTCCTCGCGGAATTTGCCGTCCACCATCGCCTGATCGAAATCGAGATTGGTGGCGGCCACCACGCGGACATCCGTCTTGCGCACCTTGGAGGAACCCACACGCAGGTATTCACCTGTCTCCAATACCCGAAGGAGGCGGGCCTGAGTGGCCAAGGGCAATTCGCCCACCTCATCGAGAAAGACCGTCCCACCGTCGGCCTCTTCAAAATACCCTTTACGCGCCTCGTGGGCACCAGTAAAACTGCCCTTCTCGTGACCGAATAGCTCCGAATCAATGGTGCCTTCAGGAATGGCACCGCAGTTTACCGCGATGTACGGACCGTGCTTGCGCGCGCTGTGGTGGTGGATGATCTTGGGCAGGGCCTCTTTACCGGTGCCGGATTCGCCGCGCACCAGCACCGTAATGTCGGCAGGGGCCACCCGGACAGCTGTCGCCAGCGCACGCTCTAGCGCCGGGCTGGTGCCCACAATGCCAAAACGGGTTTTGACGCTCTGCAGGTTCATGCGATATACCCTTCGGCTTTGGCTTCGGCCTCCGTGATCAATTCACCGCGCAATGTCACCGCCGTATGGTCGGTCGCACGGACGTAGACATATTGCCCGGCTTGGGCCTCTTGCTTCGGAAAGACCACCACCGTGTTGTACGTGTTGCGCCCTTGGAACTCCTCTGAGTTTCTTTTGGACGGCCCCTCCACGAGGACGCGGTATACCTTGCCACTCTGGGCGGCTGTGCGCTCACGGCTGTGTTCCTGTTGCAAGGCGATGATTTCGGAAAGGCGGCGGCCTTTTTCTTCCTCGGAAACATCGTCCTCAAACTTCCGCTCGGCCAAAGTGCGCGGACGCTCGCTGTACTTGAACATGTACGCCATTTCGTACCGCACCTCCCGCATCAACGACAAAGTCGCCCCGTGCTGTTCCTCGGTCTCGCCACAGAATCCGGCGATGACATCCGTACTGATCGCACAATCCGGCATGATCCGACGGATCGCGGCAATGCGGTCGAGGTACCACTCGCGGGTGTAGCCGCGGTTCATCCGCTTTAGGACATCGCTGTCACCGGACTGCACCGGCAGGTGGATATACTTGCACAGGTTGTCCTTGCGGGCCATCACCTCGAGCACCTCATCGGTCATGTCCTTGGGGTGAGAGGTCGAAAAGCGCACGCGCAAGTCAGGATTCACCTCTGAGACAAGATCCATCAATTGGGCAAACCGCACTACGGGCTCCTCCGGGTCCTTGACCTGCCCTTTGGCGTCAACGTTCCACTTGTAGGAGTCCACGTTTTGGCCCAACAAGGTCACCTCGCGGTATCCCTTGGCAAACAAATCATGGGCTTCGGCCACGATGCTCTTGGGATCCCTGCTCCGCTCTCGGCCCCTGGTAAAGGGCACCACACAAAAGCTGCACATGTTGTCACACCCCCTCATGATGGAAATGAAGGCGGTCACACCTTTGTCGTCCAGCCGGACCGGCTGAATTTCTGCATAGGTCTCCTCTCGGCTGAGCAAAGTGTTCACCGCTTTCTGGCCACCCTCCACCTCGTCAACGAGGCGCGGCAGGTCACGGTAAGCATCAGGCCCCACCACCAGGTCCACGAGTTTTTCTTGCTCGAGCAGCTGGTCGCGCAAACGCTCAGCCATACAGCCCAGAATGCCCACTTTCAAATTTGGATTGTCCCGCTTGCCTTGCTTGAGGCGCTGCAAACGGTGACGGATCCGCTGTTCGGCATTGTCACGAATGGAGCAGGTATTGAGCAGAATCAAATCTGCTTCATCCTCCTGCTGCGTTGTGGCAAAACCAGCCTCCGCCAAGATGCTCGCCACGATTTCGCTGTCGCTGAAGTTCATTTGGCAACCGTAGCTCTCCAGATAGAGCTTGCGTCCACCTTGGCCGCCAGGTCGTGGGCCTATGGCCTCACCCTGTCTCTGTTCATCAATCGTGTGGTTACCGGGTCTCATCGTGGAAATTCAATGCAGTGGGAGACAAAACTACCCCAAACCTGACAACGTGTCAGTTCATGCCTCGCCAAATTTCCCTGCGCCTACGGCGGGAGCAGATGAAACTTTTGTGTCAGATGACAAGTACACCCCTGCCGCATTGGAAATCAGAGTTTGTCGCTTCCTTTGCCGATTCGAATCAACCCGAAAATGAGCAAGAACCTCGTCATAGT
Source organism: Flavobacteriales bacterium (assembly GCA_016780385.1). Taxonomy (GTDB): domain Bacteria; phylum Bacteroidota; class Bacteroidia; order Flavobacteriales_D; family Sanyastnellaceae; genus UBA8752. The sequence goes on from JADHLY010000001.1 coordinate 42,417, forward strand.
GGAGTCGCCGGCCAAGGCCAAGACCATTGAAGGATACCTCGGTGGTGATTACGTGGTGCGCTCCAGTTACGGACACATCCGGGATTTGCCCGGTGGTCAGCTGGCCGTTGATGTGGAAAATGGATTCATGCCCACCTACGAGTTGACGGCCGACAAAGGCCGGTTCAGCGAACTCAAGAAACTGGCCAAGGCTGCCCAAACGGTCTGGCTCGCGACGGATGAGGACCGCGAGGGAGAAGCCATCAGCTGGCACCTGCAGGAGGCCCTGCAACTGCCAGAGGAAAAGACGAAGCGCATCGTTTTTTCAGAGATCACCAAAAACGCGATCCTGAAGGCCATCGAAAACCCCAGGGAGGTCAACATGCCCTTGGTCATGGCCCAGCAGGCCCGCCGGGTGCTTGACCGCCTTGTCGGATATGAGCTCTCTCCAGTGTTGTGGAAGAAGGTCCGCCCATCGCTGTCTGCTGGACGGGTGCAGAGCGTCACCGTTCGCCTCATCGTGGACCGTGAACGCGAAATCCTTTCTTTCCAGCCAGAGGGTTACTACAAGGTATCGGCCCAACTCGAAACGGCCGGCCAAGGATTCAAGGCTGACCTCAACAAGCGCATTGGCGATCCGGATACAGCAGAGGCCATTTTGAAGTCAGCGCACGGAGCTGCCCTGAAAGCGGACCGCGTCGAACGGAAGCCCACCAACCGTAAGCCCGCAGCCCCCTTTACCACCTCCACACTCCAACAAGAGGCCGCGAGGAAACTGGGATTCACAGTGTCCCGCACCATGCAAGTGGCCCAGCGCCTCTACGAAAGCGGACGCATCACTTACATGCGTACCGACTCCACAAACTTGTCGGACGTCGCCCTCGATGGCGCCAAAGCGCACATCCTCGGCACATACGGCGAGGAATACCATATGCTCCGCACCTTCAAGACGAAGAACGCCGGTGCACAAGAGGCACACGAAGCGATTCGCCCCACTGATTTGGGCCGCACCGAGGTGTCCGGGGAATCCGATGAGCAGCGCCTGTACCAATTGATCTTCAAGCGCACCCTCGCCAGCCAGATGGCAGATGCCATCATCGAAAAAACAACGGTGGACATCCACCTGCCCGGCCGAGAAGAAATGCTCGTCGCCCGTGGAGAAGCCATCCAGTTCGACGGCTTCATGAAGGTCTACCTCGAAGGCACCGACGAAGAAAAAGAAGAGCGGGGCATGCTGCCGCGCATGGAACAAGGCGCATCCCTGAACCTCAGGGAGATGAAGGCCATCGAGCGGTTTACCAAGCCCACAGCCCGTTTCAGCGAGGCTGCGCTGGTCAAGAAGCTCGAAGAACTCCAGATTGGACGTCCTTCAACTTACGCCAGCACCATTGCCACCATCCAGAAACGCGGATACGTGGTCAAGGAGGACCGCGAGGGCAAGGAGCGAGCATTCAACTCCATGACCCTGCAGGCCGACGGCACGGTGCACTCCGAACAAGAGAAGGAAATGGCCGGATCTGAGCGCAACAAGATGTTCCCTACGGACATCGGCAATGTGGTCACCGACTTCCTCCAAGAACACTTCGCCTCCATCATGGACTTCCAGTTCACCGCCAAGGTCGAGCAGGAGTTTGACGACATCGCCGCCGGAAAAGACGATTGGCAGCGCATGGTCAAGGCCTTCTACACCCCTTTCAACAGCCAAATTCAAGAGACCACCGAGAACGCCAAGCGCGCCAGTGGTGAGCGCGTATTGGGCGTCGACCCCGCTTCGGGCAAGATGGTCCTCGTGCGCATCGGCCTCTATGGCCCCCTGGCGCAAATCGGCGCACCCGACGATGAGGGAAAGCAATTTGCCTCCTTGCTCAAAGGACAGACCCTCGAGGGCATCACGCTGGAGGAAGCGCTCAAGCTCTTCGAACTGCCGCGCGACCTGGGCACATTCGAAGACAAGAAGGTCGTCGCGGCGATTGGCCGTTTTGGGCCCTATGTGCGCCACGACGGGAAGTTCGTCAGCATCCCCAAGGACAGCGAATACACGCCGTACGACATTCCTTTGGACTACGCCATAGAAATGGTCAAGGCTAAGCGAGAGGCCGATGCCAAGGCGTTACTCAAGACTTTCGACGAAGATCCCGACACCCTTATCATCATGGGGCGCTGGGGGCCCTATATCAAGGCGGGCAAGGACAACGTCAAGATTCCTAAAGGCGAAGACGTCGACAGCATCGACTGGGCCCGTGTGGAACAATTGAAGGCCGGTGTGATCAAGGCTTTTGCCGAGGACGACAAGTGGACCATCCGCTTAAAGGGCCGCCAGTACTACCTCGTGGCCGACAAGAAGTCGGTGCGTATCCCTGTTGGAGAGAAGATCTTGGAGATGGACTGGGCCCGCGCTCAGGAAATCATCAAGGGAACGGCGAAAAAGTCTCCCAAGGCCAAGAAAAAGTCCTGACGGCGGCGATTAGCTTGCCGTTCTATGGAGTCCATCTTTGATTGGGTTGAACCCACCGAAGCCGGCCTGTTCGACATTTCGGACGGCGTCGACCGCATGCGGGATGTCTTGCGCATTCACCGCGCAGGAGAACGCCCCGACCTCGATGGTTGTGTAGCCGCCCTTGTGGGGGTAATGGACCGGCGCGGGAGTGCTGATGGCGCGCAGACCGACCGCGCAGCAGAATGGGTGCGGGGCAAATTTTACGGACTGACCGCGATGGACCGCTGGGCCCCAGTGGCCGACCTCGGCAACATCACCGCTGGGCAGACACCAGAGGACACCATGGCCGCCCTAGACGTGGTGTGTCAAGAGCTCATGATGCGCGGCATCGTTCCTGTGGTCATCGGAGGGTCGCAAGTCCAGACCATCCCGATGTACAAGGCCTTTGCCGGACAGGACCGCCCCATCAATGTGGCCGTGGTCGATGCGTCAGTGGACTTTGGTGGTGACCCGCAGGTCGTAGACGGACGGAACTGGCTGAACCAGCTCATCCTGCCCGAAGGCGGACACCTGTTTGACCTCAATACCCTGGGCCACCAGCGCTACCTCGTCGACGGAGACAGCCTGCAGCTGATGAACCGGATGCACTTCGACAACATCCGTCTCGGGCAACTTCGCGCAGAGATCACCATCGCCGAACCCGTGCTGCGTGACGCCGACCTGGTCTCCTTCGATGCCAGCGCCGTGCGCGCAGCTGACCATCCGGCCACCCAACAAGCCAGGCCCAATGGACTCATCGGCGAAGAGTTCTGCCAACTGGCGCGCTATGCGGGATACAGTGACCGGTTGTCTGCCGTCGGGTTTTTCGAACACGACCCTTCCAAGGATGGAGATGGCCGGGGTGGACAATTGATGGCTGAAGCCGTTTGGTGTTTCCTAGAAGGCGTCATGCACCGCATGGGCGATCATCCGCGCGGCACGACCGATGACTATGTGCAGTATCGGGTCATGCTCGAGGACCAAGACCACGAAGTCGTGTTTTACAAGAGCCCGCGCAGTGACCGTTGGTGGATGGACATTCCCACACCGGGATCGGGCAACCGAAAAGGCCGCGTCTTGCTGGTCCCCTGTACCTATGCCGATTACCAACTGGCTGCAGAAGGTCAGCTTCCGGATCGCTGGTGGCGCACCCAGCAAAAGCTATCCTGAACGACGCCGGCTTAGAGCGCCCACTCCTCAGCAGCGAGCGGGCATTGCACGCGCCATCCTTCATTGTCATCCGTTGGAAATCAGCGATGAGGCAGGGATAATGCAGTTTGCAGGCGCAATCCTTGGTCATTTTCGGTATATTAGCCGACCACCCTCGGGTGACTTTATCAAGGAACCTATTGAAAATCAGCTGATTGGAATGAATCGCCAACTGCTCGCACTGTCTGTAGTCCTCTTCAGCCTCACGGCTGCGGCCCAACAGGACCCACAACTCACCCAATTCTATCAGGACAGACTGTCCTTCAACCCCGCGTTTGCGGGTGCGGAGCGCTTACAGTACGTCAGTGCCTTTTACCGGGACCAGTGGAACGGCTTGGAGACCAATCCACAGACGACCCTCGTCCAATACAACGGCAAGCCCGGGTTCATCCCTGGCGGCATCGGCTTGAGCTTCTTTCAGGACAAGCTGGGTCAAGAAGAAAACACCGTCGTTAAACTGGCTTACGCGTACCACATGGAACCCGATGCCAATGGTGGTATCCTGAGCCTGGGACTCGCAGCCAACTACATGGGCAAGACACTCGGCAACGAGTGGGTCTATATTGATGAGGGCGATGCCGTCATCCCTCAGAGCTCCAAAAGCGGCACGACCGTGGATGCTGACCTGGGCGTGATGTACCGGGTACCCGGTAGCTACTATGCCGGCATCAGCACGACGCGCCTCGCCGCCACCGACCTCAAGGACCTCAACATTTCCAGTGTGCGTCACCTCTACTTGCAAGCCGGCTATGAGCAAGGCTTGGGAGACGGTTCCCTGCGCTTGCGCTCACACCTCCTCGCGAAGACGGACCTGAATGCCACCACTGTAGACATCCACGCCAATGTGTTGTGGAACGACCTCCTTTACGGCGGCGTCTCCTTCCGTCCAGGTGATGCTGTGGCCCCCGTGCTCGGATTCGAGTATGGCACCACCAAAAACGAAAAGCTGACCCGTTCCGAGCAGATTTTCCGCTTTGGATACAGTTATGATGCCACTGTCAGTGAGTTGACCAACTACAGCAGTGGATCACACGAAATTTTCGTCTCGTATATGTTCAACTTCGAACGCATTCCGATGCAAACCCGTCACGTAAATCCGCGCTTCTTGTAAGCCGAATGCACGAAATGACGAAACCTGTACGTTAAATCCTGCGTATCCCCGGGACCTGCAACCCGTGAATACCATTTGGAATCACGTTCGACAAAGGATAGAAACCATGAGAAACGCTGCGTTTATCGCCTTTTGTGCCTTCGCATTGGCCGGCTGCTATGGCGGCCCCGCTGGTGAGTTGGTGGGCGTGTACCCGCGAGAAGATTGGGTGCAAGTCAATCCCTATGGGATGAACTACATCCATTACGGCTCCTTCACAATGGGCCCCAGCGATCAGGACGTGCCCTACGCCCTGACCGCCAGGTCCAAGACGGTGACCATTCCCGCCTTTTACATCGACATCCACGAGATCTCGAACAACGAGTACCGTCAGTTTGTGAACTACGTCCGCGACAGCTTGTTCCGCGACGTGCTTCAGGAAAACGACTTCGAAGAGTACTTCACGACGGAGGATGCCCAAGGACGTGAACTCGACCGCTTCATCAACAAGGGATACATCCTGAATTGGGAGGAGCCCATTGACTGGGAGAACGAAGACATTTTCGACGCGCTCTACGACGAGTTCTATTACCAAGGTTCTGACCGTTACTACGACCAGAAACAGCTGGACACCCGGAAACTTAACTTCAAGTATTTCTGGATCAACCTCCAAGCTGCAGCCAATAAAGGCGGTCTTGATTTTGAAATCAATGAGCCCAACCAATTGGGACAGTTGCACAGTGTCCGCGGACACAGTGACCGCTCACAATTCGTGGTCGAGGAGAACACCAATGTGTATCCCGACACCCTTTGCTGGATGCGCGACTTCACATACGGCTACAACGAGCCCTTGACGGAGACGTACTTCTGGCACCCCGGTTACGACGACTATCCTGTAGTGGGTGTTACTTGGGGTCAGGCCCGTGCCTTCAACGCGTGGAGGACACAATTACTCGCCACCTGGAAAAGATCCAACGGTGAAACCATGGTCCAAAAGTTCCGTCTGCCTTCTGAGGCAGAGTGGGAGTTTGCGGCTCGTGGTGGCTTGGACCTTGCCCCTTTCCCTTGGGGTGGACCCTACATCCGGAATATCTACGGTTGCCCACTGGCCAATTTCAAGCCCATGCGCGGTGACTACGTGGAAGACGCTGGTTGTCATACCGTACCCATCGAGAGCTACAGTCCGAACGACTACGGACTGTACCAGATGGCCGGTAACGTGGCCGAGTGGACGAACACGGCTTTCGACGAGACTGTCTATGACTTCAGTCACGACATGAGTCCCGAGTATGAATACCATGCAGCTGCCGACGACCCCCCGAGCCTGAAGCGGAAGGTCATTCGCGGCGGAAGCTGGAAAGACATCGGATACTTTTGCCAGACAGGTACACGTTCCTTTGAGTACCAAGACACGGCAAAAGCATACATCGGTTTCCGCAGCGCCATGAGCTATCTGGGACGCGGTAAGAATGTAGACCCCGAAGACTTTAATTAAACCCTCATCATTGGCGGATGCCTGAGCGCATGAAACCCGCTCCCGCCAGTTAGATCAAAACCTGCAATACCATGGCAAAGAAGACGAACACGAAGAAGAAAAAGAGCGGCGGAATTGGCGGTAAAGCCTGGAAGTCGTTTATGTCCAAACTGTACGGATGGGGTGCCGCGATCGTCATCGTAGGTGCTTTGTTCAAGATCGAGCACTGGGAAGGCGCTTCCGAAATGCTCATCATCGGTCTGGGTACTGAGGCTTTCATCTTCTTCATGTCGGCTTTTGAGCCCCCGCACAAAGACCCCAAGTGGGAATTGGTCTATCCAGAACTCGCTGACGAAGACGGTGAAGCAGGTCCAAAAAAGCCCGTTGACCAATTGGACGACATGCTAAAGGATGTGGGCATCGACAATGCCGTGCTCACCAGGTTGGGAGACGGCATGCGTCACCTGGGCGACCAAGCCAATTCACTGAGTGAAGTGACCGATGCTGCTGCAGCCACTTCTGAATATGGTGGTGCGCTCCGCACCGCCACTGAAAAGGTCAATGGTCTGACAGACACTTACTCTCAGGTGAGCGAGTCCCTCACAGGTCTCTCCGACAATAAGGAAATGGGACTCGCTGCAGGTGAGCAATTGCAAAAGATGAACGAAAACCTCGGCAGCCTCAACGGCATGTACGAGGCCCAACTCCAGCAGATGGAGACCAGCCGTCAGTTGTTTGAAGGCATGGGGTCACTCGTTCAGAACCTCAACGACAGTGTTGAGGACACTAAGAAATACAAGGAGAACATCGCTGAGCTCTCTTCCAACCTGGAAGCCCTCAATACGGTGTATGCGAACATGTTGAACGCTATGGGCAGCTCACGCAGCTGATCCTCCCCTGACCCTCTCACAATAGATCATGGCAGGAGCGAAGGAAACGCCGCGTCAAAAGATGATCGGGATGATGTACCTCGTCCTGACGGCCCTTTTGGCACTCAACATCTCCAAGGAGATTCTAAATGGATTTGTCAAGGTGGAGAAAGGTCTGAGAAAGACCGATCAAACCATCCAAAGCAAGTCCAAGGAGACCATGTTGGAATTCGAGGCCAAATACCTCCAAGACCAACAAAAGGTCAAGCCTTACTACGATGCCGCAAAGGACATCGACCAGAAAGCCAACGCACTTTACGACCACATCACCCAGCTCAAGGCCAACATTTTGGCAGTGGCCAGCGGAGAACGTGAAGTGGTAAAGTCTGGCGGTGATTTGTCCAAGTACATCGCACAGGACAAACTCTCACGACGCGATACCGTACTCAGCATTGCGCATTTCGAGAAGAAAGACGAGTACCAAGAGATCACCTCCTATCTCGTAGGTGGTGAACCTGGCGACCCTAAATCTGGTGAGTTCACTGCCAAAGGGTTGAAGGAAAAGCTCGAAAATTTTAGGGACGAGCTAAAAGACCTGGAGTTCACCGACTTCGTCGGCAATGAATTCAAAGTGTCTCCTGGCCTCAAAGCATCCTTTGACCAAACCTTCGTTTACGAAAAGGAAATGGAGGACGGCAAGGAAGTGCTGTGGGAAGCGGCGAACTTCTTTGATGTCCCACTCGCTGCGGTCATCCCCATCTTGTCCAAGCTGCAGATTGATGTAGAGAACGCGAAGTCAAACCTCATGACCGAACTCATGTCCGGCATCGAAGGGAAAAGCTACAAGTTCACCAACCTCATGCCGCTTGTCGTGCCTGAGAGCAACTACATTCTGCGCGGAGACAGCTTCCGAGCTGACATTCTTTTGGCGGCTTTTGACGCCACGAACAGCCCGAATATCTACGTCGATGAACGGGAGTTCAATGGCCGCGACAGCAGCCTGCTCGCATACGAAGGCAAAGACCCCCTCTCCATTGAAGGTGGATTGGGTAAGCTGCGCATCTCCACCAAAGGGATGTCCTTGGGAGAACGCAACTACAAAGGTCTGATTCGCTTCCAGGGTCCCGATGGAAACGTAGGAGACTACCCGTTCTACACACCAGAATTTACGGTGGCCGAGCCCGCACTCGTTGTGAGCCCGACCAAGATGAACGTGTTCTACCGCGGCGTACCCAACCCCGTAGAGATTTCTGTTCCCGGTGTCAGCAGCGACAAGCTCGACGTCCGCATCACAGGCGGCCACAAAATCAAGGCCGACGGGGAAACTTTCATCGTCGAACCTGGAGCAGGTGCAGATGCCGAAATTGTGGTGTCTGCCACCCTTCCCGACGGGAGCAAGAAATCTATGCCAGGCCGGGAGTTTCGCGTAAAGCGGATTCCAGACCCTTCTCCCCGTTTTGCGGGAAAGAGTCCCTCTGACAAAACCATCACCAAGGTGTTGCTCGAGAATGCGCCCTCCGTGGGTGCGCTCATGGAGAACTTCGACTTTGACGTTGAAGTGCGGGTGAAGCGCTTCAATGTGACCGTCACCAAAGGCGGCACCTTCGTAGAACAGAGCAGCAATTCCAACATGGTGACTGCCAACATGAAAGAGCTCTTCCGCTCCGTTGGCCGTGGCTCAGTTGTGTATATTGAAGACATCGTCGTGTCCATGCCTGACGGCACGGAGCGCGCGTTGCCGACCATGAAACTCAAAGTGATTTAATCATGATGAAGACCGTTCGACATCTCATGCTCGTGGCGCTGACCGCTTTGGTCTGCACCCCGATCAACGCCCAGGTCCAAACCGTCCTTGACGGTGCCTACGTCAAGGAAACCAACTTGACCAAGCGCGTGATTCCCTACCCCCACCTTCGGGAGGCTGATGTGATGTACGTGCGGCGCATCTGGCAAGACATTGACCTTCGTCAAAAGATCAATCAAATGTTCTACTTCCCGGTGGACCCCATCGAGGACCGCAAGAACCTCTTCGATGTGATCCGCTACGCCTTGGAGGTGGAAGGCTCATTGACCGCTTATGGTACTGGACCTGCCGGTAAAGACGACGAGTTCCGTTACCCACTGAGCCCAAGTCAAGTGGACTCCATGCTCAACCCGACCGTCATCATTCCTCAGTTCGATCCGGTCACCGGTGAAGTCATCGGCTCCATGGAGGCCAAGACCAGCATCAACAGCCAGGACATCGTTCGCTACCGTGTGAAGGAGGATTGGGTATGGGACCGCCAGCGCAGCACCCGCCACATCCGCATCATTGGATTGGCCCCCATCATCGAGAAGAAAGACGACGAGGGGAACTCTCAAGGTTTGGCACCGCTCTTTTGGTTGTACTACCCAGAGTGCCGTTATGTGTTCGCCAATGCTGAATGCTACAACTACGAGAACGACGCCCAGCGCCGCACGTTTGAGGAAATCTTCCAAAAGCGTTATTTCTCGAGTTACATCATCAAGGAGACCAATGTCTTCGACCGTTCGATCTCGGACTATGCCCAAGGGCTTGATGCACTGCTCGAATCCGAACGCATCAAGGACGAGCTCTTCACGATTGAGCACGACCTTTGGCATTACTGATCCTCAAAGGACAATCCCACTTCGAAAACGCCCACCTTTGTGGGCGTTTTTGTTACCCCTGCTCTCGCCATGCTCAACCTCAGTCAAATCGGTGTCCACTTCGGAGAACGCACCCTTTTCGAGAACATCTCTCTTGCTGTGGGCGGCAAGGACCGCATTGGCCTCGTCGGAAGAAACGGCGCTGGAAAATCGACCCTGCTCAAGATCATCGCTGCCGAACAAAAGCCAAGCGAAGGACAGGTCAGCACCCCAAAGGACTACAGGATTGGTTATCTGCCCCAGGAGATGGAACACAACGAGGACGCCACCGTGCTCGAAGAAGCCCAAAGTGCCTTTGCAGTGTACCAAGAATTGGAAGCCCAAGTCGAGCGCATTTCCCATGAAATCGCCGAACGCACGGACTATGAAAGTGACGCCTACGCGCAGCTCATCGATCGACTGAGCGAGGCCAATGATCAGCTCGCCCTCATGGGCACTGGCGCCAAGGAAGAGCAAACACAGCGCGTCCTTCAAGGACTGGGTTTCCGCCCCAGTGACATGGACCGCAAAATGAACGAATTCAGCGGAGGCTGGAAGATGCGCGTGGAGTTGGGTAAACTCCTGCTCGTTTCCCCTGATTTGCTGTTGCTCGACGAGCCCACCAACCACCTCGACATCGAATCCATCGAATGGCTGGAGGGCTTTCTGAAGTTCTATCCAGGCGCCATGGTCCTCATCTCGCACGACCGGACCTTCCTCGACAATGTCACCGACCGCACCGTCGAGATCACCTCGACCCGGGTGCACGACCACAAAGCATCGTACAGCAAGTACATGGCATGGCGGGAGGAGGAATTCGCCCGCCAGGAGCAGGCAGCAAAGCAGCAACAGAAAGACATCGCCCACACCGAGGAGCTCATCAACAAGTTTCGCGCAAAGAAGAACAAGGCCGCCTTTGCACAGAGCCTCATCAAGAAGCTCGACAAGATGGAACGCATCGAGGTGGACCAGTTCGAAAACGCCGAAATGCGCTTCCGCTTTCCTCCTGCTCCACGCGCTGGCAAGGTGGTGGTCGAAGCTGAGGGATTGACCAAGCGTTTTGACGCCCTTGAAGTCTTCCGCGCGGTCGACTTGATGATTGCACGCCAGGACAAAGTGGCGCTCGTTGGAAAAAACGGTGCGGGAAAAACGACCCTGACCCGCATTCTGCTCGGCGAGCTTGAAGCAGAAGGCACCTGTCAACTCGGTCACAACGTGGACGTGGGCTATTACGCCCAGAACCAAAGCGACGAGCTCGACGGCGATTTGACCGTATTTGAGACCATCGACAACGAAGCCACAGGTGACGTGCGTACAAGGGTCAGGGCCTTGCTCGGCTCCTTCCTCTTCAGCGGCGAGGACGTCGACAAGAAAGTCAAGGTGCTGTCCGGAGGTGAAAAGGCCCGCCTCGCATTGTGCAAATTGCTCTTGCACCCGTACAACCTCCTGGTCCTCGACGAGCCCACCAACCACCTTGACATGAAAGCCAAAGACGTGTTGAAGCAGGCGCTGATGCACTACGATGGCACCTTGATTGTCGTCTCCCACGACAGGGACTTCCTGACCGGGCTCACCGAGCTTGTCTACGAAGTCACGCCAACGGGCCTCCGTCAATACATCGGTGACATTCAGCAATTCCTGATCGAAAAGCGCTCAGACACCATTGCGGCCTATGAAGCCGGCCGAGGCGATGGCCCCTCGGGCAATCCCGGAGGAAAGGACACCCAGGGAAAAAACAAGGCCAAGGCCAAAGCCGAATCCAAAGAAGACGGCAAGCAGGCTTATGAAGACCAGAAGGCCATTCGTAAGCTCAAGAACCGCATCAGTAAATTGGAAAAGCAGATCGCCGAGCTTGAGGCCCAAGAAAAATCACTCACCGAAGAAATGGCCGGCATTGATCCCGATGACCGCATGGCCACCGTCCAGAAGGCCTACGACTTCGAGAAAGTGCAAACAGCCTTGCAAGATTCCCTGAACGACTGGGAGTCCACCACCAACGAATTAGAGACCCTGGAATCGGGCTCTTGACCAAAAGGTTGCATCGCGCGGAGCACTTAATTTCGTAACCAAGCACCGATGTCTGATTGCGACAGTCTTCATGCTGAGCATCCTCGACCTCAGTGGCCAGCAAGACCTGCCCATTACCCTATCAACGGAAGTCTCCACCACATACTACACCAACGGCACCAGCCAATCGCGCAGCCGGATGTTCTTCCAGCTGGCCGGCGAATCGCCGCAACGCATGGGCTTTCTCTGCCGCAGGATGGGCCGGCACCTGAGCGAAGCCGATGCCGTCCAGTCAGAATTTAAGTCCTTCCAAACCCTTGCCGGCATCAGCCAGGCGCTGGCCCTGGCGACCTCTGCCACCCTCCTCTCGGCCATCTTCAGCGATCCAACCGATGAAATCACGGGGGAGGAAAAAGGATGGTTCCAAGTGTACCAATGGCCCATCTACTGCGGTGTCGGTTACTTGGCCACCGGCTACATCGCCTCCAATAAACTGACCAAAACCGTAGAACTTCATAACGGCTTGATTGGTGACGCCACCCATCCTGTTTTCATAGACTTCCAACCCGTGACCCTGAACCCGTCCGCGATCGGCCCCGGTGTTCGCATCCGTTTCTAAACATGAATCGCCTTTTCCTCTTCCTTGCCTTAATTTCATTGGGCTTCTACTCCACCACCCAACGTCAAGTGGCCACTTTCGACGACGGAACCGAAGTTGAATATGAGGTCGTCTCCGACAATTCCGAAGACATCAAATCGCTGTGGATGTCCTGGGGCGGCACCTTCAACGGCAGCATGCACGGCTTGGGATTCGATTATTGGATTCCCGGCAAGGCCAAGCTGGACCTTTCGACCAGCATCCTCGGAATGTCGCTGCTCGCTCCCGATGAAGACAGCCTCTACGTGGACGGCACCAAGCCGGCCTTCCGGCCATGGCGGCTGCGCGGCCATTACGTCCTGAGCAGCAAGGTCAAGACCAAGGAAAACAAGATCAGCCTGAAGAGTGTGGACAGCGGTGCCAATGAGCGCACCGTCTACGTGACCAACTACGACCTGCCGCGCACCACCTACTACTGCCTCCATGGCGGTGTGGGATACCAGATCAACGGTGGTGTGAGCTACGGTGAAATCGCCATTGGCGCCAGCCTCATGCGCGCCCGCAACCTCGACCTGCAACTCTTTACGGGGGGCAAGCGCGGCGCCAAGCAACAGCGCGGCAGCTCCTTCATGGAAGTGTATGCAGACCTGCTGCTGTTCACCAATGCCGCTCCTTTCCTCCAAGAGTACGCGACAGAGCTTTCGGAGGACGGCGTGGACGCCCGGCCCATCGGACTTGAAGTCGCTTGGCGCGGCATGACCACCGCCGGCGCCAAAGCCGGCTTCGGTGTATTCGACAAGCTCGGAGCCGGAGTTGGACCGTACGCGGCCTACGTCGTTGGTGGATTCGGCTTCATGTTCGGCCTCGCAGAATGACCGTCTTCTCGGCACGGATCCTTCCTTTCATCCTGATCCTCATCCTTGCCGCAGCGAGCACGGGATGTTCCGTACTGAATTTCACCACAGATATGGACGTGGTGACCACCTCGGAGCTGGACAGCGTGCGCGTCTACCAAGATGGAGGGCTGACCTCGGACGGGGTCAACTGGATCGAACGGGGAATGGATTCGGTCCAATTGGCCCTCGCCAATACAGAGCCCTACCACCTGGTGCGCTTCGAGCGCGACGGACACCTGCCCGACGTCGTGCCCGTGCTCCCTTCCCGCCGCAACCCGCTCAAATGGCTTGATGCGGGGCTGACCCTGGCCGGCATCGCTTGCATCGCAGCGGGCATTCCAGGAGACCAGACCGGCCTGATCGGCGGCGGCTTCTTCACCGCGTTCTACAATGGCCTCGGCCTGCTGTTCCCCCCGAAAAAAGTCTATGGAAAGCGACTAGACGGCCCCAATCTGACTTCCCTACCTGTGCATGCCGAAGGACAACCAATGGTGGACATGCACACCGTCGACTTGGCCATCGATTCGGGCCGGTATGAATGGACGTATTATGAAGACTTCAACGCTTACCTCGAGGGTCGTGACAACTACGTGAGCGGCGATGAGGACGAAGTCAAACTCGAGAACAGCAACCTCGATGCCGCACCCCGAGAACTGCTCATTGACCAGGGCTTCCTTCCCGAATCACGCACCCTCTTTGACGACATTGAGCAGAGCGAATTGTCATGCTCCATCGAGCACGTCATGGAACACCGGGCCGGCGGCATGTTGCGGTACGACGTGGGCATGGCATGGGCCATCCACAACCCCTATGCTATGGACACCGACACGGTGCGCATGACGACATCCTCGACCTGGAGCGGCTTTGTCATCGGCGAAGGACTTCGGCGCGACCTCCTCAACGATTGCGTCTCCCGCGGCCTCGTCCGTGTCCTCCAGGGGAAAACTGACCTACAGTGGGAAGCAGAAGCCTTACGGGATGTTGAAGCGGAATGGAAAACAAAGTGGGATACCCTCTCCTTCCATCCCGACTTCGGCGGCAAGCGGCGCATCAGCGAAACTTTGGACGCTGTGGTGACCATCACGTCCGAGAACGGCCACGGCAGCGGGTGCATCCTCGCTTCCGAGGGCTGGATTGTGACCAACCACCACGTTGTGGACGACACCACGGCCCAGTATGACGTGCACTTTGCAGATGGCAGCTCGTTGCCTGCCGACATCGTGCGCTGGGATCCCGTGGTCGATGTGGCCCTGCTCAAGGTCGACACCACAGGGCTGTCCACGCTAGCCTTGCGGACGGTGGACAATCCAATCGACATCAGCGATGCCGTGTATGCCGTGGGCACGCCCTACGACCAAGGCCTCGACGCCACCGTCACCCGCGGCATCATTTCCAGCCGGCGCGGCAAAGGGATGCTGCAGCGCCTCCAGACGGACGTCCCCATCTCGCCCGGCAACAGCGGCGGGGCGCTGCTCGATGAAGATGGCCGTTGGATCGGGGTGGTCAACGCCAAATTGGTCGCTTTTGAGGTCGACGGCATTGGCTTCGCGATTCCGGTGGAGGCCCTACCCCGGGCCCTCAGACTTGAGCTCGATTGATCAGGGTGCGGTGGTGGCGCCCAGGTAGCGGCGCCAACGGTCGAGCACCGTCGTCATGTCCTCCGGTAGGTCACTCTCGAACTGCTTGAACGCTCCGGTTCCTGGGTGGGTAAAGCCCAGGGACTTCGCGTGAAGCGCTTGTCGGGGCAAAATCTCGAAGCTGTTTTGGACAAACTGGTTGTACTTGCCGCTGGGAAGGCCCTTGACAATTTGGGCGCCCCCATAGGTCTTGTCTCCAAAAAGTGGGTGCCCGATGTATTGCATGTGCACGCGAATCTGATGGGTGCGCCCTGTCTCGAGTTTGCACTCCACGAGGGTGACCGGCCCTAGGCGTTCCAACACGCGGTAGTGCGTGACGGCATGCTTGCCTTCTTCTCCATCGGCGAACACGGCCTGCACCTTGCGGTCCTTGTAGGAC
This sequence comes from Flavobacteriales bacterium, assembly GCA_016780385.1. Taxonomy (GTDB): domain Bacteria; phylum Bacteroidota; class Bacteroidia; order Flavobacteriales_D; family Sanyastnellaceae; genus UBA8752. The sequence goes on from JADHLY010000001.1 coordinate 57,677, forward strand.
CGACCAATGTGTCCTTCTACCGTGCCGTCCTCAGCGACATCGCCCCATACCAAGGCGTGGTAGCGGCGCTCTGTGGTCCGCTCAAAGAACTGCTCGCTCAAACTGACCATGGCGTTTTCCGTCTTGCCGATCACCATCAAACCCGTGGTATCCTTGTCCAGACGATGCACCAATCCCGGCCGCGGGGCCGGTTGACCTTCTGCCACAGGCAGCTTTGCAAAGTGGTGCAACAGGCCATTGACCAAAGTGCCGGTGTAATTGCCCACCCCAGGATGAACGACCAGCCCGGCCGGTTTGTGGATGAGGGCCACCTCGGTGTCCTCGTAGCGGATATCCAACGGAATGTCCTCAGCCAGCAATTCGAACTCGTGCACTGGCTGGGGCAACTCAAGGGTTACAATGTCCGCGGGACGCACCTTGTAGTTGGACTTGACGGCAGCACCATTGACCCGCACATACCCGCTCTTGGCCGCCATTTGCAGGCGGCTTCGGGACGTGTTGGGCAACAGGTTGGTCAGGAATTTGTCGACGCGCAATAGCGCCTGGCCCTTGTCGGCCACAATCCTGTGGTGCTCAAACAACTCATCGCCGTCCTGTTGGGCAGCGGAATCTTGGGGCTCGGTGGATTCCAAAGCGCTCAATTCAGCAAAATGCGCCGCGTGAACAACGCCCCTTGGATGTCTTCCACGAGCAGCAAGTATGCACCGCGGGGCTGATCGGACACACCCAGCTGCATCTGCTGCGCGCCTGGCGTCCACGGGGTCTCCGCCACGGTTCGGCCCGTCATGTCCACCATCATGATGCGGCGGGGCTCCATGCGCTCGTCAGCCCTGATGGTAAGGGCGTCCTCTGCAGGATTCGGCCACACCGCAATGGCAGCCTGCGCCGCCGTGGGCACCGCATCGACTGCCGTAAACACGTCCTCAACGCCCGCCTGCAACACCGGGCGGATCATCACCGTCCCTTCAATCGTCGACAGCGTCCATTCCGCGCCGAGGCCCAATTGGTAGTGCACCCGCGAGAAGTTGAAGTCGGTGTTCTTGTCGAGTCCCACATTCAATGAGAACTCGGCCTCCTGAACAAGCCCGACGTGCACGGTGCCCTCCACGGGAATGGGGTCGTCATAGGTGTAGTAAGCAAAGACATCGTGGCCATCTGTAAAGTACTGGGGCTGATGAAAGACGTAATTCTCGCCCAACTCGTCGCCCGGCACTCCGTCGTCATCTGACCACGCGCGCAACAGGAAATTCAAGTTGGACTGCTCGTTGTAGTAGGGCGTAAAATGAATGGCCAGGCCGTGCAGCGTATCGGGCACAGCGAGGTCATAACGCACGGCCAGCTTGCCGCCTCCGGTGGTGAGTCCGTATGCCTTCTCGGCAGTGCCATCGTCGTAGGCGTATTCGTTGCGGAACACCTGGGTGAACACCAGGCTGTCGTTGTCCGGGACGCCTACCCGCTCCTGCTCGAGAATGCCGATCGAGTTTTCATACAGGCTGACCTCAAAGGTGGCCGCCGTGTCGTTGCCCGGGTCAGAAAAGGCAAAACCGCTCGGTTCCACCAGGACAACACCGTTCTCGATGTACGGCTCTTGGATGTAGTACTGCTCGTTGAACACGCTGCTCGGTGGCACGGACGTCAAGGAGAAAGGGTTGAGGTAGTCTTCCGTTGCGTCCGTAGTGACATTGCGCACCTTGAGGCCACAGGTCACGTTGTCGGCTTGGAAGGCGCTCATGTTGCGGTGGTCAGTTACCATGCTGTCCAACATGAAAGACGCCGGATCGCTCAGATAGTGGGACCACGGCATGATGCTGTACGGCGCCGTCAAGGTGTGCCTCGGATCGGTGAATGCCACTTCGAAATACCCCAAGTTGTCGGGGTTCAGGTTGTCGTCGAGCAAAACGTAATCGATGTGCCAGAGGTCCACGTTGCCGGCCAAAGCCCCATGGTTGCGGAACCTGAAGCGAAATCCGTCCTGAAGGTGAATCAGCTGGTCCACCGCCACAGCGGCCACAGCAAACGTGTCCATGTCAGCCCCTGTGGCCGACCACACCTGGCTCCAGCCCAGCTCGCCACCATCTGGCGCCAAGAATTCCACCACCAAGCTGTCATTCTCATCGGGCGCGTTGCCGCGGCCACCGCCCTGATAAAAGAAGGTCAGAAAGATGTTGTCCTCCGGGGTTCTGCCCGCGAGGTTGATGGGCACAGAAGTCAAGGTGTCTGCCCATCCCGTCGCGTCCTCATTAAACGCATAGGGGAAACCGTCTGAGCGCAAACCCTCCAAGGTCGCCTGACCCACGGTAGGCGCGTTCATGGCATAGGTGGCCGTTCGGCGGGCGGAACCATCGCTCCAACGCACCAACTCAATGGGCCCCTCTTCACCGGCAAACGTCGGAGAAGCGAAGTCATCGAAGAAAGGCAAACTCATGTTGCCACCGCCCCTGCGCAGGTTCGGCACCGGAGCGCCATCCTGGGCAACGGGAACGCAGAGCAGGTCGCGCTCCACTTCCTGAGCAGAGATTGATGCGCACACTGCCGTGAGCAGCAACGGCACAACGCATCGGAAGAGGGTAAGGGTTAACGGTTGCATTCAATTCAAGGTTGTTCCGGCGTCTTGACCGAAGGGTCCGGGGCCGCCAAGGGCGCGCCAAATGTCAAATCGATCACCGTGCCTTCCTGGACCTGTCGGCCTGAGGTGTAAGCGGGCAATTGAGACGCAATGATGGCCTCTGACGAATCCGTGCGGTCCACGGCTTCGAATAGCCAGCGGGTAGATCCAAGAGATAACCTCGATTGCTTCAGCTTGCTCAGTCCCGCAGTTCTGGACATGCCCACCAAATCGGGAAGGTCGACCGGTTCTGAAGAGGTTTGGCCAATGACCAACACGAGGGACTCCCCCTTGGCCAGGCGGTCTTCCGGTCCCTTGGCCTCACCCTTGCGGTTTTCCACCCGCATCACCAAGCCAGCCAACTCTTGAGACGGCTCATAGCGCTCTCTAAAGGGGAAGCCTTTGACGTCCAGCAGGATGCGCGCCACTCCGGCGTCCATGCCTTCCTCGACTTCCAAACGCTCGCTTGGCGGCGTCGACCTGAACACCGTCAAATACACATTGCGCGTGCCCTTCACTTCCACCCCAGAGGCCGGATCTTGTTCGACCACGCCACCGGGCTGCCCCTTGGCGGAATACAAACTGTCCATGATCACGGGCTTGAGGCCTGCCGCCTCCAATGCCATGGCGGCCTCATCCATGTGAATCCCCACCACGGAGGGAACCGCGATGCGTTCACTGTGCCGGGTAAACCCACGCAACATCACATTCATCACGATGAACCCCAACACACCCAGCACCAAAGCCAAGCCCAATTGGACCCAGAATGTGCGGCTGAAGATGAAGCGGAGCATGCGCATGCGCAGGGGAAACGTCTAAAGGGCGGGATTATTGGGCCATGGCATTGGGAATGGCCATCTCCATGGCTTCGTGGTATTCTCCGATGAAGCCGTAGTGCTGACCATCCACAACGCATTTGCCTTTGGTGGTGTGTCCCAACAAGGTGACCGGAATCCCGACTTCACCCAATACGTCGAGGAAATCTTCCTGATCGGCTTCCGTCGTGGTCACAATGATGCGGCCCTGGGATTCGCCAAAGAGGAAGGCGTCAAGGCGGACCTCGCTGTCGCTCTCCACATCAAAACCGAGGCCCCTCGGGGAGCCCATTTCGACCAACGCCGTGAACAATCCACCATCGCTGACGTCGTGCGCACACGCCACCAACCGCCGGTCAATCAACATCCGCACGGCGTCATGCAACTTGACCTCAAAGTCGAGGTCAAAGTGGGGAGCAGGACTATAGCGCACACCGTGCACTGCTGTCAAATACTCGGAACAACCGAGGTCGTTGTGGGATTCGCCCAACAGGAAAATGAGCTCGCCTTTGACCTTGAAATCCAGGGTCATCTGGCGGTTGGCGTCCTCCATCAAACCAAGCATACCGATGGTCGGCGTGGGGTAGACAGGCTTGGCTGTCCCGTCGGCATCGACGGTTTGGTTGTAGAAACTCACGTTGCCTCCGGTGACGGGCGCGTTGAAGGCGCGGCACGCATCGCCCATGCCTTCAATGGCACCCACAAACTGCCAGTACACTTCAGGGTTGTACGGATTGCCAAAATTGAGGCAGTTGGTGATCGCACTTGGCGTTCCACCCACACAAGCAATGTTTCGGGCAGCCTCTGCCACAGCGATGGCACATCCCTTGCGGGGGTCGGCCTCCACGTATCGTCCATTGCAATCCACGCTCAACGCGAGGCCCTTCTTGGACCCCTTGACCTGCACCACAGCTGCGTCTCCGGGACGGTTGGTAGACCGGTTGACCGTGCCCACCATGCTGTCGTATTGTTCGTACACCCAGCGCTTGGAAGCCAAATTGGGCCGGGTGACCAGGGCTTTTGCTGTCGCCACGTAGTCCTCCGGTTCCGGAATGGCATCCATGTCGAAGGCTTCTACCTCAGCGAGGTAAGCGGGCGGCGTGTACTCGCGCTCATAGACGGGTGCTCCTCCGCCGAGGATGAGGCTGTCTGCCGGGACTTCCGCGATGAGTTCCTCCCCATCAAAGTAGCGCAACGTATTGCCCTCAGTGACCACGCCGATGTTCACCGCGTGCAAATCCCACTTCTCGAAGATGGCCTCAATCTCAGACTCTTGGCCCTTGTTGACCACCACCAACATGCGCTCTTGGCTCTCGCTCAGTAGAATCTCAAAGGGTTCCATGTCGGCCTGACGCTTGGGCACGAGGTCAAGCCGAATGTCCATGCCAACGCCTCCGCCGCCACTCATCTCGGAAGTGGAGCAGGTGATGCCTGCTGCCCCCATATCCTGCATGCCGACCACCGCATCGCTGCCGGCCAATTCCAACGAAGCCTCCAGCAACAGCTTCTCCTGGAAGGGGTCCCCCACCTGCACAGCGGGCAGGTCTTCCGCACTGTCTTCCGTGATGTCCTTGGAAGCAAACGAAGCGCCCTGAATGCCATCCTTGCCCGTATCTGACCCCACGATGTACACGGGGTTACCGGGACCCCCAGCCTTGGCGCTGATGATCTTGTCGCTGTCCAGCAAGCCGACACTCATCGCATTGACGAGGGGGTTGACCTGATACACCGGGTCGAAATACACCTCACCGCCCACGATGGGCACACCGAAACTGTTGCCGTAATCGCCGATGCCGCGCACAACCCCGTCAAGCAACCACTTGGTCTTGGGATGGTCGAGGTCACCAAAGCGCAATGAATTCAGCTGGGCAATGGGGCGCGCGCCCATGGTGAAGATGTCGCGGTTGATGCCGCCCACGCCGGTGGCTGCGCCCTGGTATGGCTCGAGGGCACTTGGGTGGTTGTGGCTCTCAATCTTGAACGCACAACCGATGCCATCACCGATGTCCACAATGCCGGCATTTTCCTCGCCTGCCTTGACCAACAAATGCGGGCCATCCTTGGGGAGTGTCTTCAACCACTTGATGGAGTTCTTATAACTGCAGTGCTCGGACCACATCACCGAGTAGATGCACATCTCGGTGAAGTTGGGCGTGCGGCCGAGGATCTCGGCAATCTGGTCAAACTCCTCAGGGCGCAGGCCCATGTCTTGGGCTTGCTGAAGGGTGGCAGGGGCGGTGGATGCGCGTTGGGCCATGTCAGTGCAAATGCGGGGTTGCGAAATCGTTCCGTAAAGGTACAGCTGCCCCTTTACCCAACACCACACATCAACGCACCACTCAATGGGGCTTTACCCACAAATGGTAAGGGAATGCACACCGATCAAACCAAGGCTTGAGCCCTCTGTTCTTCGGGTGACCTACACCCGAGTGGCCTCAGCCTTCTGCGGTGCAACGCCGAATTCCCGGCCGCGGCCCCCTTCATCCATGGACATCCCTCAGTGATAGACCACGGATAGCGCTGGCGCATCTAGTCGCAATCGAAGAAAGGATTCGATCACATTGGACTGGGTGGCGCGGGTTGCCGAGTCTACATCTTGACACCATGAAACCGCCACATAAGGCGCACCTGCCAACCGAAATAGGCCAGTAGAATCCCTGCGTGCATCTTCGATGTGCCCCCATTCTACCACTTCCACATCGGGATACTGGACGAAAATTTCTTCCGCCAGTCCTGAGGGCAATGCATTTCGCATGGAGCGGGCTGTGGCCTCTTCAAGGGCTTTAATTTCTGCGCGCAAATCCGCGATTTCCCGGTCCTTTCCTGAAAGTTCCTCCCGCCCTTGCGCGTAGAGGTCTACCATCCTTTCCAATTCAGCAAGACCAGCATCATCGCGGGAATTCTGCACCACATTGAAAGCCACGCCCGGCACAAGACGAGAAAAGTCCTCCCGCCATTGCACGATGGTGGGTTCGGGTACGAATTCACCGAGCAAGACAATATTGAGTTTTGGCACTTCGCCCTCCCTCTCGATGGTCTGCCCCACTATTTCAGTCCCGGGATAATTGACCCTATCTGCTACAAATGCACTGATCCTACCATCCTCTATGCTGGTCGTCACGGTGGTATAAAAAATGTACCCTGACGGCACCACCAAAGCCAACAACAAAATGGTAAACCAGCGTTTGACCTTCAACTCTGTGGCGGTGTCGACCAACTGAACCACCGGGAAGCGGAGGTATCGAATCACCAGGGCTGTGGCAGTAGCAATCAGCATACTGTTGATCAGAAACAGATAGAAGCCCCCAATGAGAAAGTTCCATTCACCATTGGCCAATCCATATCCAGCCGTACACAGGGGCGGCATCAAAGCTGTGGCAATCGCGACTCCGGGAATCACATTGGACTTCTCTTTTCTCGAGCCCGCCATAATGCCCGCCAATCCACCGAAGAGGGCGACCATCACGTCCAAGAAATTCGGATGTGTCCGCGCTAGAAGCTCACTCGAGGCCTCATGGATGGGGGACACCATGAAATACAGCGCACTCGTCAGAATCGCAATGCCCGCGGCTACAGCAAGGCTGCTCAAAGAAGTCCTGAACGTGGCCCCATCCTGCACACCTACACCCAAGCCTATGCCCATGATCGGACCCATCAGCGGACTGATCAACATGGCGCCAATCACCACCGCCGTGGAATCCACATTGAGGCCTATGGCACAAATGAAAATGCTGAAAACAAGAATCCACAGATTGAAGCCTCGGAACTCGACATCACGCTTGATTCCATCAATGGTCTGTTGCGGGTCGGCAACATCTAGGATGCGAAAACGCTCTGCCAATCGCGGCTTTAAAATGGCGAAAATCCGCTGCCACAACGGCTGCTGATCCGGCTCTGAAGCCCCTTCCTTCGCGTCTTTAAGTTCCATGCTCCCAAGTATACCAAGACCACATGGACAATTGACAAAATGGACGCAAAGGAAACCAGTGACTGCACCATTACTCCGGGCACATTTCCTCCTGCCCGAAAAGGTCACAACATGTGGCGCGGTTCCATCTTCCAAGCAATCAACATTAGTTTCACCCCGTGCACGCGATTCTCCACTTTGTCTTCAAGGTTCTCAAGTGGCCCGTGGCATTGGTCGCTGTCATGGGACTCCCCGGTATGGCCCAAGCTTGCTGGGCGAGAATCCTCGACTCTTTAAGCGAGGCTTATCTGCCTTTCTGGATGGGTGTCGGCATCATGTTGTTGATGTGGGGACTGCTCTTGCGCAAAGCCAAGTGGGCTCGGTTCATCACCACCATCGAACATGAAGCCCTGCACGCCATTGTCGGGTTCATCAGTTTTATTCCCATCCGCGAACTCAAGGTCAACGAGGATGGAAGTGGTCATGTGATCTTCACCCCACCTACTAACTGGCTCATGCTTCTGGCGCCTTATTTCATTCCGCTCACCTTGGCCATATACGCTGCCCTGGTGTTTGCCTTGAAATTGGATCCGTTCGTGCAGTCCGTCATACTCGGGGCCATTTTCGGATTGGAATGGGCGGGAAATCTCAGGGAAATCCATCCGAGACAAACGGATTTTCGTCAAGCGGGATGGGCCTTTACTGTGCTCTTTCTGCCCTCTGCAATTTTGCTGAGCTACGGGTCGGCCATCACCATGCTGCTCGAAGGAGGCGTAGGACCTGGCTGGACCTTTGCAAAAGCGGGAATGATTGGCATGTGGAATGACACCCTGAACGGGATCATCGCCGGAATCAATCTGATCAAGTCCTGACACAAACAGCCTACACGCACCAGGTTTCGCCGCGTTTCAGACTGAGGTTCTGGAAACAGATGTCGTCACACCACACACGGACCAAGTGGACGATACGGACTAATTTCCCATCATGAGGGCCGTGGTACAAAGGGTGAGTCGCGCATCCGTCCAAGTGGAAGGGAAAACCATCGGGTCCTGTGGCCCTGGCTTCATGATCCTTCTGGGAGTGCATGCCGAGGATACTGAGGAAGATGCCGATTGGCTCGCCCAAAAAACCGCTGCCCTGAGGGTGTTCTCCGACGCCGAGGGCAAGATGAACCAGTCCATCATCGACAAATCAGGTGAAGCCTTGGTGGTCAGTCAATTCACCCTTCACGCCAAATACAAAAAGGGCGCAAGGCCCAGCTTCATCCACGCCGCCCGGCCCGAAACCGCCATCCCGCTCTACGAGCGGTTCGTCCGCCAACTGGAAGACCACCTCAAGCGCCCCGTCGCCACGGGCCAATTCGGCGCCATGATGGAGGTGGAGCTCATCAATGACGGCCCCGTTACCATCACCATGGACACCCGCAACAAAGAATGACGCCCGAAGCCCCCACCCTCGCCGACGTACAGTCCACCGTGGACGAATGGATCACCACCATCGGTGTGCGCTATTTCAGCGAGCTCACCAATATGGCCATCCTGACCGAAGAGGTGGGCGAACTCGCGCGCATCATGGCGCGGCGGTATGGCGACCAAAGCGAAAAGCCCTCAGACGCCGCCCTCGACCTGGGCGACGAGATGGCGGACGTCCTCTGGGTCCTCGCCGCCTTGGCCAACCAAACGGGCGTCGACCTTTCGGCAGCGTTCCGCCGGAACATCGAAAAGAAAACCCAGCGCGACGCAGACCGCCACCGCAACAATCCCAAGCTCCAATGATCCGAGCCTCCCTCAAAACACAAGGCCTGCTGGTCCTGCTCACCTTCGCCCTCACCGCTTCGGGACAACGCGGCCGAAAAGGAGAAATGCTGGCACCGACACCCGCAGCGGCCCGCCTGAATGTCAGCACTGCCCACGAATTCCTCGACGACGCAAGCTGGACGGCGGGGCTCGAGCTGCGCAACGTCGGCCCCACCGTGATGAGCGGACGGGTGGTCGACCTCTCTGTCAACCCTTCAGAACCGGCCGAATTCGTGGTCGCCTATGCTACCGGTGGTCTGTGGCACACCCGCGACCACGGGACCTCGTTCACCCCCTTGTTTGACCACGAAGCGGTCATCTTCATCGGTGCCATCGCTGTAGACTGGAGCGCGCGCACCCTGTGGGTCGGCACCGGAGAAGTCAACGCTTCCCGTTCCAGCTATGCCGGCGTTGGTGTCTACCGCAGCAGCGATTGGGGGCAATCGTGGCAACACATGGGCCTCGAGGAGAGCCACCACATCGGGCGCATGGCCCTCACCTCAAATGGCGACCTCTACGTGGCTTCCATGGGAGCACTGTACCAGGAGGCAACACCGGGCCAGCGCGGCGTGTATCGCTGGACCAAGGACAGTGGTCAATGGGACCTCGTGCTCGATGGCACCCAAGCCAACCGGCCAGCTGCCGGGGCCATCGACCTGGTGGTCGACGCCGCCAATGAAAACCACCTGTACGCCGCCCTTTGGGACCGTACCCGCCGTGCTTGGGACTTCACTGAAGGAGGACCAGCCAGTGGTGTCTTCGAATCCATCGACGGGGGAGACTCCTGGGTGCGTCTCACCACAGCGGCCAATGGGTTTCCCGCCGCCGAAGGGGTCGGCCGCATGGGCCTTGCTTACCACCCCGGTGAAGCCCGCCTTTACGTCATCGTGGACAACCAAAACGCCAAACCGGACGAAGAAACCGACGAGGCGGATGAATTGGAGGCCAAGGATTTCCGCACCATGGACGCCGCCGCCTTTGCCGCCTTGGACACCGCTGCACTCACCAATTTTCTCGAAGAAAATGGGTTTCCGGAAGATGCAGATGCCAGCAGCTTGTTTGGGCGCGTGGCCGATGGAGACCTCGATCCCGCAGCGCTGGCTGACTACCTCGGTGACGCCAATGCCGAGATGTTTGACCCGCCCATCATTGGCGCCGAAGTGTACCGATGGCATGCCCAGCCATTGAGGGCCGGAGAACAGGCTCCCCGTGGCATCGACACCGCCGCCGCCGCATGGGTGCGCACCCACGAGGAAGCGCTCGACGAAGTCTGTTACAGCTACTGCTACTATTTCGGGCTCATCGAAGTGGACCCCAACGACGCCACGCACCTGGCCATCGGCGGTGTGCCCTTGTTGGAAAGCACAGATGGCGGCGCCACCTGGTCTTCCATCGCCCAGGACAATGTCCACGTGGACCATCACCACATTTGGTTCGACCCCGCCGATTCACAACACATGATCAACGGCAACGATGGCGGCATCAACGTCACTTTTGACGGCGGCGAGCATTGGACGTCCTGCAATTCACCCGCTGTTGGGCAGTTCTACGCCATCGCCGTAGACGACGCCAAGCCCTACCGCATCTATGGCGGCCTGCAGGACAACGGCACGTGGCGCGGCCCAAGCAGCTATGAAGAGAGCCCCCGTTGGCACCAAACCGGCAACTACCCCTACGACCGGCTCAACGGTGGAGACGGCATGCGCATCGAGGTGGACACCCGCGACAACGAAACGGTGTACACCGGCTATCAATTCGGATGGTACAGCCGCTCCAACCGCAAAACAGGGGACCGGGCGGGTTTGCATCCCGAGCACACCCTGGGTGAAACCCCTCTGCGCTGGAATTGGCAGACGCCCATTCACCTCTCCCGCCACCAGCAGGACATCCTGTACATGGGGTCCAACCGCTTCCACCGGTCTTTCGACCAAGGTGACGCCTTCGAAACCTTGTCCGGTGACCTCACCCGGGGCACCAGAAAGGGCAATGTCCCCTTTGGTTCTCTCACCGCCATTCACGAGAGCCCACTGCGGTTTGGACGGCTGGCCGTAGGGTCGGACGACGGGCTGATTCACCTCAGTCCCGACGGAGGATACACCTGGGAAAACCGCACCCCACCAGCGCCACAAGCAGCGCCAGAACGTACACTCTGGGTCACAGAAGTGCTCTGGTCACATCACGCACCGGACCGCGTTTTTGCTGCACTCAATGGATACCGACACGACCACTTTGCCCCCTATTTGTACGCTTCCAATGACAACGGACGGTCGTGGTCCCGACTGGGAGACGACGGCACCGTGCGCCTCGGTTTGCCCATGGAGCCCATCAACGCATTGGCCGAATCCGAGGATGTGGAAGGACTGTTGTTTTGCGGCACCGATGGCGGACTCTACACCTCCATCGACGGTGGCTTCACCTGGTCCACTGCACACCCCGACTTACCCCGCGTTCCTGTCCACGACCTCGTCATTCAGGAACGAGAAAATGAACTGGTGATTGGCACCCATGGCCGCAGCATATGGGTCCTCGACATTGCCCCGCTCATCGATGGCTTAACTGCCGCAGCTGACGCCATGCCGGAAAGCCTGCCCCTCACCATGGAGACACCGGAAAACCTGACCTGGCGCGAAGGCTGGGGCGAACGCGGCTACGGCTGGGGCGAACCTTGGACGCCCGAAGTCAAGGCAGCGGTGTTCCTGCCCAGCGCCGGTGACCACGTCCTGCAGGTCCTCGACAGTGCCCAAAAAGTGGTCAGTCAAACGTCCTATTCCGGACTTGAGCGCGGATGGCAACACTTGACCTTTACCCCTCAAAAAGTCAACGAAACGGAATTCCTTGGGCCAGGGGCGTACACCTTGACCTTGCAATCCACAGATGACAATGCGGCCCGCTCTGAAACCAGCTGGTCAATCGAAGAGGAAGAGGACTGAACAGGCGCGGTACAGCGCCATTCAAGCCTGTGGAGTCCGGAACAATGTCTCCGGAAGCACGCACACCGGGATGGGATCCATCTTGTGCCGGTTGGCGTTGTGGTGTCCCTGATAGATCTGGAGCACTTGGGCCTCCCGTGAATCCGGACTGAAGTCTGTCGCGGATCTCCCCAATGCGGCCTGCTCCATGGCCCATTCAAGCTCATCATAGGTAGCGCCCAATTGATCCTCGTCGGTCCTGTCGTCACCCCACAAGCCGTCGGTGGGTGCGGCATTGAGAATGGCCTCTCCCACGCCGAGGGCGCGACCCACGGCGTACACCTCGTTCTTGAGCAAGTCGGCAATCGGGCTTAAATCAACCCCGCCATCTCCGTATTTGGTGTAGAAGCCGACGCCGAAGTCCTCCACTTTGTTCCCAGTGCCGGCCACAAGGGCACGGCGCTCCGCCGCCACCGCGTAGAGCGTGGTCATCCGAAGGCGGGCCCGGGCATTGGCCAAGGAGAGGCCGCCAAACGGCGCGCCCGAGGCCCCCTCAAGCGCATCGGACAGGCCATCGAAGGACGGCGTCAAGTCCACGACCAACGAGGACACGTTGTCATATTCAGACGTCAGCCAAGCGATGTGGTCGGCCCCGCGCTGGTCCTGATCGGCAGCCTGGTCAATGGGCATGCGCAACAAGATCGTCGGGCGTCCTGTCCGCGCCGCCAAAGTCGAGGTCACAGCAGAATCGATGCCCCCGCTGACCCCCACAACCCAGCCGTCGAGGCCAGAGGATTCCAAGTATTGATGCATCCAACCTCCGATGTGACGGGCGGCCGCATCGGCGTCGATCTGGCGAGAGGAGTGCAACTTCATATCAGAACAACAATCCAACGCTAAAAAGGATGGCGTTGTCCACCATTTTCATGTCATACCCGGTTAAACCCGCCGGGTCCAAGGAGCCATCATTCGCCGTCTCGAGGTGTTCCTCTGGCTGTGCAGGCCCGAAGTTGCGGTTGCTCGCGACATTGAATAGGCCGTTGTTGAAGGTCGCCCCAAGCAGCAAGGCCGTCTTACCACTGAGGTTGTATTCGAGACCGAGGCCGACAATCATGGCGGCCCGCAGCAGAGCCGCCTCATCTTCTACGGGGATGTCCTCCACATTGACCACTCCGATGTTCGTCTCCTCCAACCACTCATCCTCCATCGTAGCCGTCGACAATTCGCGATAGAGGTAGTCCATCCGGTCCTTTGCCGTGCTTCTCAAGTTGAGGCCCAAACCGAGGCCAAACTGGCCCCAATAGGTGATGTGCCCGATTTGACGGGTCCTGAATTTGAAGCTGACGGGCAGCTCCACCCAATGCTGGGTCAAGGTGCGTTCCCGGCGGACCAAAAACTGGGTACTGTCGTCTGCGGCATCCATCGGATCGCCTGTCACGCGATCGAAATAGGAAAGCTTCCCGCCATTCCGAAACACATTGATTCCTGTGCCCACCGCATAGTTATCTGCAAACATCACGTCAGCAGTAAACCCGAAACCAAAACGGACCACCCCCCCTTCGGGCGTTCCCTGACCGTCGCGCACATCCAACCAGGCCATCGAGGGCAAGAGGTGCAGGCCCATCCTGAATTTGGGCGACGGATAGCGGCCGCCGTCATTGGAGGTGTCAGTGCCTTGCGCCTGCGCTGACAGGGCCAGTACCCCGCACACCAGCGACAAGGCAGCGGAACGAAAAAGTGTGGTGGAATCCATGTCTTCGAAAATCAAACGAGCCTCAGGGGGCAAATTGCGTACCAAAGCCGAAATACCGGCCCTCTTCCGGCGCACTTTTGCAACATGCGTGTTCAGAGAGACGCCCTTTTCCTGCCCCTCACCGGCCTAGTAGCCTTGGGGTTCATGGCATTGCTGCTCACCAGCTGTCAGGATAAAAACCCCTATTCCCCCTTCGATAAAGACCCCGGGGTCACCACCGCCATCACCACCAAAAGCTGGGAGGCCGTGCAGCAGCCCTCCCAGCTCCCCAATCCGCAAGACCCCTCCACGTGGAGCGGATGGGAAGCCCCACTCCTCTCGGGCATCCTGCAATTGGGCCCCTGGCCACCCCGCAACCCTTCGGAAGAAGCGATGCTTGACACGGCCTGGCAATCCTTCACGGCCTTTGACGGCACCCGCATTGGCATCGCCGGCATCGACAGCGTGCTGCACCGCACGGGCAAGATCAAAGCCGCCCGCTCAGCGCTCTCCGATGCTTTTGGCCGTTTCGAGCAACATTTCCCGGAAAGTGCGGCACCCGACATCGACTTCAGCTACACCGGGTTCAATTACAGCGTGTACCCCACAGCGTCACTCCTGTTGATCGGCTGCGAATTCTTCATCGGTGCGGATCACCCCTCCGTGACCCAGCTGCCACCCCACATTTATCCGCGGTACATGCAGGAGCGCATGGTGCCTGAACACCTCATCGGTGATGCCCTGCGGGGATGGTTGTTGGTCCATTTTCAAGAGGAACACTACCCCAAACAAGGACAACTGGCGGACGAATTGCTCTATTGGGGCAAGGTCTTGTTCCTCTCGCGTTGCCTCGCTCCTGATGTGCAGCCTTGGGACTTGCTCGACTGGACCGAAGAAGAATGGAACTGGGCAAGACAGCACGAAATGCAAGTGTGGATCGAGCTGCGCCAAGAAGAATTCCTCTACACCTCCAAGCGCATGGACATCCAACGTTGGGTCGCCGACGCCCCCTTTACCAAGGCCGGTGCCGTTCCTCAGGACAGCCCGGACCGGCTCGGTTGGTACTTGGGAATGCGGTGGGTGGAGGACTTCATGGCGCGCCATCCCGAAATGACTTTGGAACAGCTCATGGATCAATCCAACGTCTTGCCCTTTTTGCAATCGTATCGGCCCAAGGGCTGAGCGTCAATGCCGAACTTGCACCCCATGGCTGACCCGCGCACCTCCGACATCCACCTGACCGTCACCACCGACGAAAACAAAGTCCCGACCGCCATCCGCTGGTCCGCATCCGACGCCGGCATCGCCAACGCGGAAGCCAAGGCCTTTGCGCTCAGCGTATGGAATGGCCGCGAAGCGCTCAGCATCGACCTGTGGGACAAGGACATGACCGTCGACGAAATGAAGGTGTTTGTGTGCCAATCCATGATGACACTGGCCGATGCCCTCGAGCGCTCCACACAGGACGAACGGGCCGCCGGAGCCATCCGGGGCTTCACCTCCGAACTCGCAGAGCGCATCGGCGTCGGCCCAGGACAAGAAGGCTGATTCCGCTCAGTCGAGGGACGGCGGTTTCCTGTAAATCGGATTGGTCTGGGCGATGAAACCCAGGACATCTTGCCGGCCATCCCCCTTGGCGGCAGAGGTCACGAAATGGGGCGGCATGGCCGACCATTGCTTCAGCATGTGCTGTGTATAGCGCGGCAAGAAAGCCTCGCGCTCCGCAATCGTGAGCTTGTCCACTTTGGTGAAAATCATGCTGAAGGAGAGGCCTGCTTTGGCCATCCACACCATGAAGTCCATGTCGATCTTCTGTGGCGGAACCCGTGAATCGAGCAGCATCATGATGCACATGAGGTTCTCCCGCTTGGTGAGGTATTCCCGAGAGGTTCGCTCCCAGGACGCCCTGTCCTTCTTGGACACCTTGGCATAGCCGATGCCCGGAAGGTCTACGAGGTACCATGGCTTGCCTGCCGTGGTCATCTCAAAATGGTTGATGAGCTGGGTCTTGCCTGGGGTAGAGCTCGTCTTGGCCAAGGCCTTGCGGCCCGTGAGCATGTTGATCAGGGAACTCTTGCCCACATTGGAACGGCCGATGAAGGCGTATTCCGGCCGGTCAGCTTCAGGACATTCCTGGAGCTTGGCACTCGACTTCACAAAAGCGGGATCGTCAACTGAGTATTCCTCGACGCTCATACCAATCGCTCAAGATGCTGTTGAATTCCTCGGGGTGCTCCATCATGGGAGCATGGCCACACTGGTCGATCCAATGGAGGTCGGCATCCGGCAACAAGGCCTTGAATTCATCGGCCACTTCAGGGGGCGTGATGGTGTCGTTGCGTCCCCAGATAAGGCAGGAAGGCTGTTTCATCATAGGCAGATCGGCCGCCATGTTGTGCCGGATGGCGCTCTTGGCGATGGCCAAAATGCGCAGCACCCGGTTGCGGTCGTTCACAATCGCAAAACACTCGTCCACCAACTCATCCGTCGCATGGTTGGGATCGAAGAAGGTCTCACCCACCTTGTTTCGGATAAACTCCTTGTCCTCACGGCGCGGAAACGAACTGCCGAAGGCGTTCTCGTAGAGTCCACTGCTCGCTGTCAAAGTGAGCGACGCCACACGGTCGGGATTGCGCTTCGTGTAAATCAGGCCCACATGACCACCGAGTGAATTGCCAAGCAAGTGCACCTTCTGAAGTCCGAGGTGATCGAGAAAGCCTTCTACGTGCTTGCACAGGGTCTTGGCACTTGTCGTAGCCAGCGGCAAATCATAGAGCGGCAACATGGGAATGATGACCCGCATCTTCCCCGCAAAGTGGTTGAACAGGTGCTCGAAGTTGCTCAGGGCCCCAAAGAGTCCGTGCAGCAACACCAGCGGCTCGCCTTCTGTGGCGCTTTGGACGTATCGGTAACGTCCTTCGGTAATGAGATCCTGCTCCATGGGGTGGCCTATGCCTAACCCTACAAAGGAAGCACCCCTTTGGTTCCCTAAAGCCGCATTGATTCGGTCACAATGAAAGCATCCGTGTGGACAAGCTGACGCCTTCTCCATCAACACGCCATCAACACGCCATCAACACCCCACGATTTCCCACTTGACAAAAACCGGTCAGAAACACACCCTAAAGAACTGATGAACAGTGTTTTACGATGATTGTTGAAAAAGTTGCCCATCCACACACGTCAGCAAATTTTCCACATTGTGTCAGATTGTGGGAGTCAGTGGGGAATCGTGGGATAAACCGGCTACTTTTGGATGGGCAAGCCGCCCATAGAACCATGCTCAACCTCCTCGGGGAATACCACTGTCGGATCGACGCCAAAGGGCGCGTCAGCTTCCCGGCCAAACTGCGCAAGCAGCTGGACCGTGTGCTGCACGACGGCTTGGTGGTCAACCGCGACATCTTCGAGGGTTGCTTGGTCATCTACCCCAAGCCCGAATGGGACAAGGTCAATGCCGAGATGGGGCAACTCAGCCGTTACGACCGGCAGCACCAGCTTTTCCAGCGGAAATTCATGAAAGGCGCCACCCTCGTGGAGCTCGACGGCTCAGGACGCATGCTCCTCCCCAGCGCACTGCTCGGTCACGCCGGGTTGGAAGCCGGCAAGGCAGGCGATTGTGTGGTCACCGGATTGGGCGAGAAAATCGAAGTCTGGGCCAAGGACAGGTTTGAACAGCAAGTGCTCGGAGACGAAGAGGACTTCGACTTCGGCGCCTTGGCAGAACGCGTACGTCAGGACATCGAGCCTGGGACCAAACCCAACGACTCCAGCCGCAACTGATGTCCATGAGCTACCACGTCCCCGTGCTGTTTGACGCCGCCCTTGACGGGCTCGACTTGCAGCCCGCCGGTACGTACGTGGACTGCACTTTCGGTGGCGGTGGTCACAGCCGTGGCATCCTGGACAGACTCGGCCCTGACGGCAGGCTGTTCGGATTTGATTGCGACCCCGACGCGGTGCCCAATGTGCCTGAAGACGACCGGTTCACCCTCATCCAAGAGAATTTCAGGTTTGCCACCAACTTCCTCCGCATTCAAGGCGTGCAGCAGGTGGACGGCATCCTCGCGGACCTCGGTGTCAGTTCCCACCAATTCGATGCCGCTGAACGCGGATTCAGCATCCGAGGAGACGGGGCGCTGGACATGCGCATGGATCCCCGCCTTCCAGAGGGGGCCGACGGCCTCATTCAAAGGATGAGCGAGCAGGAGCTCACCACCCTCTTCCGACAATACGGCGAAGTCAACCAGGCCCACCGCGCAGCGCGGGCCCTCCGCAAGGCCATCGAACAAGACGGCGCTGAGGGCATCGGCTCGACGGGCCGCCTTCAAAAAGTCTTGTCGCCCCTGGCGCCCCCCAACAAAAGAAACCAGTACCTCGCCCAGGCTTTTCAGGCGCTGCGCATTGCCGTGAACGACGAGCTCGGCGCACTGTCCGACCTGCTCAAAGCCAGCTTGCGGCTGCTCAAGCCCGGCGGGCGATTGGTGGTCATCAGCTACCACAGCCTGGAGGACCGCATGGTCAAGCGCTTCATGCGCGCCGGCAACCTCGAAGGTGACATCGCCAAGGACTTCCACGGTCGGTCCCTCGCCCCGTTTGACAAGGTCACTGGAAAGGCGCTTGTGGCCGACGCCGAAGAAATGGAAAGGAACCCCCGGTCCCGCAGTGCGCGCATGCGCGTGGCGGCCCGCAATACCCAAGCCGCATGATGGGCCGCTCCTCACGTTCCAAGAAGAACGCCCGCAAAGGCAACCGCCCCCTCTCCCCAGAGGAACGGCTGGCCCGCAACATCACCCGCGAAGGCCGGGATCAGCCCAAGGCCGCACCGCGCAGGAAAGCGGGGCACGCCAAACCGCTCGACCCAGCAGCACCGTCTTCCGGACAACGCCGCAAAGACCGCAAGCCATCCCGCATCGGACAATGGTTCTCACGCATATTCTCTCCCGTCCGCCACTCCCTTGCCGGCGACTGGCTCGGGGGACCTGAAGTGACCCGGCACCTCCCCTTCTTCGCCTTTGTCGTGGCCTTGCTCTTGGGATACACCTATCTCGAGTACCAATACGAATACGACGAACGGGCCATCAAAGAAGGACGCAAATCCTTGCGCGATCTGCGCCACCACGAGCAGAGCCTGCGCGGGCGTTTTGAATCCCAGCTCCAGCGAAGCCGCTTGGACGAAGACATGGCCGACGTGGGCTTGACTCCCCCCTCGGAGCCCCCCATTTCACTCCCTGCCAACCCCACCACCACCCCATGAAACGCACCCAACACATCGCCACAAGGGCATGGGTGCTGTTTGCACTGTTCGCTGTTTTCGGCGTGGCCATCCTGTTGCGGATCATCTTGATCCAACTCGACCCCAGCCACGAGGACATCAGTGCCATGCTGCCTCAGGTGCGGACGATTGAGCCCGAACGCGGCCGCATCCTCTCCGCGGATGGCCACCTGCTCGCAGCTTCAGTGCCCCGCTTCGACCTCCACTGGGACCCCACGGTCATCGACACCGACGAGGAGAAGGCCTTGTTCCTGACCACCCTGCCCGAACTGGCTGACGCCCTGGCCAAGGAATTCGGAAAGCGGAGTGTCCAAGGTTGGCGCAACTTCTTGGTGGACGCCCACCGCAACGGCAACAGCCGCTATGTGCCCATCGCCCGAAACATCGCTTGGGACCGGCGGCAGGCCGTTGAATCCTTCCCTTGGATTGGCGATCAATCACGCAACCGGTCCGGATTCATGTTTTCGGAAAAGCCCCGCAGGGACAAGCCCTTCTCTCCACTGGCCAACCGCACAATCGGACTGCACCGTCCCGAAGGCAACAGCGTCGGCATCGAGGCCGCCTTCAACGAAGCCCTCTCCGGCAAAGAAGGCCAGCGTTTGATGCGCAGGATCCACGGCAATTACTGGATTCCCGCTACTGATGACTTCATCCAGGCCCCGGAACCTGGTCGGGATGTGCGCACCACCATCGACCTGAGGACCCAAGACGTCGCCACGGACGCCCTGCGCGCCAAACTCGACGAGCACAAGGCGGAATGGGGCTGCGCCGTGGTCATGGAAGTCGCAACGGGCAATGTGGTCGCCATCTCCAACCTGGTCCGAGACGAAGACACCGGAGTGTGCTCCGAGTCTTACAACCACGCCATCGGCACGGCCATCGAACCAGGGTCAACCTTCAAGCTCGCCAGCGCCATGGCCCTCTTGGAGTCTGGCAAAATGACCGCCCAGGACACCTTGGAAACCGAAAACGGCATTTTCCAACCCGCTCGGGGGTGCACCAAGATGAAGGACACCAGCTACCCGGACGGCGGCTACGGCCCGCTTCGGCTCGAGGAGGTGTTTGAAAGGAGTTCCAATGTGGGCACCGCAAAAGCCGTCCAGCAGGTCTTTGGTGACGACCCACAGGCGTGGCTCGACGCCCTCCGCGACATCGGCTTGGGTCAGCCATTGGGCATCGCACTGGCCGGTGAAGGAAAGCCCAACCAACACGCGACCACGAAGGAGTCCACATGGAGCGCCTGCTCATTGACCTCCATGTCCATCGGATATGAGGTCACCATGACCCCCTTGCAGACCGCAGCATTCTACAACACCATCGCTGCGGACGGCCGCCTCATCCGCCCCCGATTTGCGGACGCATTGCTCGATGGTGGTGAAGTGGCGGAAACCCTGCCCACCCATGTCATCGCACAACGCGTGGCAAGCCGGCCCACCATCGCTGCCCTCAAGTCCATGATGGAACGGGTCTGCGCGCCTGGCGGGCACGGCACGGCCGAAGACGTCTTCCGGGACAGGCCCTACCGTGTGGCAGGCAAAACCGGCACCGCGCGCGCATCGATACCTGGCGGAGGCTACAAAGGACACCGCGCCTCCTTCGCGGGCTTCTTCCCCGCAGAAAAACCCGCCTACACCATTGCGGTTGTCGTCCAGCGCCCCACCGAAAAAGGGTACTACGGTGGCGTTGTGGCAGCACCCGTATTCCGCGCCATCGCCGACCACCTGCACGGCACGCACCCTGACCTCATCGAGATGGAAGAAGGCCTCCTGACGGAAACCCCGCGCCTGCCTGTCTCCATGAACGGCTCCACCGCCATCCTTACCAGCCTCTACGATGCGCTGGGCATGCCCTACGTCATCGACACCACGGGGATGGCCGATATACCCGAATTCGCCGCCGCCACCACGGAAGACCACATCGTCACCCTGAACGCGCGGCAGGTCACGGAAGCGCACATCCCAGATGTACGCGGCATGTCACTGCGAGACGCTGTGCGCTTGCTCGAAACCCGAGGGTTGCAAGTGAGCATCAACGGCCGAGGTACGGTGCGCCGCCAAAGCATCGCACCAGGTACGGCCCCCCGTCAAGGTCAAACCATACTACTGGAGCTGTCATGAAGTTGTTGAAAGACATCCTCTACGGTGCGCGGATCAGCCAAGTAATCGGCTCCACCCACATCGCCATCGAATCGGTCGTCGCCGACAGCCGACAGGTCAAGCCTTTTGGCTGCTTCGTGGCGATTCCAGGCAACGCGGTGGATGGCCACGACCACATTCCCGCCGCCGTGCGCGCGGGCGCAGCAGCTGTCTTGTGCGAAGTGCTTCCAGCAGAAGAAGACCGCAAGGACCACGTCGTCTACATCCAGGTCGAATCCACCCGGTCCGCCCTGGGACACCTGGCCGCCAACTTCCACGACAACCCCGGTGAGCGCCTCAAGATCGTGGCCATCACCGGCACCAATGGCAAGACCACAGTGGCAACGCTGCTGCACCGGTTGGCCCGCATGTTTGACCGCAAAGCCGGGTTGGTCAGTACGGTGGAGAACCGCATTGTCGACCGCGTCGTCCCTGCAACGCACACCACGCCAGACCCGGTTGGGCTTCAGCAGCTCTTTGCCGACATGCTCGATGCCGGTTGCACCCACTGCTTCATGGAGGCCAGCTCCCACGCCCTGGATCAACACAGGCTGGCGGGCACCCCTTTGGCAGGCGGCGTCTTCACCAACATCACCCACGACCACCTGGACTACCACGGCGACTTCAATGCTTACATCGCCGCGAAGAAATCGCTCTTTGACAGCCTACCGGCATCGGCTTTTGCCCTGACCAATGCCGATGTGCGCCACCACGAAACGATGGTCGCCAACACCCGCGCAAGGGTCGTGACCTACGGCACGCGTCAAGTGGCCGACTACAAGACCCGCATCGTAGAAAACAGCCTCGGCGGACTGCAACTGCACATCGATGGGCAAGACCTCTACACCCGCCTCATAGGGGACTTCAATGCGGCCAACCTGACAGCTGTCTACGCCGTGGCCCGCGAACTCGGTTGGGACAGCATGGAGACCCTGACCCACCTCTCTCTGCTCGACGCGCCGGCCGGCCGCATGCAACAGGTACGGGCCGGAGACCGCAGCATTCACGCCATTGTCGACTACGCGCACACACCTGACGCCCTCGGCAAGGTCCTCGAAACCCTCAAGACGGTCCGCCAAGCTGGAGCTGTTGCCGCCACCACGGGCCGCGAAGCGCGCATCCTGTGCGTGGTCGGATGCGGTGGCGATCGCGATCGGACCAAACGCCCCATCATGGCCCAAGTGGCCGCTGAATTGGCCGACCACGTCATCCTGACCTCCGACAACCCCCGCAGCGAAGACCCCGCAGCCATCATCGCGGAGATGCGCAAGGGACTCGACCCCATTCAGGCGCGCAAGGTGACCGCCAACCAAGACCGAGAGGAGGCCATCCGCTCTGCTTGCATCCAAGCCTTGCCCGGTGACGTCATCCTCGTCGCGGGCAAAGGCCACGAGAAGTATCAGGAAATCAACGGCGAGCGGCATCCCTTCGACGACGTCGCCGTGCTCACCGCATCCCTCACCACCACACGCTGATCACGAGACGATGCTGTACCACCTCTTCGACTTCCTCCAACAGACTTCCGACATCCCCGGTGCCGGTCTGTTCCAGTATATCTCCTTCCGGGCGGCCGCGGCGGCCCTGTTGTCCTTGCTCGTCTCCATCGGGATCGGCAAGCGCATCATAGAGTGGCTGCAGCTCAAGCAGGTCGGTGAAATCGTGCGTGACCTCGGCCTCGAAGGCCAGATGCAAAAGCAGGGCACCCCCACCATGGGCGGCATCATCATCCTGAGCGCCATCCTCATCCCGACCCTGCTCCTGGCCGACCTCACCAACGTCTACATCCAGTGCATGCTGCTGGTGACCGTGCTGCTCGGGGGCATCGGGTTCGTGGACGACTACATCAAGGTGTTCAAGAAGAACAAAGAGGGCCTCGCCGGCAAATTCAAGGTGATCGGTCAGATCGGCGCCAGCCTCATTGTGGCCACCATGCTGTTCTGGAACCCCCAAGTCAGGGTCAAGGAGCTCGTGCCCGCCACCAGCACCAAGGCGGTGGCCCAACAGGTCGAGGACACCGATGGTGACGGGTGGGTCAGGGTGGAACACCGCTCTCAAAAGACCACCATTCCGTTTGTCAAGGACAACGAGTTCGACTACGCCAAGCTCACCGAGTGGGCCACCGATAGCCCTTGGGCACAATTCGCCGTGTTTGCCCTCATCGTGACCTTCATTGTGACCGCCGTATCCAATGGCGCCAACCTGACCGATGGCATGGACGGCCTGGCCACAGGAACCAGCGCCATCATCGGGATGACGCTGGCCATCCTCGCTTATGTCTCGGGCAACGCGGTGTTCTCGGACTACCTCAATGTCCTGTTCATTCCGGACTCCGGAGAACTCGTGGTCTTCATTTCCGCCTTTGTGGGAGCCTGCATCGGCTTCCTCTGGTACAACGCCTTTCCGGCCCAGGTCTTCATGGGCGATACGGGGAGCCTCGCCCTCGGCGGCATCATCGCCACGTTTGCCATTGCCATCCGCAAAGAACTTCTGATCCCTGTCCTCTGTGGCATCTTCTTGATTGAGAACCTGAGCGTGGTGCTCCAGGTGGCTTGGTTCCGCCACACCAAGAAGAAGTACGGAGAAGGGCGCCGCATCTTCCGGATGTCGCCCCTGCACCACCACTATCAGAAGGCCGGCATGCCGGAAAGCAAAATCACGGCGCGCTTCTGGATTGTCGGGATCCTCCTGGCCGTCATCACCATCGTCACCCTCAAGGTCCGTTGATGCGCGACATGGTGACCATACTCGGTGGCGGTGAAAGCGGCGAAGGGGCAGCACAGTTGTGCCAGGCCCTCGACATGCCGTGCCGCGTCAGCGATGCGGGCAACCTGTCCGACGACCGGAAAACCAGGCTCCAAGCCATGGGCGTGGACATCGAAGAGGGCGGACACGACCGCAACCTCATCGAATCTGCGGCGCTCGTGGTGAAGTCCCCCGGCATCCCCTCTGCAGCTGCCCCCCTCAAGTGGGCGCGGGAAGCCGGCGTCGAGGTCATCGGCGAACTCGAATTTGCAAGCCGCCACACCGACGCGCGCATCGCCGCCGTGACCGGAACCAACGGCAAGACCACCACAACGGCCTTGCTCCACCACCTCCTGACGACAGGCGGAGTGGATGCAGGGTGCGCAGGCAACATCGGCACCAGCTTCGCCGGAGCGGTCGCTGCGGCCCGACAGCGGCCAGAAGGCGACCATGCGGTATGGGTCGTGGAAGCCTCCAGTTTCCAATTGGAGGACACCACGGACTTCAGCCCACACGTGGCCATCCTCCTCAACATCACGCCCGACCACCTCGACCGCCATGGCAGCGTCGAGGCCTATGGCGACGCCAAATGGAACATCACCTCCCGCCAAACGGCGGAAGATCACCTCATCGTCTGTGCAGACGACCCCGGGCTTTCCGCCCTGCGGGCCCGACAGCAGACGCAAGCCCAAGTGCACACCGTGCAGTTGGCACCGCCGACCTCGGACAACCCCGCAGGCTTGGCAGCACACAGCATTGACAAACAACGATTCACCTTCCTCAACCCCCCTTTCATCATGAGCATGCAGGAACTCGCCCTTCAAGGCAAACACAACCTTTACAATTCCATGGCCGCCGGCGTTGCCGCGCGCATCCTCGACATCAACAACGCGGATCTCCGCGCGGGCTTCACGCACTTCCGCAACATGGAACACCGCTTGGAGCACGTTAGTCACGTCAACAACATCAAGTTCATCAACGACAGCAAGGCCACCAATGTCAATGCCGCATGGTATGCCCTCGACAGCATGACGGCACCGACAGTCTGGATCGCCGGAGGCGTGGACAAGGGCAACGATTACACCTCCCTCATCCCCCTCGTGGGCGAAAAGGTGCACACCCTCATCTGCCTCGGCAAAGACAACACCAAGCTCAAGAGCGCCTTTGCTACAGCTGTCACGCGCATTCTCGAGGTAGAGAGCGCTGAAGAAGCCGCCATCCTCGGATACAACGTTGCCCAACCCGGCGACACGGTTTTGCTGTCACCCGCTTGCGCCAGCTTCGACCTGTTCTCCAGCTACGAAGAGCGCGGTCACCGTTTCAAAGCCGGCGTCCGTTCCCTCTGAGCCCATGCCCAACCGGTTCGCTGACTTCCTGAACACCCACCTGCGCGGAGACCGCTCCACCTGGGTTGTGGCCATCCTGCTGGTCCTGACCTCCTTGGTGAGCGTCTACTCCGCCAGCGCCACCTTGGCGTGGAAACAAGGGGGCAATTCCGTGGGGATCCTGTTTCGACACGGCACCTTCCTCGCGGTGGGCCTGGGCGTCATGTGGACGGTGCACCGGTTGCGGTTTGCCTGGTTTTCCAGGCTGAGCCAATTGGGCATTCACATCGCCTTGGTGCTCTTGTTGCTCACCTTGTTGATGGGCTCAGAAATCAACGATGCCCGCCGATGGATGGACATTGGTGGCTTCCGATTCCAGCCTTCAGACGTCGCCAAAGTCGCACTGGTCGCCTTCGTCGCCCGCATGCTCGACAAAAACAGGCTCGTGCTTCACGACTTCAACAAAGGTGTGCGCCCCATCGTTGGCTATATCGCCGCCACCTGCGCGCTGATCCTGCCCGCCGACTTCTCGACCGCGGCCATGCTCGCCCTGGTGTGCTTCCTCATGATGATCATCGCCGGGGTGACATGGAAGCCGCTGGCGATCACCACCGGCCTCGGGGTTGGGGCCGTGCTCGCTGCCGCCGGCCTCGCTTCCATCGCACCGGAACTGTTCCCTCGGATGGGGACGTGGATGGCCCGCGCCACAGGCTTTTTCGGGGGCAGTGGCGGCTCGGATTCCAGCCAAATCGACTATGCCCTTCAGGCCATCCACCAAGGCGGGTTGCTCCCGCACGGTCCGGGGTCCGGCCTGAGCCGCAACGCCATGCCCGTGGCTTACGCCGACATGATCTACGCCTTCATCATTGAGGAATGGGGCGCGTTGCTCGGTGGCCTGGGCCTCATCCTCTTGTACCTCATTCTGTTTTCCCGTGCCATCCGCATCGGGACACGCTGTCCCCGCAACTTCGGTGGACTCTTGTCCATCGGATTGGGCCTCATGCTCAGCTTACAGGCATTGGTCAACATGGGGGTTGCCGTCCGCCTATTGCCCATGACCGGACAACCCTTGCCCCTGGTCTCCATGGGCGGCACCTCCATCATTTTTACCTGTGCGGCCATCGGCATGATCCTCTCGGTCAGCCGAAGCTTGACGGATCCGGATGCCGCGGCACCCGTTGAACCTGCAGGCAGCCGCCATACGCGCCCCCTCGAACCCACCCCCTCCTGAGGCCATGGCGGAAGCTCCTTTGCGCATCCTGATCTCCGGGGGAGGCACCGGCGGCCACATCCATCCTGCGATGGCCATTGCCGAGGCCATCCAAGCCCAACACCCCGACGCTGTCATCGAGTTCGTCGGCGCCCTGGGCCGCATGGAAATGGAGCGCATTCCCGCAGCAGGCTACACCATCACCGGCCTGCCCATCACGGGAATAGACCGCAAACTGAGCCGACGCAACCTGGCCTTTCCCTTCCGCCTTGTGCGGTCATTGCTCCTGGCCCGGCGGATCATCCGCCGGTTCAAACCCGATGTCGCTGTTGGGGTCGGGGGATTCGCCAGCGGCCCCCTCCTGTGGGCTGCGGCCAAAGCAGGCATCCCCACCCTCATCCAAGAACAAAACGGTTTTCCGGGGATCACCAACCGGCTTCTGGCGAGCAAAGTGAACCGGGTTTGCGCGGGATTTCCAGGACTAGAACGGTGGTTTCCCGCGGATAAAATCCTCGAAACGGGCAACCCGCTTCGACACAACATCGTCGCGAGACTCGGTGGTGATGCCGCCGAAAGCGGCAGCGACAACAGCACAGCATTGGCTCACTTCGGTTTGCGCGATGACCTGCCTGTCCTGCTGGTATTGGGCGGCAGCCTGGGGGCCGCTTCCATGAACGCCGCCGTGCAAAATTTGGCCAGCGAAGCGTCCCTTGAAGCCCGAGGCTATCAGGTCTTATGGCAATGCGGGGGGCGTTACGCAGAGGAGCACTTGGCCTGGGTGGCCCAGCACGGCGATCCCCTCTTGCAGGTGCGGGGCTTCATCGACCGAATGGACCTGGCCTATGACGCCGCTTCGGTCATTGCGAGCCGAGCAGGGGCCATGTCCATCGCCGAACTCACGTTGGTGGGCAAGCCCACGATACTGGTGCCATCACCACACGTCGCGGAAGACCATCAAACCAAAAATGCCCGCTCTGTTGTGGACCGAGGCGGTGCTGTCATGCTCACCGACCAAAGCGTCGTGGACGACCTCGGCGAGTCCGTGCACACCTTGCTCCACGACCCCGCACGTTGCGCCAAGATGTCGGAGGCCCTGCGGGCCGCAGCCCGGCCAGAAGCCGCTGATGCGGTCGCCCGTGAAGTCCTTCAATTGACCCGCTCGTGACGCGTCAACTTTACTTTTTGGGCATTGGCGGCATCGGCATGAGTGCCCTGGCCCGCTGGTTTCACGCCCAAGGCGCCACCGTTGCTGGCTATGACCGAACCTCTACTGCACTGACGCAGGCCTTGGAATCAGAAGGGATCGAGGTGTCATACAAAGGTGATGTCGCTGCTTTACCCGCTGCGCTGCAAGCCGACATCAGCTCCGGACAAAACGACCGTTGGACCATCGTCTGGACCCCGGCCATCCCGAGGGACTTCGCCTTGATCACCGCCTTGACTGAGGCGGGATTCAACCTGCACAAACGGGCAGAAATCCTCGGAGAGCTCTCCCGGGAACGCCCCCTCCTTGCCGTGGCCGGCACCCACGGAAAAACCACCACCAGCACGTTGCTCGCCCACCTCCTCGCCCATGCTTCACTTCCAGTAGAAGCGTTTTTGGGCGGCATCGCCCTGGGACAAGGCTCCAACCTGCTCCTCGCAGGGAAAGGCCATCCACGGCCTTGGATGGTCGCAGAAGCCGATGAATTTGACCGCAGCTTCTTGACGCTGCATCCCCAATACGCCGCCATCACCTCCATCGATGCCGACCACCTCGACATCTATGGGACCCACGCCAGCATGTTGGCCGCGTTCGCCGCATTTGCCGGGCAAGTAAAACCGGGCGGGTTGCTCCTACACGCCGACACCGCATCCGCCATTAGCGAAGCCGCCGTGGAGACATTGTCCCACAGCACATACGGCGCATTGCCTGCTGGCGCGTCTATGGAAGCGCTGGGTTTGGCAGCGGCATACAGCACAGTGGACCGGAATCCGACGCCCTCTTCTACAACCGGTCTTGCCCAATTCACCTTGCACCTCCAAGGACATCCCCCCATGCTGGTGCAGTGGAACATGCCTGGCGCACACAATGCCGCCAACGCCACAGCCGCCGCGCATCTCGCCGTCTGCGCGGGCATGTCACCGGCCGCCATACCCGCAGCATTGGCCGCCTTTCCCGGTGTCGCCCGGCGGTTCGAAATCAAGCACCACCAAGGCCAAAAAGCCATCATCGACGACTACGCGCACCATCCGCGCGAAATCGAAGGCGCCATCGCTGCAGCACGGCTGGCATTTCCCAATCAACCCATCACCGGCGTCTTCCAGCCCCACCTGTTCAGCAGGACGCAAGACTTCATGGAAAGCTTCGCCCGCGCCCTGTCTGCATTGGACGCCTGCATCCTGCTTCCCATCTACCCCGCACGTGAATTGCCCATCCCCGGAGTGGATGCACAGGGCATTGGTGAAAAGATGGTCGGGTGTCCAGTAGAATGCCCCCCAGAAAGCCGGTTTTTAGATGTTCTGGAGAAAATGGACCCAACCGTGCTCTTGTTCATGGGCGCTGGTGACCTCAATCAGTGGATTGAACCCGCTTGGGACCGCATGAATCCAGCAAAAACGACACCCACAATCAACACGCCGTGAGCAAGCACACCACAACCCAACGCCCCGATGAGGACGCCACGCAGCGCCCCAGAAGCCGGTGGAAAGTGTGGTGGACCCTGCTGCTCATCGTTGCAACCGGGTTTGTTTTCACAGCCGCAGATCGTGCCGCGGAAACGGTACCCTGCCGCGCTCTCGACATCGAGGTGGACCAAATGGAGGGGATGTACTTCGTGGATGCCCCTACCCTGCACACCCTGATCACGAGCCAGTACAACCTGCTCGACCAGGCTATGCCCACCCTGCCTTTGGCCGAATTGCACCGCACCATCACCCAACAAAATGGCGTGGCTTCGTGCGAAATCGAGCCTACCCTCGGCGGCGCGCTCAATATCAAGGTGACCCAGCAGCGGCCCATTGCGCGGGTTTGGCTTCCGGATTCCGTGTTGTACCTCGACGAAACGGGGCGCACGCTGGCATTATCGCCGCGATACACTGCGGATGTCCCTGTCTTGCACGCCCCTGACCTTTCCGCTGCTCGTGCCGCCATGCCCCTCCTGAAAAAGATGGACCGAGAAGCCTTCTGGGACCACTTGATCGATCAAATAGAAGTCGACTTGAACGGCGATTTGACCGTGCGGCCCCGAATTGGCGATATGGTAGTGGAACTCGGTCCGGCTGCATCACTCAACGCACAACTCGACACCCGATTGGACCGGTTGCGCAACTTCTATTCTGCCCTGATCACAAGGGGCGACCTCCGCCAGTACCGCAGGGTCAGCCTGCAATATGACGGTCAACTGGTGGCCTCCAAATGAACCTCACCTCCAGCATCAACACCCGTATGGAACACTCCCACCCCCATCAGGACATCGTTGTCGGACTCGACATCGGCACCACCAAAATCGCGTGCATCGTAGGCCAGAAAAATGCCCATGGCAAGCTGGAGATCATCGGCTATGGCAAAAGTGAATCCATCGGGGTCACCCGTGGCGTTGTAGCCAACATCGAGCACACCGTTCAGTCCATCAAGACGGCTGTTGAAGCGGCGGAGAAATCGGCCAATGTCCGGATCGAAGTGGTCAATGTGGGCATCGCGGGGCAGCACATCAAGAGCCTCCAACATAGGGGTCAACTCATCCGCACGGAGACCGACGATGAAATCACCCGCAGCGATGTGCAACAGCTCATCGACGACATGCGCAAGCTCAAGGTGTTGCCCGGGGAGGAGATCTTGCACGTCCTGCCACAGGAATTCACGGTAGACGGCGAACCCGGAATCAAAGAGCCCGTGGGCCACACGGGAGTGCGGCTCGAAGCCAACTTCCACATCATCACGGGCCAGACTTCCGCCGCCAAGAACATTTACCGGTGCATCAAGCGCGCCGGTCTGCAGGTGGACCAACTGATCCTCGAACCCATTGCGTCCAGCTCAGCAGTGTTGAGCGACGAGGAAAAGGAAGCGGGCGTGGCCTTGGTTGACATCGGCGGCGGCACCACCGACATCGCCATCTTCCAAGAGGGCATCATCCGCCACACCGCAGTCATTCCGTTTGGCGGCAACGCCATCACCGACGACATCAAACAAGGCTGCGGCGTCCTCAAGAAGCACGCCGAAGCGCTCAAAAACAAGTTTGGTTCTGCCCTCGAACAAGAAATGGACCAAGACCAAGTCGTGGTCATTCCCGGTCTGCCTGGACGCCCGCCGAAGGAAGTCTCGCGCCGCAACATCGCGGGCATCATCCAAGCGCGGATGTCCGAGATCATCGAGCACGTCCACTACGAAATCAAGAACAGCGGATTGGAACGGGAGCTCATTGGGGGCATCGTGGTGACCGGTGGTGGAAGCCAACTCAAGCACGTGCGTCAACTGTTTGAATACGTGACCACCATGGACTGCCGAATCGGCTTTCCCAACACCCACCTTGCCCAAGCACCTGACCGCAGCCTGACCGCCCCCACCTATGCGACGGGTATCGGACTTGTTTTGCTTGGTTTCGAACATGACGGTCCGTCTGACATGGCCGATTCACGCCAGCAAGAAGCCCAAGAAACCATGGCCGGACCGCGGCGCTTTCTGCAGAAAATCAAGGACTTCTTTGAAGACGAAGTCGAGGACTAATGCGAAGCCCGTCATCATCCAAATCCTGTTTTCAACGGTACAACCGTGAAGGGATAGGCCAGACGACCCTCAAACCAGCCCATTCTTCGTTTTACTTGTCGTGCACCCGCGGGAGGACGCAAGCCCAGTAAAACCGCACCTGCAACCCATTCCAAACAGGAAACAACAATGGAATTCGACCTACCCATTAATTCAGGATCACCCATCAAGGTCATCGGCGTCGGTGGCGGCGGCTCCAATGCCGTCAACTACATGCACCAGCAAGGCATCAAAGGGGTGGACTTCATTGTGTGCAATACGGACAACCAAGCCCTCGCGGCTTCCAATGTCCCCGTACGCATCCAACTTGGCACCACCCTGACCGCCGGTCAAGGTGCAGGGAGCATCCCCGAAATCGGGAAAAATGCCGCTATCGAAAACCTCGAAGATGTACTGAGTCAACTCAACGACAATACCACCATGGTCTTTGTGACTGCCGGAATGGGCGGCGGCACAGGAACGGGTGCGGCACCGGTGATTGCTCAAGCGTGCAAGGACCTCGACATCCTCACTGTCGGAATCGTCACCGTGCCCTTCAACTTTGAAGGCCGCCGCCGGGCCACCCAAGCAGGAGACGGCCTCGAAGCCATGCGGGCTGCGGTGGACACCCTGCTGGTCATCCGCAACGACAAACTCCGCGAGCTTTTCGGCAACCTGACCCTGAAGCAGGCCTTCTCCAATGCAGACGAGGTACTGTGCACCGCTGCCAAAGGCATCGCAGAAGTCATCACGCTGACCGGCGACATCAACGTCGACATGAACGATGTCAAGACGGTGATGAGCGAATCTGGAGCCGCCATCATGGGGGCAGGAAGTGCCAGCGGTGAAGGCCGCGCCATGACCGCAGTCACGGAGGCATTGGAAAGCCCGTTGCTCAACGACAGCGACATCACAGGTGCCAACTTCGTATTGCTCAACATCACCTACGGCACCGACGAGATCCTCATGGACGAGATCTCTGAAATCACGGACTACATCCAAGATCAAGCCGGCGCTACGGCCGAGGTCATTTGGGGATATGGTCACGATGAGGCTTTGGGTGAGAAAATTTGTGTGACTGTCATCGCCACTGGCTTTGAAGCGACCGCCAAATTGCCTGAGGGGCCCAGTATCGTCAGGCACAACCTCCAAGACGAAGCCCGGGAAATCACCCAGCCTATGGAGACCCCGATGGGCAACCCCCAGTTCGGCGACCCCCTCACAACAGCAGAAACTCAAGACGAAAGTCCCCACCTGAAAGGCGATACGGCTCCTGTTGAAGGAACTGCGGACCCCCGCGATGTTCCCTTGGCCAACACTTGGGCTGCAGCAGACGTGACCGGTGAGACCAGCGAAAATGCACCTGACCTCTTTGGTACCGTTGACGGCGCCGAAGAAATGAGCCTCATCCACAAGGAAGTGGAGCAAGCCCCCGCGGAGGAGACCCATGAACCCGCCCTCGAAACGACACCCCTCGTTGAGATGACTGAGCGCGTGGAATCGGAACCCACTGCAGACATCACCGCAGAAGTCACAGCGGACACTCCGACATCCAATGGTGAATACGACATCCTCGACTTGGATGCCAATGAGGAGGACAACCTCATTCCCGAAGAACAGGGTGGCATTTCCTTTACCAACGAACAGGTAGAGACTGAGGAGGCCGCCCCCACGCCCCTGGCCGAGCAAGCGCCCGCCGCACAAGCACAGCCAATCCCCACCTCACATCCTCAGCCTAAGGCCCCCATTGCACCAAAGACCGCGGCACCCGAAACCAGCGACCTCACGCAGCGCATCGCCCAGCGACAACAAAGCATTGAGGCCTATACCAAGCGCCTGCGTACGCCCAGCGGTTTAAGCGAACTGGAAGATGAACCCGCATACAAGCGCCGCAACATCCAGTTGGAACCCACCCCCTCAAGCGGTGAATCTCAGGCCACCCGGCTGAGCATCGATGAGGAAACCGGCGGGCTCAAAACAGACAACCCTTTCCTTCACGACAACGTCGACTGACACCACCTGACCGTGACCCTGCAAGACCGCATCAGCGCCGACATGAAGGAGGCCATGAAGGCCAAAGACAAAGTGCGGCTCGCCGCATTGCGCGACATCAAGTCCAAAATCATGCTCGCCCTGACCGAAGGTGGAGGCCAAGACACCCTTGACGATGCGGCCGTCACCAAGATCCTTTCCAAGCAGCTCAAGCAGCGGGAGGACACCATGGTCATCTACAAGGAACAAGGAAGGGACGACCTGCTCGAAGAAGAGAAGGCCCAAGCCGACGTGATCCGCGTTTACCTGCCACAACCCATGACGGAAGAAGAGCTGACTGAAGCCGTCAAAGCACTCACCGCCGAATTGGGGGCCAGCTCAATGGCCGATATGGGCAAAGTCATGGGCGCCGCTTCCGCAAAGTTTGCAGGGCGCGCAGACGGTAAAGCCATCAGCGCCCTCGTCCGCTCCATGCTGAGCTGACCCGACTTGAACGAATCGGCACCATTGTTGTTTTAATCGGACAAGTGGAGCAATAACTGCCGCCAAGTCCATAAAACACATGAACATTTTTCTCATTACTGGAGCCCTTTTATTCGGCATCCCTTCTCATTCCAGCACCAATGGTGGGGAACTCGAACGCATGAACGTCGATTCGAAGTCGAGCAATGTCACCTGGGTTGGTGAAAAAGTAACAGGGAGCCACAACGGCGACATTCAAATCTCCTCCGGGTTTATCACCATGGAAGAAGGCTTGATTTCAGCGGCAACCGTCATCATTGACATGACCACCATTAACACGCTCAACCTTGAAGGCCGCGGGAAGACCAGCCTCGATGGCCACCTAAAAAGCGACGACTTTTTTGGGACAGACCAGTTTCCAACGGCCCAATTCGAACTCAACAGCGTTCAACCCATCCGAGCGACAAACGGCATGAACTTCACGGCCAACGGCACCGTTACCATCAAAGGCCGCACCGCGGAAGTTTCCTTCCCCATCAAGGTGGAACAAGGCAAAAAAACAGTCTCCATTGCTGGTGAAATCAAGCTCGACCGTTCTCAATTCGACGTTCGCTTCCGCAGCAAGTCCTTCTTCGACGCAGCTGAGTTGGGTGACAAACTCATCTATGATGAATTCACCATCGCTTTTGAACTGGTAGCCAACGGCTGAGGCCAGCGCTTCACTCCATTCGAGACCCCTGTCGCTTCCGCGTCAGGGGTTTTTTGTTGGACGTTCCACAGTCAGTGCAGAATCAGGCGGATGTCCAAACCCCACCAACTGCCATCCAGCACCCGATCTGCCTCCCGCAAGTCTGCATCGGCCTGGCCCACATTCCAACGGGCCGTAAGGTCACCACTGAACAAAGGCTGGATCAAAGGGCGCAGCACGCCCCCTACGTGCAGGTCCGCATCTTCGCCTTCCTTCACCACACCCAATTCCAACCCCATTCCCCAGCGGCTCCAGTTGTAACGCAAGGACTCGTGCTCCACCGTGAATACAGTACCCGATTGCTCAGCACTTTCAGCCGCAAAAGCATTGGTCGGTAGAATTTCCATCACAATGCCTCCTCCGGCGCCCAAGCGCCAGCCAGGCACCAGCGTGACTTCGGTGCGGTAAAGAATCGGAATGGAATACGACGCCACAATCCAGTCCATGTCCACCGATGCCAGCGGCGCAGAGGCCACTTCAGGCATCCAATCCGCCTCCAAGGTCCAAATCCGACGCGTCTGCTCGAAACCAAAAGCCAATTGTCCGGCTTTGCCCAATTGACGGCGAATCGACACCCCATAGCTTCGCGTGCCTTGCTGCCCCCAACGGGCCATCAGCGGTGCATCGGCCCACTGCAGCGGTTGGCCATTCCAACCCACGCCCTCTCCCGCTGCTGGCCGGCCGACAGACAAGGACGTCAACAGCCGCACGTCCAAGGACCAAAGCTCACTTTGGGCCCACACACCACTTGTGCAAAGCGAAACACACAATATGGCCACCCACCTGATCATGAGCGCATCCATCCTATTGCGGCAAGCACCACCATTCCTGCTGTCACGAGCAACATCAGCCACCGCAAACCACCATGGGCGATAAACGGCTGCCGGTGCCGGGCATGCAACAGGTGATTCACCCGCAGTGCTTCCTTGAACACAGAACGATGCACGCCGAATTTCAACACAATGCCTTCTCCACTTGAAGCCGCCTCAATGGGCGCCTTTTCAAACGCAATGTCCCCGCGCACCAAATCCCGCTCGAATTCCTCTGCCATTTCCGCATTTCGAAACTCAAAAACGTGATAGCGGTTGTCCGCTGGATGCGTATACCAATTGGTCAGCCGCATCTCAATCCTCGTTCCAACGGGTGACGTACTCCAACGGCTTCCGGTGCCCTTTTACAGGCCACGCTCCCTCAGGGTAGCCCATGTAGAACAGGCCCATACCACGCACCCCTGCTTCGTGGTCCAACGCCGACTTGGCCTCCGGGTGCGACAGAAATCCTGGCGTAGACCAGAATCCACCTATGCCATGGGCCGTGCACATCAGGTACATGTTCTGAACAGCTGCAGCCAAAGCCGCTTGATCCTCCCAAAGCGGGAAACGGCCTTCGGCATCGTGTGCCAAGCCAAGCGCCACAATGGCATTGCAACGCTCACCACGTTTTAGAATTTTCTCCGCCTTGGAGGCCGACGCCTGCTCACCAGCGTGTGCGCGATAGGCCGCCGACAGTGCTGTCATCAGCCGGGTCGCCGCACCATCCATGAACACGTTGAACCGCCACGGCTGGGTGAGGCCATGGTTGGGCGCCCAAGTGCCGTGCTGCAAGACTTCCTCCACGATTTCACGGTGAACCCTCCGTCCGGAGTAATGCTCTGGCGAGATGCTACGTCGGTCGAGGATCAGGGTACTCGTATCACTGATGCTGTGTCGCATAATGTCAATCCAAAGATTCGTAGTCCAACTGATCCAAGAGGTACACCATGGAGGTCAAGGCCGCCGCCCCCAATTTGAGCTCCCGCTCGTGCACGTTTTCGAAGATATCGCGGTCGCTGTGATGGTAGTCAAAGTAGCGCTGCGAATTGGGGCGCAGCCCCACCATCAGCGGCCGCTTTCCTGCGGGCATCTCCTTCTTCAGTGGACCGATGTCCACCCCGGCTCCTCCCCGTCGCATATCGCCAACACCATATTCTGCAAGTCCATCCCGCCAAGCCCTCACCGCTTCTGTTCCGAGGTCACTCGCGTCGATAGAGTACCCCCGAGGAGCGTCTCCCCCTGCGTCACTCTCCACTGCGGCCACATGCCATTCTCCCCGCTCACGGGCGCGCTGCGCATACGTCTTGCCCCCATTGTTTCCGTTCTCCTCATTGATGAAGAGCACAATCCTCAATGTGTGTCGGGGCGCATAACCCAATGCATGGAGCGTGCGCAACACCTCTATGCTCTGTACGATTCCAGCCCCGTCATCGTGTGCCCCCTCGCCAATGTCCCAACTGTCGAGGTGCCCACCGACCACGATATACCGATCAGGAAATTCACTGCCCGTCCACTCCGCGATGACATTGGCCTGAGCCTTGTCCTCGTAGAGCACGCAATTCATGTTCATGCCTACCCTGACTTCATGTCCTGCTTCTACCAACCGGGCAATCCGCCGCGCATCCACCGTACTGACGGCAGCAGCGGGCAACTGCTCCACTTCATCCGAATAGCGCAATCCACCTGTATGCGGGAAAGTATCCAGCGCATGAGTCAGGGACCGCACCAAAGCAGCGACACCTCCATGATCAGCTGCTTCCACAGCACCCCTGGAGCGTTGCTCGTAAGCGCCACCATACGCACTTCCCGCGTTGATCATCAGCGGATCCATGGGCCGATTAAAAAAAGCAATGCGGCCATCCAACCCGTCTTCACCCAAGCTATCCAAGGCCTCAAAATCCCGAAAGACAGCCACCTCCGCCTCGAGGTCGCCCTCCGTTCCGACGCTGCCGCCGAGGGCAGCGATGCGCAGGGGCTCTGCTTCACCCCCATCTACGCGCATCCAAGCCTGCTCAGGTGCCCCACGCTCCCAGTGTGGAACCACAACCGGCTGCATTCGGACCTCTGCCGGTCCCACAGCTTCCAACACCTTGGCTCCCCACAAAATCGCTGCATCCGCCTCCGGCGAACCGCTCAATCGGGCACCGATGTCCTTGCACAGCACCCTCAAGTTCTCGTAACACGCGCCCTGGCCGAGCACCTCCGCATGGATCCGAGAAACCATGGTTGAATCCGACGATGACAGACTGGGTTCCACCTGTGCATGCAGGTGACCACACCACAGGGTCAAAGTCAATAAACACTTCATACTCGTCTTCATGACATCCAGCTTCCATTGTTCATGTCCAGTCCCTGACCCGTGATGCCGCGCTGCTCATCTGACATCAACCACGCCACAAAATCTGCCACCTCCGAAGGTTGGCTCATCCGTCCGGTGGGCAATACCGCACATTGTTGGGCATGACAGGCTTCATAACTCAGGCCTTGGGCTTCCGCCATCCGTTGAATGGACGCT
Organism: Flavobacteriales bacterium; assembly: GCA_016780385.1. Classification (GTDB taxonomy): domain Bacteria; phylum Bacteroidota; class Bacteroidia; order Flavobacteriales_D; family Sanyastnellaceae; genus UBA8752. Next base: position 95,380 of record JADHLY010000001.1, read on the forward strand.
TGGGCCATGGCAGTCTCCACCCAACCCGGGCAAATGGCGTTGACCAAAATCCCATCAGCCCCCCACTCCACAGACAAACTCCGCACCAACCCCAAGACCGCGGTTTTGGAGGTCACGTAAGCCGACTGTCCAGGTACACCAAAACGCGCCAAAACGCTTGAGGTCACCACAGCATGGGTGACGGCCTGATCCGCTGCCTTCAAGTAGGGGTATGCCGTCTGCAATGTCACATACACACCGGTCACATTAACCCGCATGATCTCATCCCAACGGTCCTCTGACGCTTCCAATGCAAATCCATTGGCACCACCAATGCCCGCATTGGCAAACACACCCACAAGCTCTCGCCCTCGGCCATTGCCCATCACATCTGCCAAGCCATCATGAAAAGCCCATCTATCGGACACATCCAAAGCCATCGAGAGATGACCATCACCCCCCTTCATCAGGGAACGGGTCTCCTCCAAAGCCTCAAGCCGCCTTCCCACCAACAACACAGCGAAGCCATCGTCTGCCAAACGCACTGCCGTGGCACGACCAATGCCAGAACCTGCTCCTGTAACCAAAACCGTTTTCTGCATGATGCGAAGATGGGGCATACTCTAAAAGAGAAAGGCCCGACTTGCGTCGGGCCTTTCCAAAGTTTCTGAAGGATTGTCCTTCGAACCTATGCTGGTTTAGCAGTCGGTACCGAAAGCACCCAAGAAGATCAACAGGTCAGACGTGGTCGTCTGTCCGTCGCCGTTCAAGTCCGTTGGACAAGGGTTCGCTGTATCGAAAATACATGAACCATCATCGTTGGTTGGCAACATGTCTTCTGGGATAACCGTACCATCATCATACACTCCGTAGTTGGAAGCGTCTGGGTAGGTACAACCCATGATCACTGCTGTGAAGTCACAGAGGTCATCGTTGACAATGTCAACACTGTCTGGATCCACGTAGTTCGGAGCGAATGGCAAGCCACATCCCTCAGTACAAGGGGTTCCGAGACCTACTTGGTAGGTGCCAGGACCACCAGCGGTGTTGTTGAAGGCGTTGCCTGAGATGGTCCAGCTCACCTCTGAAGGGAAGGAACCACCGGTCACGACCAATGTGACACATCCTGAAGCATCGATACAAATCTCATCTGAGTCAGCATCTCCGTTGCCTTCTGTAGAGAGCAAGCCACCCTCAGCGAGGAGGTTGCCATCGGCATCGTAGAAGCTGTAGGTAGCACCGTTCCATCCGTCGCCGAAGCTATCGAACATGTTGAAGGTGATGAACGAACCGAAGCAGCAGGAACCGTCATCCAATGAAGCGAATGGGTTGTAGTTCACAGCATCAGGGTTGGTACAACCGAGGCAGCTGTAGTCACAGAGCGTGTTGTCTGCGAAGTCAACTGGACCGTTGTAGTTACAAGCTGTTGAGTCAGCACAACCCGTGCTTGGTGCTGGAGCACAAGTGATCGCCAAGCTAATGAAGTAGCCCGTCGTGCTTGTGACACAGCTCACTGAACCGTCAGAAGTGAAGCTCACAGTCAATGAGTCCGTACCGATTACGAGGCCGTCGTCAGGATCAACATCGCTGTTGTACAGGTTGGCACCCGTAGCCGCGTCGTCGATGACGAGCTCGTCCCAGCCCTGCTCGATGAGCGTACCGGCAAGGTCGACAACGATCGTACCACCGTTCGGGTTGACCAACGTGAAGCTCCAGCTCTCGTTCAAACCGTAGCAGTAATCCCAGGTCTCGGTATCGCAGTCCAAGCAGCTCGTGTAGTCGCAAGGATCGTTGACATCGTCAACGTTTGCTTCTGAGTTGTAGTTACAAGCCAATTCATCCTGACAACCGTACACAACAGGCTCGCAAGAAACGCTCAATTCGAACGGTCCACCAATTGAACCTGAACCTGCACTCACCAAGATGGCGTAGGTGTTGGCATTGTCGTCGCTGATGAACTGGAAGGTCTCACCGTTTTCACAGCTCTCGTCGCTGATCAAGGTGTTGTCACCCTCGTTCCAGCAGAGGAGGCTGCCACAAGTGCCCGTTCCACCGAAGATGGTGAAGGACTGCTCAACAGTTGCTCCAGCAGGGAAGTTGAATGGGCTGGCATCCAACGTGAAATCAAAGCTGGTAGAAGAACCAGTAACATCACCAGCGGTCACCAAAGCGGTGCCATCAACGGTTGTGAGGTTCACATCGTCTGAACCGGTAGTGCCGATTCCATCACCGAAGCTGTCCGCAACGACCAACGTGTAGCTACCAGCTGGCAAGCAGAGGGTCTCTGTGTTCGTCGTGTTGGAGAAGGAAGGAGCACCGCTGGCCACAACCGATCCGTTCGCGTTCGTGATTGTCCAAGAGGTCTCCGAAACAAATGAGTCCGTATTGATGCTCAAGTCAAAGCAAACCTGAGGATCAGTGGTACATCCGCCTGAGCAGAGGAGGTCCTGTGAGGAACCATCGGAAGAGATCACCTGAGCGGCGATGCCGTCGAGCTCTGAACCCTCATTGGTGAAGTACACAGTGTAATCACCTCCAGACAAGCTGTAGTAGAAGTCATTGAACAGTGTGGGGAACAATTCACCCGCTGGAATGGATGCAACCGTGTCACCGTTGTACACAATCACTGCGCTGATGTTCTGGTAGTTGTCAGCATTCAAGCTGTTCACCTCCAACGTAGCGTCGGGAGCATCCACCTCCTGGAACACCTCCAGTGTGCTGTTCACCGTAGATCCGCAAGTGCTGATGGTAACCAGCTGCTCCACACCACCGTTATCCAAGGTGTACCAAACTCCGCTACCGGAACCTCCACAAGCGTTCGTTCCACCGACGGCGGTTGCACCACCGGTATTACCCATTTCAGTTCCACCACATGCAATGGCAATGGCATTGCTGCAGCTGTCATTGGGCTGGGTCACGCCAACATACAGGCAACCTGCGTTAATCGTAGCCTGATCGTTGTAGTTAGAAGCAGTGGGGTCAGTACAACCCTGAATCTCCGCAGAGAGGCTTACACTGTAGGTACCGCAATCTTCAGTCTGCGTTGTCCAAATGAACAGGTAGTATGTGTTGTCATAGTTCGGAGATGAAATGCTCACGGTAGCGGGACCTTCTTGCTCCGCAGCGAAGTACTGGTTCATCTCTTCCTGTACAGCACCTGAAACAACACCTGAAACCATGTCAGCCAAGTCGTCGCATGCACCATTGTAGGTAGCGTAACCAACAGCTCCGTCACCTGTAGCATCCACAGTGATGTTGTACAGGTTGTAAGGCGCTTCAGTAGAAACCTCATACCATACACCATATGCAGTAGCGAAAGTGCTCAAGCTGGGCATACCAAAGTCCTCATCTGGACCAGAGCAGCAGAGGCTACCATCATAGTTACCACCGTCAACCAATGGCAAAGCCAAGGTGCAGACATCATCATTGTTCGGGAATCCATCGGGACATACTGCACAGTTAGCTTCGATCACAATGCCTGTTTGGCTGGAGAAGCTGCTGTAGTGACCAACACGCACGAGGTAGTTGTCACCCTGCTCAGCGTTGATGCTCACGATGGAGTTGAATGAACCCGTTGTTCCTGAACCACAACCTGCAATACCAGAGTCATCATTCGTAGCAATGGCGGTCAATGAACCGTCCGTGCCCACAGCAAACACAATCACGTCAGTGTCGGTCACACCATTGTCGGCATCTGCAGAAGCACAGGTGTTAAAGGTCACTTGGTAATCCTGGTCAGCGTTGAACTCGTACCAAATGGCACCGCTTTCAGAAATCGCGTTACCCAATACAGTCGTACCGCTGTACTCGTCTCCATTGGAGTTGGCCAAAGAACCCGTCAGAATGAGTTCACAAGCGATGGCCTGTGCATCCTCTGGGTTGTCGTTGGCTGGCGGGAACTCACATGTTCCGTCATCAACAGAAGCAGAGATATTGTAGTTGTTTGCAGCTGGATCCGTACAACCTGGGAAGGCACAGTCAGTGACGCCAGTGCCACCAAATGCCACTGGATATCCATCCGTTGGACCATATGTGAGATCAGCATAAACATTGCCCAAGTTATCGGCAAGGCCCCATCCTTCAGTAGTAAAGATGGCCCCGGTGCTAAACGTATAGCAACCGATATTCAAGCAGTTCACCGCTTCAATCGTCGTTGATCCTGCTGCCATTGTGCCTGTCAGAACGGTGTCACCGGTCTCCTCACTCACCAAGTAGTAATCGTTTCCTGGGCTCCATCCTGAAGCAAAGTTGTCTTGCAGGGTCAAATAGAAACCGAGTTGACCATTGTCACACACCACACAAGAACCATCGTCGATGGTCGCGTCGGCGTTGTAGTTGATGGCCGCTGGAAGCGTACATCCGCTCACACAGGTCTCAGTAGATGAGCCGAAGCCGATGTCATACACACCGAGGGTGCCTTCGTGAATCACGTTTCCACTGAAGTCCAAGATGTACCAGAGGGGCTGACCTGAAGGTGAACCACCTCCACCTGAGAAGTTCAAACAAGCATCGTTGGGAACACAGAACTCCCAGTATCCATCAACAACAGTAGCCTCAAAGTCTGGGACGTAGAGGTCATTGTTGTAACCCGCTGACAAGAGCGTGTCACCTGTGACAGGGTCGTAGATGTAAGCAGCGTTGTTACCCCAGAACAAGAAAATGTCGTGGTTCAAGTAGAGGATGTAGCTCGTGCTGTCTGCATTGCCCAAGCAGCTTGGAGAGAAACAGGAGCCATCATCAGCTGTTGCAGTCTCGTCGTAGTTAAATGCGTTGGCATCCGTACATCCGCAGACCACATCACCAGCAGCAACACCAAATACTCCAAATCCGTCGTTGGCAGTGAAGTCATACAGAATCTCTCCTGTGTTGAAGTTCACCATCTGCCACTCCTTCTCACCGGGGAAAGAACCACCGGACACTTCGAAAACGTAGCACTCGGTAGAAGAGATGCAGAGGAAGTCATAACCTGCCGCACCTGGATCAGTAACAAACGTAGCGTCGTCCAAGGAACCCGTGCTCAAGATCTCTCCAGCCTGGTTTGACAAGGTGTAAGACGCACCGTCCCATCCATCTCCGAAGGTGTCGTACATCAGGAGCTGCACGAGAACATCATCTGGGTTGTCGCAGCTTGGGAAGACGCAGCTTCCATCGTCTACGGTGGCGTCACCGTCGAAGTTCAACGCCGTGACATCCGTACAGCCACACACCTCAGCCGTAGGACCGAAGTAGAAAGAAGCCGTTCCACCGTCCTCATCGCCAGCGATGATTGCACCTGTGTAGGCGCTTACAATGGTCCATCCGATTTCACCCAAGAAGCTTCCGCCTCCACTTACAACTTCGTAACAAGCGCCAGACGGAATACAAATGGTATCCTGACCAGCATTGGCACCTCCGGCGGTACCTCCAGTTCCAGTGACAGAATCGTCCAAGGTTCCAGACGCAATCAACACGCCGTCGGCATAAATCTCGTAGGTGTTGCCGTTCCAGCCGTCACCCCAAGTGTCGGTCATGTTTACGAAGACCATCTCATCGTCAGAGGTCGCGCAGATGTCGAACAAGCATGAACCGTCGTTCAGGGTAGCTGTATCGTCGTAGTTCAACGCCGTCTCATCAGTACAACCTGGGACATCTGATGTCAGAGTGAACGCAAATTCAGATCCTGACCCCGCGACTACTCCAGAACATTGACCGGTACAGTTGAAGGCGCCTCCATCCACAGCCATCCCCGTTCCTCCGTCACCGAAAGAGTCATCGATGGACACGGTGTAGTCTCCCGCTCCGTAAGTAGCGATGCTGTAGACGTTGACGTCATTCGGTCCATTGGGGAACAAAAGCGCTCCGTCCACGTTTAGAATCGTGTCCCCATTGAAGGTAACGATACAAGAAGTCACTTCATCGGGATAAAAGTCCGCTGTGAAAGTGATGGTCTGCGCCTGTAGCGACGCAAAGAGGGCCAAGGCAAACGTGCCAAGGGACCCTCGGAGAATGGTAGTTCTCAGGTTCATGATTAAGGTTTTTTCCAATTGCCGGAGCAATATAGAGGAAACCGCGCTGAATCAAGAAGAGAATGCGGGATGAAATCATGCCGGTTCCCGAAGATGCGGCGGGTCACAACTTGCAGGTCGTTGATTATCAAAGATTAGGTTACAAAAAAGCCCCGGATTCTATCATCCAGGGCTTTCTATAATGAGGGCTCACGCCGCTCGGTAGAAATTTGTATTCGTCAAAAACTTCCCGTCATCACTCCAGACAGGGGTCTCCGAAACTGATCAAGAACTCCAGCAAATCCGCCGTGGTGGTCGCACCATCTTGGTTCAAGTCTGTTGGACAAGGACTCTGAAGTATAAACTCACAGGTGCCGTCGTCTTGCACGGCCGCAGGGTTGTAGTTCTCAGCGATGTCATAACGGCACCCACCACATCCATCAAAAATGCAATCCTCCAGCACGGTGATGTTGGCTTCAGGATTGTAGTTACAGGCCACGGATACCGTACAACCTGAAATGCAATCTGTCTCACCCACCTCAAAGTAGACCGGTCCGGCAGGTGCACCTCCTGAGGTGATGCCACTGGATGCCCCCAACAACGTCCACCCCACTTCTACGGGAATGACACCTGAGGAGACTTCGAGATAATAGCAGCCGTCGGCCAAGCAGAAGTTATCTGTCCCGCTGGTGCCTTCGGGCGTCACCGTAAATCCGATGCTGGGCAAACCTCCTTGGGCAAGCAACAGCCCGTCCACACTGTAGAGGCTGTATTGGGCGCCGTTCCACCCATCACCGAAGTCGTCGGTCATTTGGATCCTCACGCAGCTGTCATAGCAGCAATCATCGGTAGAAATGGTCGCCGTTTCGTCATAGTTGCACGCATTTGAATCCGTACAACCCGCGCAGCTTGAGAAGTCACAAGAGCCGTTGTCAGAAGTCGCTGCAGGATCATAGTTACAGGCACCCGAATCGATACAACCGCACACCACGCCACCCAGTGAGAAGTTCTCGGCGCCGATGGTACCGGTCACGATCTCCCCATTGATGCCGGAGAGCACCCAGCTGATTTCCTCATCAAAGTCGCCACCACCCACAATCATGGTATAGCAGCCCTCGACCAGGCAGAAGGTATCGAAGCCCTCATCTCCTCCAAGGAAGTTGTCGACGTCCAAAATGAAGGCTGCACTGTCCAGGTCGCCGATCATCAGGGTATCGCCCCCCGCATCCGTGAGGTAATACTGCGCACCATTCCATCCGTCACCGAAACTGTCATACATATCCAGCTTCAGCGCAATACCATCGGTAGCATCCTCAGGGCATGCACAGCCCAGGAAGTCACAAGACCCATCCTCGATGTTGGCCTCTTCGTTGAAGTTGCACGCCACGTTATTGGTACAACCTTCAACGGCAGGTGCACAGCTCAAGCTGATTTCCACGGTGCCATTGTCGTCGGTGATCGGATCGCCATCGGCATCCTCTGCACTGACATAGGCATAATAATGTCTTCCTGGCTCTGAAATGAACTGCACCCATGCGTCATTCTGGTCGAAGAATCCGCAGTTGATGAAGTCAGACTCCTCAGAAGCGTAGACCCCGTCTTCCACCGTGAGCACACATTCAAACAGGGCGGGTATGCCTCCTGCACACACGGCATCGCTCACGTACAAGTTGAGTTTGGAGTCAATGTTGGAGCCGCACAGGCTCAGGGTGTGCAGATCACCCGTTCCTTCGAAGGTGTACCAGATGCCAGGACCTGGAACGGGGTCACAACCGTTGATCAGGTTGGGAGCACCGAGGTTGGTAGCGCCACCTGTCGAGCCGGACAGCGTAGAATTGCACGCGAGCTCTTGGGCCGTTCCGCACGTGTTGTTGGAAGGCACAACGCCCACATAATTACAAGAACCGTCGTCCATGGTGGCCGTAGGGTCGTAGTTGGGCGCAGCGTCATCCATACACCCGAGATAAACGCCGTTGGTCAAGAATTGATATTGACCACAATCCTCAGGGTCCGTGGTAAACACGTAGAAGAGGTAGTCGGTGTTGGGCTGCAATACCGTGAAATCGCTGATCTCACCCGCGCACTGCTCTGACACCAGACATCCCACTTGGGCTTCAAGGTCACCACAGGTGCCGACGTCGAAGATGGCGAGGCCAATGTTGGCGGCACTGAGGTTGAGCAAGTCAAAGAAAAACGTCTCGTAGTCCTGGCTGTTGAACTCGTACCAGACACCATAGCTGGTCTGGAAGCCCGCTAGGAAACTCACGTCCACGTTGTCTGGGCTTGAGCAGCAGATGGAGCCAACGCTAGGCACACCATTCAACAGGCCCAGCGCATCGGAACAGTTGTCGTTGATGGGCGCTCCGCTCGAGCAATCGACACACTCCACAGAAAGGAGGAACTCGTCACCGCTCGTAAACGGACTGAATCGGGTCACGTAGATGTAATAGTCTTGGCCTTGCTCCACATTGAACGCGACCTCACTCATGAAGCCCTCTGAGCAGCCATCGTCGTTTCCACCGAGACACTCGAGGTTGTCCAAATCACCGTCCACAGCTTCGAAGACGAACACCTGCGAATCAAACAAGGGGTTTCCAGCGGGGTTGAAGGCGTCTGTGCCACAAGTGGACAAGACCATCTGTTGGTCGGCCTGGGCGTTGAAGACGTACCATACACCAGCAGCACTGATCTCCTGACCGGAACAGGTGGTGCCATTGAGCCCTTCACCGTCGACCGCGTAGGTCAGCGTACCGGCGATTTGAGCGCCGCACTGCACCGCTTGGGCACTGACAGCATAGTTGTTACTCGGAGGACACTCACAGCTGCCGTCGTCATCCGTGGCACTGGGGTTGTAGTTCAAGCAGAACGGATCGGTACAACCGAGGAATGTGCAAAGTCCTGTTTCACCGAAGTCGATGCCGTAGCTCGACACTTCGTCGGTTCCGGTGCCGTAGAAATTGCCAACCACGTCTTCCAGATACCATCCGATGTCATCGGAATCGTCACCCGGCGTAATGTCAAAGAGGTAGCAGCCAGGCTGCAGGCAGACGAGGTCCACACCGCTGGTCAAACCATCGCCTTGGTCCGCATCGTCCAAGGTTCCCGTAGCAGCGATGTCCCCATCCAAATCGGAGATGTAAAAGACGCCGCCATTCCATCCGTCGCCGAAAGCGTCGGTCATGGTCACCTCGAGGATGAGCTCACCCCCCGCGCAGTACACACATGTACCGTCGTCAATGGACGCTGCAGGCGTGAAGTTCGTGGCGTTGAAGTCTGTACAGCCGTAGCAAGAGAAGTTACAGAAGCCGCTGTCGAAGACCGCGTTGGGACTGAAGTTACAGGCTGTGGGGTCGGTACATCCCACAGGGCAGCTCACGCCGCCAAGGGTAATCCGGTCCGCACCGCTGATCTGCTGGTCGCCAAATTCGGCTTCGTCCAGCGAGCCGGTGTAGACCACCTCTCCGTCAAACGTAGAGAAGGTGTACGTGCCGTTGTTCCATCCATCCTGGAAGCTGTCGAACATCTCGAAGTTGTAGCAACCTGCAGCCAAACACACCGCGTGCAATCCAGCACCGCCGAAGTCCACCACCGTGTTGGTCTCCATGTTGCGGATGTTCCAGCTGATCTCGCCATCCCAACTTCCACCCCCCACTTCGAGGAAGAAGAAGAACTCTTCATAGCAGCATGTGCCATCGTCATAAATGGCGTCCGCATCGTAGTTCACCGCACCCGACTCCGTACAACCGTAACAGCTGTAGTCACAGTTGTCATTGGAAATCGTCGCTGTCTGGTCATAGTTACACGCGGTAGGGTCGGTACATCCTTGACAGGAGAGGTACTCACAGCTGCCGTCGTTGAAGTTGGCCGTGGGGTCGTAGTTACAGGCCCCCTCCGTGGTGCAGCCTACGTTCAAGCAATCCGGTGACCCCACATAGAAGAACTCCTGAATCGTACCGCCGGCTATTCCAGGCCCACCTTCCAAGATCAGCTGCGTCCCGAGGTAGACCTCCCATGAAGCCTCGACTGCGAGGTTGTCAAAGTTCAATTCCAAGACATAACAATCGTCCGTCAAACAAAGGTCCAGTTCTGCCAGCCCTCCTTCAGAAAAGGAAATGCTGCCCAATTCTTCACCGGCCAGGTTGCCCACTGCTGCGCTACCGACGTTGCCTTGTGCGTCCACCCAACCGTTGGAGAACGCATCGTACAACTTCACGGAGACGCAAGAGTCATAACAGCAGGAGCCATCGTTGAAGCCAGCTTCAGGATCGAAGTTGCAGGCCGCATCGTCCATACAACCCGGAATTCCATCCAACTGGGTCAAAGAGAAGTTGAACGCCGCCGCGGGGCCTGCAGACAATTCCCCGGCACAGTTACCGCCACACACAAAGGGCAGGTTCTCGACATTGACCTCGAAGCTGAGTCCGCCATCGGCACCCTCATCCAACAAAATGATGGTGTAGGTGTCCTCGCCGTAGTCCGACAAGTCGATGTTGTAGGTCTGGTTGAATCCGTTGGTCGCCCAAATCTGCCCCTCACTGAGGTTGATGATTTGGCCTTGCGTCAAACTGGTCACCGCCACACCGTATTGGGTCGCGTAGAAATCAGAATACAAGGTGATGGATTGCGCCTTGGCCCCGATTGACAGGACAAGAGTGGCGAGGAGAAATACCGCTTGCAAATAGGCGGCGCGAGGGTTGCGGAGCTTCATGGTTCCAGCTGGGTTGCTAATTCGGTTGTGGCCGATGCACGCAGCTTTAGTCGCCGCTTTACATCAAAACCTAGGAGGAAAGATACGGCGAAATATCGCCTCTACCAAGAAAGTTGCCGAAATCTAATTCGCTACGAATCAATTTTTATAGTCGACCAATAGGTACTTAATGCCATCCAATTTGCTAGCGTCGAGCCCCCAACACCCTCAATGCCACATCTCTGAATGCCAACTTTCGTCGAACCTTTTGACCAGCCATCCTCCCTCACCGCGCGCCGCTTCTAACGTAGCCGCCAGCGGATCCACCACTTCGCTGGCGTCATTGACCAGCTTGGCTTTGCGCATGGCCCAGAATTCCGAAGTACGGGTCGCCTTCCAAGCACCACCAGCCGCCTCCTCGCCAGCTCCTGGCCGCCACAAGACTTGATGACGGTCAAACCAATCAATGCCATTGCGCTCGCCATGACCACGCATAAAACCCACAAGCTTGTCAATGCTGCAGCCCGTCGCACCCGCCTTTTGTTCATCCAAGGCCACCATCAAGACGCGGTCATACAACACGGCACCTGCAGCCGACAACGCAGCCCCATGGGCAGACCAACCCTGCAAGAACAATCCGAGGTCCGCGTGCAGGGCCTGCTGCTCATCGGCCGTCAAGTCGCGGTTGGCCACATGCACCCAAAGCCGGGCATGCGCCGGCATCTCATCCAAAGTCATACATCGAATTTAGGCCTCAGCGCCCTGCGCATTGACCAACGCCCTGTCCCGCAACCAAGGCAACAGCACCAACATCAAAGAAGGCAAGGGCGACTGCAAAAAGCCCAACACCTCCCGGGCCACATTGTATCCCGGGTCCTCAGCGCCTCCGCGCCCATCCAGCGCCCAAAACAGCGCGACCACAAGACCCGAGGCCGCGTATATCAGCAGCAACAGCTTCCATCGATCGGCCACCCCCACAGCCCTCAAAAACAAGGCGTCCAACACAAAAAAGCCCAGCACAATGGCCACCATCAGCCCCCACTTGGCGCGCAACATCTGCTCACCATCCCAATGGTGGAACACCTCGTAAGTATCTCGGGTGTACGCCGCATTCGTACGACACATCGGCGCGTAATTATCCCACCATTCCATACGCTTGATGAACATACAATACTCATCCCAGTTGCAGTCTTCATGACCGTAG
>JADHLY010000064.1 GCA_016780385.1 Flavobacteriales bacterium
CAAGCCCATAGGCTCATCGAAAAAGGGAGCGGTGAGCAGGGAAGGATAGAGCACCCCACCGTGGGCCAACAAGAGGACGCCACAGGCATTGACCAACACGAGCCGGCGCATGACTGGAATCAACTCTGTGCCCCTCTTTTCGCCGAGCAATCCGCTGATGAACGTGCGCGTGGTCTGTTGCACCCCCTGAGACACGACAAAAGCCAACATGAAGAAGTTGCGCGCGATGTGACTCACCTTGAGTTCCATGACGCCCACCTGCTCGACAAGGAAGAAGAACATGCTCCATGTACCCAGTGTCAAGGTCAATTGAAGGATCATGGGAAGGGCCAGACGAATCCAATTCCGCAGTGCCTCCGTCTTCATCCATGCCGATTGTACGAGCTCTGTGCCATGGCGAAAGAGAACGTTGCCAAAGAGCACGAGGAGTCCCATGGTTTCAGCAAATAGGGAGGCCCAAGCTGCACCTGTTGGTCCCAGCGCCGGAAAACCCCAACGCCCGGAAATCAATGCGGCATCACCGAGTATGTTGATGCTGCCCGTGATGACCATGGCCCACATGAGAATGCGGGACCTCGCGGTCCCCATGAAATAGGCGACGAGCATCATGTTCAGGAAAGAGGGCAATAAGCCCCAGCGCCTGACCGACATGAAGGAGTGGAATACTTCACCCGTGGCAGCATCCTTGAAGACTTCCGAAAAACCGCCGATCAACAGCAGGTGCACAATGCCAATCAGACATATGCTCACACCCACCGTGATGACCATGCCGGTGCGCAAAATGCGCAGCGCTTCAAAACCGCGTCCTTCGCCTACCCGCCGTGCAATGAGGATTTGCCCCATGCTGGCGAATCCCTGGCCCATCATGCCCAAGGTGATGTACAACACCCCTGCGTTGCCAGCCCCATTCAGGGCAACGTCAGAGGTTTGACTTAGAAAGAAGTTGTCTGTCAGGACAACCAGGAAGTGCATGAAGGTGCCCGCCGATACGGGGATGGCCAACTTGAGGATGTCGGCATATCCGGTTTTGAGACTGCTCATGTTTCCTCGATGCCGAGTGGGGCAGGGGCAGATGGAGGTTCGGTTCCCGACCGCAAACGGTCCAGCAAACCGCTGGAGTCCTTTACGGTGCGCTCCGCCCAGTCTCCGAGCAGACGCAGCCGCTCCGTTTCAGAGATCCGCCAATCAAGGGCATCCATGGTCCGAACACGGGATGTTACGGTTTGCAAAGTCAAGGCTGCTGCCACGGATATATTGAAGCTCTCGGTGAACCCGTACATGGGAATCCGAACGAAACAATCGGCCTCGGCTTTCGCCGCATCTGAAATGCCAGGTCCCTCCGAGCCGAACACGAGGGCAACGGGTTGATCGAGGGCCAGCTCCTCCAGGGTGGTGTCGTCTGCATGCGGGGTGGTGCAACAAATGGCATATCCTTTTTCCTTCAGTTTGCGGAGGGCGTGGGTGGTGTCGGTATGCCGATGGAGGTCCAGCCATTTCCAAGCCCCTTTGGACACACCGGGGGATGTGCGGTAAGGGTTGTTCTCCTCAATGATGTGGGCAGACTGAATCCCGAAGCAGTCGCAGCTGCGCAGCACCGCGGAGATGTTGTGGGGGTCATACAGGTCTTCCGTGACCACCGTCACCCAATGGGTGCGATGGGCCAACACCTCTTCAAACCGCCGGCGGCGTGCCTCGGTCAGGAAGGGGGAGAGGAGGGCGTAGCGGTCGTCCTGCATGGAGTGGCAAAGAAAATCCCCGGCCCACCACAAGGGCAAGCCGGGGACATCTTGGCTGGTGCCTTGAACGAGGGATTACTTCACCTTGTCGTTCAACTCGGCACCTGGCTTGAACTTCACCACGTTCTTGGCTGCAATGGTGATTTCCTTGCCGGTTTGTGGGTTGCGGCCCTTGCGTGCCTCACGGTGCGTGACGGAGAAGGAGCCGAAGCCTACGAGCGCAACACGCTCACCACCCTTGAGGGCGTTAGAGGTTGCGTCGATGAAAGCGTCGAGAGCGCGGCCGGCGTCGGCCTTGCTGATGCCAGCGCCTTCGGCCATGGCATCGCGGAGTTCGGATTTATTCATGGTATTGTTTTTAGGTTGTGAACCGTTCAAATGTATAGGCTAAATCCCGCGCCGGCCGCGGGTTGCAGCGCGTTTTTATCCAAATTGTGAATAAAGTAGCCCCAAATTTGGAAAAACCCGGAAATCCTGTAGGAACGGGGGGTCCGGGTTACACGAGACCTTTGCAAAAACCGTCCATTCCATGCCAGATTCAAGATTCTCTTCTCCGATGGCAGTGCCTTTTGATGCCCTTGGGCCCACCGTGGACTATGAAGTGCCCCTTAGGTACAGCGACATGGACCTGTTCGGCCACGTGAACAACGCAACGTATTTCACATTTCTGGAGGAGGCGCGCATTGCCTGGTTTGAGACCTGTGTGCCTGAAAAGTGGGACTTCCAAAAGCATGGGGTATTGGTGGCACACAATGAAATGGACTACTTGAAACCGGTGGTGCCCGGAGACCGCCTCATCATCCGTCTGGGGGCATCCGGACTCGGCAATTCCAGCATCGACATTAAATACGAGGGCTTCGTGCTCAAGAAGGGGAGGGATGAAGATGCCCAATTGGCCTTCCGAGCGGCGACCACGTTGGTCAGTTGGGACACCATGAAGGGCAAGGTGACCAGGGTTCACGACGATTGGCGCAAAGCCATAGAGGGCTAGGCTGTCGTATGTGATTCACTGCGTCCCGATCGGCTTATTCCTTTGACCTTGGCGTATTGATTAATGGTCTGTCGTGTAGGGATTTCAAATCCTACATTTGTCGTGTCAATCAGACACGATTCATGAAACACCTATACTTATTTGCGGTGGCCACGTTGGTTGCGTGGTCATCATGGGGACAGACTGTGCCCGTTACGTTCCACGTAGACATGAGCAATGAAACCGTAGCTGCGGAGGGAGTTCACGTTGCGGGCAACTTCCAAGGATGGGATCCAGCAATTACGATGCTCGCCGATGATGACATGGACGGCATTTATTCCGTGACCGTGGAAGTCAGCGACACCTTGGAGACCATCAACTACAAGTTTTTGAATGGAAACGCCTGGGGCGTGGACGAGGCTTGTCCTGAACCTTGTGCTTTTCCCAGCAGCTCGGACCGTTATGCCGACATTGATGGGGCCACCGACTTGCCCGTGGTTTGCTTTGGTGCTTGCGCAGCTTGCGGCATCACCACGGTCATGTTCAAGATTGACATGAGCCAGGAGGAAGCAATCAACCCTGTGGGCGTGCACATGAACGGCAACTTCAACGGATGGGACGGTTCGAATTTCTTGATGATGGAGGATGCCGATGGTGATATGGTCTACACCTACACGGCCCAGATCGATGGAGCAGCGCTCAGTCCGGTCGATACCGTAGAGTTCAAATTCGTCAATGGCAATGCCTGGGGATTTGATGAGAACCCCGACGGGGAATGTGCCGCACAGGGCAATCGTTTCCTGCCTTTGACGGGAGGCGATTTGGTCTATCAGATGATGGAGACCGGCCAGCCATACTGTTACAACACTTGCGGCAGCTGTGTGGCACCGACTCCTGTGACATTCCGCGTGGACATGAGCACCCAAGCGGCGGTGTCTGCCAACGGGGTTTGTGTGGCGGGTAGCTTCCAAGGATGGACACCGGGGGCAAACTTCCTCAGCGATGACGATGGTGACCTCGTTTTCGAGGCCACGATTGACGTGGCACCGGGGGACTATGAGTTCAAATTCATCAACGGCAACAACTGGGGGGGCGATGGAGATGGCAACATCGACAATGAGAATCCCCCGGGAGAGTGCACATCAAAT
This sequence comes from Flavobacteriales bacterium, assembly GCA_016780385.1. Classification (GTDB taxonomy): domain Bacteria; phylum Bacteroidota; class Bacteroidia; order Flavobacteriales_D; family Sanyastnellaceae; genus UBA8752. The sequence goes on from JADHLY010000064.1 coordinate 3,855, forward strand.
GGAAACCGCACTTTCTCCGTAGGTGCCGAAGCCATCGCGGTTCAGTACTGTTACAACCAGTGCTCCGAGACGTGCGTGGCCGACCCAGACCCGGCGCCCATCACTTTCCAAGTGGACATGACCAATGAGACCGTATCCGAAAACGGAGTGTGGGTCATTGGTGGAATGACCTCACCCCAATGGCAGGCCGGCGCCTTGCAGTTGAGCGATGGCGACGGGGACAACGTGTATGAGGTCACTTATGAAGTGGCAGGAGCGGCCTTTTTTGAATACCGCTACTGCAATGGCGATCCCTACCCCGGTGGCGAGGTTGACGACTCAGTCGCTGAGGACGGCAATTTCGAGGAAGGCGGCTGTGGCCAAGGCAATCCATTTGGAGAATACAACCGCACGCACATCCGCTCAGGCCAGCCCGAAGTACTCGGCGCATATTGCTACTCCAGCTGCCTTGACTGCAACGGAGATACGGTCGGTACGGTCATCGGCATCGAGGAAGTGCAAGATTTCATCGGGCTGGAGGTATTCCCGAACCCGGCTCAAGACGTCATCAACATCCGCATGAAGGGGCAAGAAGGTTTGTTCAAGTTGCGCGCATACAGCCTACTGGGCCAGCAAGTCTTGAACATAGAAAAGCCCATGGCGCAAGGGGAAATTGTCACCTTCACTACTGAGTCATGGCCCAAAGGGGTATATGTACTGGAGGCACAAATTGGACTCCGGCGCAGCTCGATCCGGCTTCAGGTAGACTGAATAACGGTTCAGGGAACAAGATGAAGAAAGGGGGCATGAGCCCCCTTTCTTTCTTTCCTACATGTTTCGTGGAAATCCCCTTCAAACACCGCCGTGTTCAGGTCGCACATGAAAGGCGGTTGACCTATATATTGCGCACAGATTCACAACTAACTCGAACCAACGCATGAAGCGATTGCTACTCGGTGTTGCTGCCTTGTTCTGCAGCACCCTTGCTTACTCACAAGCCACAGGAATTGTCGTCGAAACCTATGCCGAAGACATCGGTATGGTGGGCACCGCGGACCTTACCGGATACACCACCTACCGGGTGTATGCCAAGTTCGCGTCTGACCAGGATTTTCTGACCGCTGTATACGGAGACGTGGATTTCCCAACACGGATTCGCGGTGGAAACAACTTCTTCCATTCGGCTTTAGGAGGACTGTCCAATGCTACGTACAACCCCATTCTTTTCGCCGGGTTCCCCGACCTCGAATTTGACAGCTTTGTCACCATCGGCATGGATGCGCCTGCCAACTCCAATGACGGTGAAGCGGCGATCAACTCAGTAGGTGACCCGGGAAACAACTGGATTCCCGCATTCGAGCCAGGCGGCGGCATGACGGGGAATGACATCGTGATCGCGACGCAGACGGGTGGAAGTTGGTTCCCACTCTATCCGGATGCCAATGCCTACGCCGGCGCGGACAGCCTCGTGATGATCGGTCAGTTTACAACCGACACCACGTTGTATGGGGTTGTTTCCATTGCAAGTTTTGTTGGAGGAGACCAGGACAGCACAGCCCTGGCTACGTTCGCTTTCAGCAGCATCGCAGATGCCGTTTTTGGATGCACCGATAGCAATGCGACCAACTTTGACCCCGCAGCCAACGAAGACAATGGATCCTGTCTCTTTTCCTGTGATTACCCCGCCACGCCATTGACCATTACAGGCACCACCGCAAATTCCGTGAGCTGCAGTGGCGGCACTGATGGATATGCAGCTGTGACGGTTTCCGGAGGTCAGGGCAGCTTGAATTTCTCCAATGGCATTGTCAGCAATGCGACCGGCATCTTCAATGGTGTTATTGCGGGTGAGTTGACCTTGACGGTTACCGACAATGTAGGCTGCTCCATTTCCACTACTGTGACGGTGGGCAGTCCCGATCCTTTGGATGTGACCGCCAACCTGTCGGATCCCATCAGCTGCAATGGCTTTTCAGATGCTGTACTCAGCGGTTTCAGCACCGGCGGAACGGGAGGTGTTATGTACAGCCTCGACGCCCCTGTCGATACCGGTGCAGGTCCCTACTTCGAAATGGGAAGTGACGTGCTCCTCTTCGAGAACATCGGTGTGGGCCTTTACACGGTATACGCCATTGATGCCAATGGCTGCACGGACCAGACCCCGGGAATCTCCATCGCCCAGCCGCAGCCTTTCAATGTATATGCCCAGGCAGTAGTGCCAACTACATGTCCCGACTCAGAAGATGGGCAGGTGGTAATGAACTTCTTTGGTGGAAGTGGAAATTCCACTCAGTACAGCTTGGATGGGATGACTTACAGTGCAGTAAGCACCTTCGATCTCGCTGCTGGCTCCTATGTTTTCTATGGACAGGATGTTAATGGCTGCTTGGATACTTCCGACGTCATTGATGTAACCGCTCCGGCTGAGTTCGTTTCTCAGGTTGATCTTACCGAGCCCAGCTGCTTCGGTGCCACTGACGGCTCCATTTCGGTGGAGGTACAGGGAGGTACTGGCCCGCTCTCATACAACTATGACGGGACGACATCGGATGTGTTGATGATCGACATGGCTGGAGCAGGGAACTACGCCATCACGGTTGTGGATGGAAACGGCTGTTCCTACGATGCGAGTGTTGATTTAGGCGGGCCTGCCGAAGTCGTACCCGCTGCCACCGTCACGAACGTTCTATGCAGCGACAGCGAAGACGGTGTGATCGCAGTATCGGCTACAGGAGGAACGGGTATGGGTTACATCTACTCCATCGATGGCGGTGGATTCGGACCCAACGGCACATTTGATGG
>JADHLY010000065.1 GCA_016780385.1 Flavobacteriales bacterium
CATTGTGGCGTTGAGTTGGGTTGAGCCTTAGCTTCGACATCAAATCAGAACCATGAGAGTCCTAACCCTACTTTTCTTCTTTGTTGCATCCTTTGGCATGCAAGCTCAAGATTGCGAAGCGTTGAAGCAGCAAATTGACACGCAACAAGCTGATATTGATGTTCTCCAAACCCGAATGGATGAGGCGTCTGAATACGACCAGAAAAAGGCCATTGCCCAAGAGATGAGGGCAGTTGAAGGTGAAATCAGGCTGCTGAAAGTTGAGTACCGGGCGTGTATGAATGAATCGGGAGAAATGGGGGACCCAGAACTCCTTAAGCGGGGACTTCGCCAACGGGCTCAGGGAACATTGGTGTCCTTTGCAGGAGCTGCACTTGTCGTGGTGGGCACGGTTTCAAGTGGTGGAATCTTACCCTTGGTGTATGCAGGAGCCGGTCTTGGTTTGGTCGGGACTGCCCAAAACATATCGGGTTCTGCGCTGGTGATGAAGGCGACGAAGGAGTAGTTCCATCCGACATTGCACAAGGTCAGTCGATGGCGTAGCGCTGCTTGACGTTGACGTAGGCGGTTTTGAGTTTGCTTGAGGTGTTGAGGGTGCCGCCCCAGCTGAAGCTCTCGTCGGAGTTGGTGCCGAGGATCTGGAAGACGCCGATGCTGGTCTCGAGCAGGTCGCCGAGGTTGCCGCCGCCGCCTTGGACCGCGGTGCGGGCGCGGAGTTGGCCGTCCTGCGAGGCCGCTTCGATCATCTGGATTTTGAGCGCGCCAAGCTGGGTGTAGTAGTACTTCGGCGGGTAGGAGGTGATGTAGACGTCCTGTTCGATCAGCTCGGTCACCTCATTGGCGAGCCGCTCGATCCGGTCGATGTCGGATGACGTGACCTCGAAACTCCGCTTGAGGCGGTAGCCGTTGAAGACCTGTTCGCGGTCCACGAGGTCGCCCTTGTCGTTGTAGTGGTTGACCGTCTTGTTTTGCGGCAGGATGTCAATGGACAGGAAGGCGAAGGCGTCTTCGGCGACGCCTTTTTCTTCCAGGAAACGCGCGATGACCTCCTTGTCCTGCTTCATCAGGGCATACACCTCTTTGAGGTCCATGGCCTTGCGCGTGAATTCACCTTGCCAAACGGCCAGGTCGGAGGTGAAATCCATTGAGGTCGAGCCCGTCACCTCGATGTCGCTCGCCTGGCTCTTGAAGAAGTAATGGCCGTTGCGCGCCACGAGGTAGGCCGAGGCGAGGATGGAGACGGCCAGGACGGCGGCAAAGGAGGGCAGGAATAGGGGTTGACGGGGCATGGCGGATGGAGCTGTGAGGGGAAAGCGACGTGCTTCCATCCATTCAACTGTTGCGCGGGGCAAAATATTGCCGACTCCATGCAACCAATTGCACATGGTTTGCGACTCGAATTCGAGTCGTAATTTCGCGCGCTCAAAGACCGAGTTCAAAATGAAAATCCAAAACCTGCTGGGCCTGATGGCCGCCGTGGTTCTCGTTACAGGATGTAGCGACGACACCGAAGCTTGTGACGAAGGCAACAAGGCCGTCATCACCATCTTCAACAATTCCCTTTGCACCCCCGACGTGAGCGTGGGCGGTGATGAAATCGCAGCCGACATGGGCATCCTCGCTACCCAAAGCGTGGAAGTGGACGCGGGCACCATCGACATCGAGTTCGATCTCGCCTTCATCTCCCTCTGCACCGCACTCGACACTTCCGTGACGGTTGCTTGCGGCGACTCCGTATACGTGGAGTTTGACGGCATCTGACCACAAAATCCTCTAGTGATTCGAAAAGCCCGGTCCTTGTGCCGGGCTTTTTGCTGCCCCCCATTCTGTGCCCGCCCCATATCTTCGGGGCATGACCAAGACGATTCGCACGGTGGCCCTGGCCGCCGTTTGGGGCTGGGCTTCGATTGCCAGCGGCCAGACTCTGCTGCTACAGGAGAATTTCGATGCGGGATTGCCCGCAGATTGGAGCCAACAGACGCTCGCCACCGATGGAGGCTGGCTCGGAGGCACGAGCGCCGAACTCGAAAGCCAATGGTGGCCCATTGCACCCCACGGCAACATCATGGCGACCAACGATGACGGTTGCGATTGCGACAAGAGCGAAGACTACCTGATCACGCCGGAACTCGATTTCAGCGGTGTGGAGTCTGCGATCCTGGCGTTTTCCACCTACTTCGACGGCGGCACCTACCAAGGGATTACCGAAGGGGCGTTCATCGAATACAGCCTCGATGGCGGTGAGACCTGGATGCTGATGCAGGCCTTGATCGGCTCGGAGGAGGGCGCCTGGGATTTTGAGGTCATCAACCTTGAGGATGTAGTGGGTGAGTCTTCGGTCCACATGGCCTTCCGTTACAACGATGGGGGAGGCTGGCTATACGGGTGGGCCATCGATGATGTGGCCATCATGGAGCCGGGAGGATTGGATTTGACGCTCACGGCATTGAATCTCGACAACGTCGTATTGGCGCCGTCTACAGAAGACCTTTCGGGCAACGTGGTCAACCTCGGATCCGACACGGTCTACTCGTATACCGTCGCCTGGTCCATGGGCGCGGAGTCTGGCGAGACCACCGTGGACGGCATCGCGCTCGGCACCGCCGACAGCCACACCTTCTCCTTGTCTGATGCACTGCCCTTCGACTTGAGTGGCAGCTACAGCATTGACGTGGAAGTGGTCGCCGTCAATGGTGTGGCGGACGATGTGGCTTCCAACAACAGCCAATCTGCAGAGGTCACCGCCATTTTCGCCGGCGAGTATCCCGACGGAAAAGAACTTCGGAACTACTACTACTACGAACCTTCCGACGCCCCTGACAACTGTCCCCTCGTCTTTGTTTACCACGGCTACGGCGGGAGCGCAGAGGGCATGATCCAATGGTCCGGATTCAATGCGCTGGCCGACGAGTACGGGTTCGCGGTATGCTATCCGCAAGGCACGGAAGATGCGACGGGTGAAGCCTTCTGGAATGTGGGGTACGCCTTCCATCAGAACGAGTACGTGGACGATGTCAACTTCATTTCGGGCCTGCGCTCCGAGTTGATCGCGACCTATGGGCTGGACGGCAGCCGCGTCTATGGCACCGGCTTCTCCAACGGTGCGGACTTCTGCTATCTGCTCGCCTGCGAGGCCTCTACGGAGTTTACGGCAGTGGCACCCATTGCGGGCATCCTGATGTCGGACATTCAAGCCGAGTGCACTCCGGAATACATGGTGCCCATCCTGGAAATCCACGGCACAGCCGACGACGTGAGCCTCTATGAAGGCGACCTCGAGAACATGGACGGTTGGGGTTCCTACCCCAGCACGCCGGACGCGATGGCCTTTTTCGTTAACCTCTTCGGCATCTCCTTGCAGGAGTCGGGGAGCTTTGAGGATGTCGTGCCTTGGGACGAGTCCAGCGTAGACTACCAGAAATGGGGACTCACCGGATCCTGTCCACAGGTCTGGCTGTACACGGTTCAGGGCGGTGGCCACAGCTGGCCGGGTGCTTGGGGCAACCAGGACATCAATGCTTCTCTTGAAGCTTGGCAGTTCTTCGCCCAAGCGTGCAGCGAGCCCATGTCCGTGGCAGAGCTCATGCCCACAGGCGATCGCACTTTGGTGCGCGTGACCGACCTGCTGGGCAGGGAGGTGTCGCCCGAGCCCGGCGTGCTGCTGCTTTTCCAATACTCCGACGGCAGTGTGGAGAAACGCCTTTCTGCCGAGTAACCATGGAGGTGACTGTGGCGGCCAACCATGAGCTCGATCTGTCGGGCGTACCCCGATTGGAGGAAGTGGAATTCCATGCCGTCAGCCGGAAATACTTGCGGTTGCGCCTGGGAGTCTGGGGAGGGGCCCAGCTCTTGATACTGGCTGCGGCTGTGGCGCCGGCAGTGGCCCATGTCCTGACGGAGGACCCTGAATGGGCCATGCTCTCTCAATGGTGGTGGCCCGTGGGTGTTCAATCGGTCTTTGCCCTGCTTTGGTTCCTCGAGGAGTGGAAGGGCTTTCCCCGCCGCGGTTATGCCATCAGGGAGCGCGACATCACCTATCGCACCGGATGGCTGTTCCGCACGACCACGACCGTTCCTTTTGGCATGATTCAACATTCGGAATTGGTTCAGGGTCCGGTGTCTAGGTTGTTACAAATCAAGAATTTGCGTCTTTTTACAGCAGGAGGTAGTGGCAACCTGCGCATCGCAGGCCTGGATGAGGAGCAGGCGGAGACCCTTCGCGCCATTTTGGAAACCCGCACCCGCAAGGTCTGATGGACTTTCATCGTCCCGCTCGGCAGCACCCCCTGGGGGTGGTGATCCTGGCCATCCAGTTTCTCATCAAGGGCGTACAATCCTTTTGGCCGGCCATCGTGGGGGTGTCCCTGACCCAGTTGGATTGGATGACCTTGTTGTTGATCCCATTCGGCATTTCATTGGGGGTCGCCTGGGCCATCTTGTACTATTTGCGCTTCACCTATTGGGTGGAGGAAGGATCCATCATCGTGGAACGCGGTGTCATCCAACGGGAGCGATTGCAGGTCCCTTTCGCCAAGATCCAGGCCATCAATCTCTTCCAGGGGCCTGTCCAGCAGGTCTTCGGACTGACTGGAATCCAGGTCGATACGGCAGGTTCCTCGGGAAGTGAGTTCAAGATCGTGGCCATGCGTCGCGACGCGGCCGAGTCCCTTCGCCTGATGTTGGCCGAGCATGGTGTGCAGGCCGGAGAGGATCAGAATTCCGACCCGGTGGATGCGTCCGAAGAAGAAGGCCTTCAAGATTCGACCCATGCGTACCGCGGACGAACCATGGTGGACCTCGACATCGCCAGGCTCATCAAGGTCGGCTTGACCCAGAACCACTTCCGCAATGGACTGCTCGGATTGGCGGTCATCAGTTCCTTGGCAGGTGGGTTGGAGCATCAAATCGAGGCATGGCTTTCAGGCCTTCCGGCGCCCATCACCGCTTTGATGGCCGCGGCCACGGTGTTGCTCATTGTCCCTGGCTTTATCCTCATGTTGCTCGCGGGCGTCGGGGTGTCTTTGGTGACGACCGTCCTGCGGTATTTCAGATTCCACAGTGAAATCGGCAAACAAGGGGTCTTCATGGAGAGCGGATTGCTCCGCAGAAACACGTTCCAGATCCCCTTTGACAAGGTCCATTTGACCGACTGGCGGAGCAATGTGTTGCAGCGCGTTCTCGGTTTCGAGACCCTGCGGATCCGACAGGCCCAAGCAGGCGATGCGGCATCGGGGGTGGGCGTGCGATTGGCCATTCCGGCGATGGAGCCTGAACACAGGGCCATCATGGAGGAAGTGCTTTATCCCGATTTGTCGCAAGGCGTCGCCATCACCGGTAGACCGGTGGGCAGATTGCGCTGGCTGCTGTGGCTGGCGGCATTGCTGCCCGGAACCGTTCCCTTTTTGGTGTGGAGTCCTTGGTTGGCCTGTGCGTTCGCGGTGTTTTGGTTGCCGTTTACGGGATGGACCACGCGCAACCGCTATCGTGCGTTCCAATTGACGGTTTACCAGGATGCCGTCGTTTTGCAAAAGGGCTGGTTCTGGCGTCAGCGGGTGGTCCTCAAGATGAGTCAGTTGCAGGGCGTAGAATGGAAGCGGCACCTGCTTCTGGAGCGAAGGGGAGTGGGGCATTTGACCTTTCACACCGCTTCGGGCGCCAAGCGTTTTTCCTACCTCGACCGGGAGACCGGATTTCGCATTCGGGACTGGGCTTTGAACCAACTTCATGCGAATCGTTGATCCCCGCAAGCAACCATCACGGTCTTCAGGTTGTATTTTCAGCGAACCTGTGGGGAAGAACACCTTGACTGAAGCGCTGGCAGCGGCTGTGGCCGCATTGCCTGATACGAATTTGGATGCGTTGGATTCGGTGCAACTGATGCGCCGATTCGACACCAAGTATGTGGTGCCCGATGCCTGGCTGCCAGAGCTGGTCGAGGCCATGGCCGCTCATGCCCATGTGCTTTCCGTTTCCGGCCAACGCGAATGTCATTACGCCAATCTCTATTTCGAGTTGCCGGGCGACCCCTTCCTTCAGGACCACCTCCGGGGCAAGGCGAGAAGAATGAAAGTGCGCAGCCGCAAATACGGCAGCAATGGCCTGTCCTTTCTCGAGGTGAAGGAGCGCCAGCCAGGAGGTCGGACCTTGAAGCACCGCATGAAGAGAAGCCACGAGGCCATGGATTCGATCGATGCAGCCGAGTTGGACTTTCTCGCTTCTCACGTCCGAGGTGCGGAGGCATTGGAGCCCCGCCTGAACGGATCCTTTGTCAGGACCACGTTGGTGGACTTTGACCGAAAAGAGCGTGTGACGATAGACCGGGATTTGGAAGCAGGCATGGTGGGGGGTGAGCAACAACCCTTGCTGAATGGGCTGGCGGTCATCGAGGTCAAGCAGCCCCGGCCCGACCGCTACAGCCCTGTGCAGAAATGGCTGCGCAACCTCGACAAGCGCAAGGGGTTGATCGGCCGAAGCACACGCATGAGCAAATACACCATGGCACGCCTCGACCAGGACCCCGACATCGCCGGTCGCGCTTACCTTGCGACCTATCGCCAGCTTCAAGAAGCACAATCTTGGGCTGAGCACCTGCAAGCCTGAACACCATG
>JADHLY010000066.1 GCA_016780385.1 Flavobacteriales bacterium
GGGGTGGTCGCTCCGACCCGTTGCCATGATGACGTCAGGGCGGGCGCGCTTGGCCTCTGCATAGGGGATCTCGGGGTCGGGATTCGCCAATGCAAAAACAATGGGGTTGTCGGCCATGCCCGCCACCATGTCACTGTCCACCAGCCCTCCTCGACTCAAACCAATGAACACATCCGCGCCTTTCATCGCATCGGCCAATGACGGAATCTCCACTGCGGCATGGGCCAAGTTGCGCTTCCGCTCGCCGAGTCCCTCCCTTCCACTGTGGATGTGTCCCTTGCTATCAAAAACGGCAATGTTCTCCAGTCGAACCCCCAACTGCATGTAGAGGTCGATGCAGGCCATCGCAGATGCTCCCGCACCGCTCACCACCAGGGTCACATCTTCTGCCCTCTTGCCCGCCAATTCCAGGGCATTGATCAAGGCGGCGCCACTGATGATGGCCGTGCCATGCTGGTCGTCGTGCATCACGGGGATGTCGAGCTCCTCCTTCAGGCGCCGTTCAATTTCAAAGGCCTCGGGTGCCTTGATGTCCTCGAGGTTGATGCCTCCGAAAGTGGGTGCTATGGCCTTGACCGTCTGAACGAAAGTGTCCACATCCGATGCATCCACTTCAATGTCGAAACAATCCAAGTCTGCGAACACCTTGAACAAAACCCCCTTTCCCTCCATGACCGGCTTGGAGGCTTCGGGTCCTATGTCCCCCAATCCCAACACAGCCGTTCCATTGGAGATTACGGCCACGAGATTCCCTTTGGCGGTGTATTTGTAGACGTCCTCCGGATTTTTTGCGATTTCGAGGCACGGCTCCGCAACACCTGGCGAATACGCCAGGCTCAAATCCCGCTGGGAACTGTAGGGCTTGGAGGGGATGACCTCCACTTTGCCCTTCCTCCCCCGACTGTGGTAGTCCAGGGCTTCTTTCCTGCGGATGCTGCTCATCGTTTGCGACTGTCCTGCGGCGCGAAGATGGTCCGCACCCCCGCGCAGACCAAACGGTTTCACCTTGATTTGTCCTCAGCGGGATACGCTAAACTTATGGGCTTGGAGAATCCGCCCATTCTGCTGCAAAGCGTGCAAGTAGACACCGGGAGCAAACTCGGAGGCATCCATCCAAACCATTCCGCGCCCAGGCGCCAAGGGAACCGATTTCACCGTCTTACCGGTCAAGTCCATGACCACGAGGTTGCCTCCCTCGGGAGCGAAGTAGGTCAATACCGACCGGCCGACAATCGGGTTGGGTGCAAGCGGCTCGAATCCCGGCTGCTGCTCTTGTCCCAAAGAAGCCACACATTCGCCCTCTTCCACTCCTGTGCAGAAAAGCACCGTGTGGCACACCTCCGGCACGCCTTGCTGAGTCGCCTTGAAACAGTACTCCAAAGCCGTCACCCCGCTCACGCCATTGGGATAGTAATCTGAAATGAGCCAATCCTCTGCACCAAACGAATTGATGCCCGTCGTGTCCATGGGCGCAAGGGTCAGCGCCAGGGGCAGAGCACTGGACCCAGTTCCATAAGGGTAGCAGGTCCCTCCCCAACAAAAACGCTCATAGGCACCCTCGGCACCCGCTTGGTAAGGCAAGTTCATGGGGTCAACGACCTGCAGCACATTGCGCTCGACATAAAGCGTCATGGGCGACTCCGAGGCATTCGTCACCAACCACTCCGCCACCATCACGGTATCCGTAGGGCTTCCTTCCACCACCTCCACGGCATCAATCAGGGTGGGACCTTGCGCGAGCAGGCCCGAAAACGACGAAAATGCCACGATCATAAGCGGCAGCGTCGCTACCCGTTGCAGGATTTGCTTCATGATCCAAATTTAGCCCCTGCGCGACTTTTCAGACACCCAGCACGACCAGATTTGCCATCAAATCCAGCTCCTATCCTGACAAAACGCACCGAAACGAACGACAAAGACCAAATATTGCCATGCAACGCTATATTTACCTGCCTTGTTAAGGACTTGGAACGAATAACTCAAACCTGCTACATGAAGCACATTTACACCGCGCTTGTTGCGCTCACCATCAGCTTCTCTGCTGCTGCACAATTGCCTGACGGCAGCATTGCTCCCGATTGGACCGCCACGGATATCAACGGAAACGAGCACAACCTCTACAGCCTCCTCGACGAGGGAAAGAAGGTCATCATTGACTTTTCCGCCACTTGGTGCGGCCCCTGCTGGAGCTACCACAACACCGGTGCCCTCGAGGACATTTGGGAGACCTATGGCCCCGACGGAACCGACGAAGTGTACGTTTTCTTCATTGAAGGTGACGACACGACCACCCTCGAGGACCTTGAGGGAACGGGTTCTGCTACCCAAGGAGACTGGACGGCCGGAACCGGTTACCCCATCATCGACGATGGCGGTTCCATTTTCGACGATTACGACGGAGCTTACTACCCCACCATCTACACCATCTGTCCGAACCGCATGTTGACCGAGAGCAGCCAGATCACGGCTGAAGCTCACGCCGACATCCTCTTCGCCAACGACTGTGCCGCTGCCACGCAGGCCAACGACGCAGCCGTTCTCGGATACACCGGTGAGACCATCTCCTGCAGCGGAAGCCCCTCCGCCATCAGCGCTACCCTGATGAACCTCGGCACCGAGGCGCTCACCAGCGCTACGCTCGAGCTCTTCATCAACGGAAACAGCGTGATGAGCCACAACTGGACCGGCAACCTCGACACCTACGGCATCGAGGACGTCCAGATGGGCAGCCACCAGTTCAACGGTTCAACCAACTTCGAAATCCGCATCACCAGCGGCGACATGAACGCCGACAACGACATGCTCTCCGCCAGTGTGGAAGGCGCCAACGCAGCTACCACGCTCTTCTACATCTACATCGAGACCGATGGTTGGGGTGAGGAGACCGGTTGGGAGATCCGCGACGGTGACGGAGACGTGGTCGCCAGCGTTGCTGCAGGTACCTATGGCAACACCACCACCTACGAGGAGTGGGTAGGTGTACCCAGCACCGGTTGCTACACATTCACCATCACCGACACTTACGGAGACGGCATCTTCGGAAGCCAGTGGGGCAGCGTCGATGGTGCATGCTACGTCACCACCGTCAACGATGACCTCTCTACCTACGGCTACGTATACAGCTACAACGGCAGCTACAACTTTGAAGAGGAGACCCGTGCCGCCGACGTCATGACCGTTGTGGGCGTGGAGGAGCAGGTCGAGCAGACCACCTTCAACGTTTATCCGAACCCGGTGGAGAACGTGGCTTGGGTCGACCTGAGCCTCGCCGGAAATGAAGAGGTGCGCCTCGACGTTGTGAACCTGCTCGGACAGCGTGTCCTGAGCCAGGACCTCGGAACGATGTCCGCCGGTAACAACCGCATGCAGCTCGACCTCGGTGGAGTGCAATCCGGCATCTACCTGGTCACGCTGACCGCAGGAGACACCATCTCCACCATGCGCGTCACGAAGAAGTAATTCTTCATTATCGACTTTTTTGGAAGACCGATGGGGCCCCGCCTCGTCGGTCTTTCTTTTCTTGCAGAACCTGCTTTGAAAACGATGCGCATTTTCTTTCTCTCCCTGGTCTTGGGCCTGATGGGCTCCATGAATGCCCAGGACATCCCTTCTGTTGAACTCAAAGACCTCGGTGATCTCACCGTGGACACCCGAAGCCTTGTGGAGCAAGCCGAAGGGCCTGTGCTGTTCTGCTTCTGGGCCACGTGGTGCAGCCCGTGCAAGCGGGAGTTGAACAACTACGCCGACCTCTACCCGGATTGGCAGGATGAAACCGGCGTGGAAATCGTCGCGGTGTCCATCGATGACCCCCGCAGCATGATGCGGGTAAAGCCCTACGTCAACAGCGTAGGTTGGGACTACACCATCCTGCTCGACCCGAACAAGGCCTTCGCCCGCGCCATGCAGGTCAACAACGTGCCCCACACCTTTTTGGTCAATGCGGAGGGAGAGGTCGTTTGGCAGCACAACAACTACGCCGACGGCGACGAGGAAGAACTGTATGAGGAGCTGCTGAAACTCGCCGAATGAAACGCCATCTTCTACTGGCGGCTACATTCGCCACAATGTGCACGCCCCACATGCTTTGGGCGCAGGACGAGCCCGATGCCGGACAAATCACCGGCAACGTGCAGATGCTCTTCCAGACCTATCAGGAAGACACCCTGATCGGAGCGCAAGTACCTCCGAGCAAAACCGGCTTCAACGCCTTCGGCAACCTCATCTACACGCGGGGCGATTTCTCAGCGGGAATGCGGTACGAGAGCTACCTCGACCCCATCCTCGGCTATCCGGGGCGCTTCCGTGGCTCAGGCATCGGCTACCGCTACGCGAACTACGCCAAGGAGAATTTCGAAGTCACCATCGGCAACTTCTACGAGCAATTCGGTTCCGGCCTTGTCCTTCGGGCCTATGAGGAGCGGCAACTCGGCATCGACAACGCACTCGACGGCTTCCGCCTGGTGCTTCGCCCCGCTCAAGGGGTGACCGTCAAAGGACTCGTTGGCAAGCAGCGATTCGATTTCGATTCGCGCCTGATCAACAGCCAAGGCATCGTGCGCGCCTTTGATGGAGAGATCAACCTGAACGACGCCTTCGAACGGTGGGCCCTTTCCGGGACCCGCGTGACGCTCGGCGCGAGTTTCGTCAGCCGCTTCCAACCGGGAAGCACCATCTCCAAAGACACACTCATCCTGGAATTGCCCCAGAATGTGGGCTCGTGGGGCTACCGCGCCCAAGTCCAGAAAGGCGGCTTCCAGTTCATGGGGGAATACGTGCGGAAGATCAACGACCCCAATGCCGACAACGGTTACACCTACCGGGACGGCGAGGGCATCCTGCTCAACGCCGGCTGGTCCACCAAAGGGCTCGGCATCAACGTGGGGTTCAAGGGCGTCGACAACATGCAGTTCCGCTCCGACCGGAACCTCCAGCTCTTTGATCTGCCCATCAACTACATCCCCGCCATCACCAAGCAGCACACCTATAACCTCGCCGCCACCCTCTACCCTTACGCCACGGTGGTCCAAGGTGAGGTTGGTTGGTCGGCCGAGGTCTTCTACACCATACCCCGCAAAAGCAAGTTGGGCGGCAAATACGGCACCAAGATCAGCTTCCAATACGCCACCGCCAGCAGCTTGGATACGACCAACCTGGCCGGTATCGATGGACTGGTCGACGGCTACCAGCGCAACAGTTGGGCCGCGGGCGAAGACCTCTACATCCGCGACATCAACTTCGACATCAGCCGGAAGTTCTCGCAGGGCTTCAAGGCCAAGTACGCCTTCTTCCACTTTGACTTCAACACCCTCGCGACACCGGTCACCACCGACTACAAGGGCATCGTCAACGCCAACGTCCACGTGGTAGAAACGCAAGTCCGCATCAAGAAAGGCCACAGCCTCCGCACCGAGGTGCAGGCCCTGTTCACCGGGACCGACATGAAGGAGGTGGACGGCGTGATGAAGGAGGTCAAGCAGGACAAAGGCGACTGGGCCACGGTGCTTGCCGAATACTCCATCAGCCCGCATTGGTTCTTCTCCGTGCTGGACCAATACAACTTCGGCAACCCTGATCCCGATCAGCGCGTTCACTACCTGTACGGCACCGTCGGCCGCATCGAAGGCGCCCACCGCTTGTCCATCGGTTATGGCAAGCGGAGAGAAGGCATCTTCTGCATCGGTGGAGTGTGTCGTGCCGTGCCCGCCTCCAACGGGTTTGAGATCACCTTTACGAGCAGTTTTTG
This sequence comes from Flavobacteriales bacterium, assembly GCA_016780385.1. Lineage (GTDB taxonomy): Bacteria > Bacteroidota > Bacteroidia > Flavobacteriales_D > Sanyastnellaceae > UBA8752. The sequence goes on from JADHLY010000066.1 coordinate 5,744, forward strand.
ATGATGATCCTACGCCCAAGATTGATTCCGCTTTTCGCAGCCGTCACCTTGCTGATGGGGGGGTGCGACTACATCGACGATCCGGTCATTCCATTGACCATCGGATACCGAGGAGAAGCAGAGCCCCCTGCGTTCGCCGCCATGAACAGCGGTCCCCAACACGTGCTGCTGGAGGATTTCACCGCGCACCAATGCGGAAATTGCCCGCCCGCCGGAGAGCTCGCAGCTACGCTCGAAGAGACCCATGAAAACACCGTGCACGTCCTGGCTGTACACGCAGGTTCCCTGGCCGCCGTATCAGACGCTCCTTTTGATACCGATTGGACCAATGCCGATGCCAATACCTACTGGGATCAATTGTCCTTTCAGGTCAACCCCATCGGCCGGGTCAACCGCCGAGGAGGGTCTGCCGAAATCGTTTCTCCCAACAACTGGACCGCTGCCGTGGAAAACGAGCTGGGCCTGACCCCGGCCGCCCACATCCAAGGCACCGTCATCCCCGACCCCACCGTTGCCGAAGATCTTCATCTGCACACCCACATCACCTTCGCCGAAGCCGTTGGCGGTGAGGTTCGCCTCGCCTTGCTCATCAGTGAGAGTCACCTCATCGCTGCCCAGCTGGACTATGGAAATGACCCTGAAGTCATTCCAGATTTCGAG
>JADHLY010000067.1 GCA_016780385.1 Flavobacteriales bacterium
CTTAGACTCTTGCTTCTTGAGTTCCTTTTCCTTCTTCTTCTTGGCGCGCTTCGCTTCACGTTCACGCTTCCCGAATGTTTCCTGAGATCGTCCCAAATCGTTGATTTTCCCGCGAAGGTAGACCGTAGGCTCTCCACGAACGAGACGTCCACGAACTGTTTTCAACCATTCAACCCGTGTTGAAGGTGCATGGGGGACTAGCCTACAGCGTGAATGACCACAGAACGCCCCCGAAAGTCAAAAGCGGAACCAACCTCCATTCCGCTCATCGCCTGAGCGATGGGAGCATCCGAACCTATGGCTCTCCAGGCTTCACCATCTGGCAACCTGAATGCCCCCCATGCCACTCCAATGACAAAGCAGCCCATGGAGGTATCCACCAGTGCACCCGGGCGCACATCCTTTCGGTCCAATTCCGGCTGTAGACGGCTCCAATTCCTCATCATTCCCTCCAACCGACTCAGCCGGTTGGCAGCCTGCTCCATTTCCATTTGAACCATGGCACGTCCCGTTTCGTGCTTATCGCCAGCCGTGCTCTTCGATTCCCCTTCCAAACTGCCCTTCAGGTTGTAAAACTGCTGGCGGGCCGATTCCACATCGGCAGACATGGCCGCTTCCAAAGCCATCAAAACGGCCTGTCGGTCCCACCCTCTCAACGGTGTAGAATCCGCCATGTCCCATCCACTTCAATCAACTCGCACGTGAGCTCTGTTGCACTCGGGAATTCCAGGTGAACCACAATGACCCCCTCTTCATCCTGTACCGCACGAAGAAACATGTCATCCCATTCCATTTTGCGTTTCTCCACACGGTCAGCGCGGGCTTCTGCAAACACCTCACTGCCCGAAAGGAAACTTTCCACCTCCAATCGATACCCAGCAAAACGAGGCAAAGCTTGACGCGCTACCCATGCCTCGGCCTCCTCCCATCGATTCTCATCCACAGCCTGCAAGTAGGCCGTCACGACGCGAATCTGTTCGGCATTCAAGGTCAAAAACGAAGTGGTCACCCACCACTCCCCTTCGTCCCGTACCAAATTCAAACTCTGGTAGGTGCGCCCATCAGGATCTGCCCTGACCAAAAATTGATCGGACAATCCGACCGGGGAAGGCTGACATGTGAAGGCGGAGACTTGAATTCGCTTCAGAGCCTCAGCGCGCTCTTGGGCTGCCTTTTCCTGCACGGCTTCGGGCATGGCTGCAATCCTGCGCTCCAGTCTTTCCCATTCCCAAGCCTTCCAGGGTGCCCACGATTCGCGCTCATCAGGATGCACCCACCTCGAAGCTCCCGGCGCGTCTTGCAGTGCCGTGGCTTCCAAGAAGGACTGAGACACTTCCTTCCAACCATCCGGACATTCCTGTGAGCGGCCACCGGCTGCCCAAAGCAACAACATTGCACCCAACATCCCATTCAGGCATCCGAAGCGTCGAAAACATAAGGTCATGCTTCAAAAATCAGGAATTCCCCCGGCTTCACACAATCGCCCTTCACAAGGGGTGCAAAGCAAATGTCACAGTGGACCATGACGATCGTCATCACGGCGCGTCCCTTACCAGCGGATCATTGCCCTGTCAACCAATCAAACTCCTGCCCCATGAGCACAGCCATCTTCCCCGTCGTCCCCGCCGTCGCCAAATGCAAAGAGCTCGGTTTCCTCCATGCCCGTTACAACGGACGCATGATCCCCGCCTTCATCGACCCCAAGGCCATCGACACCCTCCGGTACAACTGGGACACCACCGCCAATGACGTCATCATCTGCACCCACCAGAAGGTCGGCACCCACCTCACCAAGAAGTACGCCGTGGAAATCCTGCGCATGGCGGGCAAACTGATGGCCGGACATCCCGCCGCAGACGGCGACATCGGCAAATCCGCCGTGCCATGGCCCGAGGTCATGGTATCCCAGCAGGGATACGCCGCCTTTGAGGAATTCCTCGCCCGCACGAAAGGCCAGCTCCGGGTTTTCTACACCCATGGCAACATCGACGAGCTGCCCGTCCGCAACCTGCACCCGGAAACCAAGATCATCATGACCTACCGGGACCCAAAGGGCGCGGCCGTGTCCCAGTACCACTTCTACAAGAGCCACCCCACCCTGGGCGTCTCCGACGACATGGAGATGTCCCAGTTCGTGGAGCACTTCGTGGAAGGCGACCTCTACTTCGGAGACTACCACGATCACGTGGCGGGTTACTTCCATGCCGAAGCCTACGGTGTGAGCAAGGAGCAGATGTGCCTCGTACGGTTTGAGGACCTGGTGGAGGACAAGATGAATTCCGTGAAGGCCCTCGCCGGATTCCTCGTTCCCGACTGCGTTTTCACCGAACAGCAGGTGTTCGAAGTCGCTGCCAGCACAGAATTCAACACCATGAAGGAGAGCATCCGGAAAAATCCGGGCAGCTTCCATTTCAACCCCGACCGGTTCTTCCGTTCCGGCAAGACCGAAGACTGGAAAGAACAGTTGTCCGAAGCGGCCATCGCAGCGATCAACGCCAAGACCGCACAGAAATGGGGCACCATGGATGCACCCAGGGTGTCCAACGTGGGTCAAGGTCCAACGAACGGATTTGCGAACTTGGCTGCATGAACAGCGCTGCGTCCGCCCCTGAGCTCGATCACCTCCGCCACATCCTCGTCCGGGACCTGGGCGCCTTGGCCGAAGAAGTCAAGTCCACTCCGGAGAGCGCGTTGTGGCGGAGTGTCGATGGGGTCACGAATTCCGTCGGCACCCTCGCCGTCCACCTCTGCGGCAACCTCGAACACTTCATCGGCCACGAAATCGGCCAGAACGGGTATCAACGAGACCGAGAGGCCGAATTCTCAGGTCAGCCCATCCCCAAAGCGTCATTGATCTCCTCCATTCGCCACGCCCAAGCGACCGTGGAGTCCGTCCTGGGTCAGCTCGAACTGCACAGGCTCGACGAGGAAATGCCCCATCCTCCTCCGCATCACGCGGGCAGCAGCATCCGGTTCTTTCTCATGCAACTGAGCTGCCATCTGTCCAGACACATGGGACAGGCCAACTACCTGCGCCGCATCCTTGCAGCAGACTGAGCAGGGCAAAAGACCAAAAAGCAGGATCCAAAAAAACAGCCCCCAAAAAAAGCATGGTGCAACTTTGTTGAACGCAATGGGTTCTACCTGCAACATCGAAACCATGATCAAAAAAGTCCTTTTGTCCGGCTTATTCTTCCTTCCCTTGGTGGGAGTCGCTCAAACCGATTGCCTTTTCGAAGCAGAAATCGCCACCAACACGGAAATGTGGGGAGAAGAAATTGCATGGAACATCTATGATTCGGCCGGCAGCCTTGTGGTTGCCGGGGGCAATTACGAGAGCTACGGCAGCTACGTATCCACCGCCTGTCTCGAAGATTCCTGCTACACACTGGAATTGCTGGACAGCTTTGGCGATGGTTGGAACGGCGCTTCCATCTCCGTGAATTTTGCTGCACTCGGCATCATGGTAGGTCCCTTGACGATGGGCTCAGGTGAATATGCGGCCTTCTCGGTCGGCGTTGCACCCGAATGCAATGGTGTATCCATCGATGGCAACGGAGGCGGAAATGGAGGCGGAAACGCGGATGTGTGGGGTTGCATGGATCCTGCCGCGATGAACTTTGACGCGACCGCCACCTTGAATTGCTGCTGCCAGTATCCTGCGGATTGCAGCACGACCAACACGCTGACCATTGTCCAGCCTTTTGCTCAAAATGACAGCCTCTGGGGCGGTATTGGTTTTGCACAATTGACCATCACTGACGAGAACGGATATGCCTGGTACCCCACCTACAATGGCATTGATGATGCAGGTCAATGGATTCAGGAAGGGTGCATCCCCGATGGCTGTTACAACCTCTCCCTGTACAACACCAACTTCACAGGGGTCAGCACGGTCGACATTTATGTCAATGGTGCACTTCAGGACACCTATTCCTTATCCGCCGACCAAGCGGTGGTCAATGACGGCCTGGGCATCAACGAGGACGTCTGCGTATTTAACGTATATGGCTGCACTGATTCCGACGCTCCGAACTACAATCCGGACGCGACCATCGACAACGGCTCCTGCCTCGAACCCTGCGATTGTCCGGAGGTGTACGATCCTGTCTGCGGCTATGACTTCTTCACGGGCCAGACCCTGACCTTCGACAACCTGTGCGAACTGGAATGCGCCGGAGCCTACCTGCAATGGGAAGGCGATTGCTCCGACCAACCCATCTACGGCTGCATGGATGCAGAGGCTTTGAACTACGACCCCAACGCCACTGCGGACAGCGGCTGGTGCATCTACATGCCCGATTGCAGCGGTTCCAGTTTGGTGTCCTTGTCCAGTGCGGCCGATGGCACGGATGAATGGGGCAACGTATTTAGTGGCACCTCTGGCTACTTCCATGGCATCAATGGCGCCATCAACAGCTTTGTGTTTTGGACGGACGACGATGGCAATAATGTATCCTACGGGTGCCTCGAAGACGGATGCTACAATTTCTACGTGTATTCAGGTTGGTCTACCGGTGGATCCATTGAGGTTACAATCGATGAGGGCGACCCGATCACCTACATCATCCCTGACGACGCCTTCCAGGCCGTGTTCCCTTTCGGCGTGAACGAGACAGGCTGTGAAGTCTTCATTCCGGGTTGTACCGATCCCGAGGCCCAGAACTACAACCCCAGTGCCACCGAAGACGATGGCAGCTGCGTGTATCCCTTCTCTTGTCCAGACGATCAAATCGCAGGGCAACTTTATGTGTGCACTTTCTCCCAAGGCAACCAGGTCAGCCTGACCATCGTCGACAGCCAGGGCGAAGTCCTCTATAGCCAAGACGGCTATCCCGACTTGACCATTGACTACATCGAGGTCTGCCTGGACCCCGAGGAGTGCTACACGGCCATCATGACCAACAATGCCGGAGGCGACTCTTGGAACGGAGGGTATTTCTGGATTCAGGCGGGTTGGGACGAGTGGGTCAATGGAAGCCTGCAAGGTGCTTCCTCGGACAGCATCGAGTTCGGCATGGCCGACGACTGCGGTGACGACATCGGAGGCAACGTGTTTGGATGTACGGATCCCGCGGCCCTTAACTACGACCCGATGGCCACAATCAATGACGGTTCCTGCATCTACGACAACGAGGGCACCGACTCCCTCGATTGCGGCGGGGACAATCTGGTCACCGGGATCTTCTTCCCGGGAGACCCATTTGTGAATGAGGTCAGCTGGGCGGTCCTGGACTCCCTCGGCAATGTGGTATTGACCGGAGACGGCGGTAGCACAGGCAACGGCACGTTCGACGGCGTTGCCCAAGGATGTCTGCCCGACGGTTGCTACACGGTGGAATTGTATGACTCCTTTGGCGATGGCTGGGGAGGCGGATTGCTCATTTTGACGGCCGACCCCTTGGCCTTGACTTTCACCTTGGACGACGGCGACTTTGCCTCCTTCCCCTTCGAAGTGGGGGAAGGATGTGGCGGATCCCCTCTTACCATCTGGGGTTGCACCGACCCGGGTGCCACCAACTTCAACCCCGACGCCAACGCAGAGGACGGCTCCTGCAATTACCTCTTCTGCGAACTCGTGGAGGTCACCATTGTGAGCTACAGCTTCTCTGATGCCAGCGAAATGGGCTGGACTTTATCCAGCACTTCTTCTGATGGAGATTCAGTGATGGTTTCAGCAGGAGACATGGACGACTTCTCGGTACATACCCACACCTTGTGCTTGCCTGCGGGATGTTACCAGATGGAGCTGCATGACGAATCCGGCGATGGATGGAACCAGGGCTGGGTTGAGGTATGGGCCGTATACGAACAGGTTGCCTCTGCCGCTTTTGATCCATTGGGTGATAACGTCATGTCCATGGGCATTGGCATGGACTGCGGCGACGACCCCGGGGTCACGGGGGGAACAACCAACGCCGGCATGAGCGGCTGGGATGCTGCGGTGGACTTCAGCATCTACCCCACCCCGACCGGAGAGATCGTGAACATCCTCGGCGATGGATTTGACAATGAGTCACCTGTGGTGGTGCGCATCAAGGACATGATGGGCAAGCTGGTGGCTGAGCGTTCGATCCTCCCATCCGAAGGACCGGCTGCTTGGCAATTTGACGTCCGCGATTGGCCCGCCGGCATCTACACGGCCGAGGGTGTACAAGGTGAAAAGGTCGCAACAGGCAAGGTCATGGTTTCCCACTGATCGTTGCGCTGACAAATTTCCTATCCCCTGTTGCTGGAGGAACAAACAGAGAAAATACCTTCGCGCAGAATAGCGCTAGAGCTATCAACAATTGTGGATAACCATTGTTACCACAGTGTTAACGAGAACGGGCTCCTGGATGGGGCCCGTTCCGTTTTTATGCCCCACTATTGTCCTGTCAGCAACGACAACGCAGCACTTCG
>JADHLY010000021.1 GCA_016780385.1 Flavobacteriales bacterium
AGGTGTCTATTGCGGTAAGGTCCACCTCTTCCCATTCCGAACAGAGAAGTTAAGCCTACCAGCGCAGATGGTACTGCTACTGCGGGAGAGTATGTCGACGCCACCTTGGGGCCCCTTCGGGGGCCCCTTTTTTTTGCCCATTTTCGCGCTGCGCTGAAGCGGTGCGTATACGATCCAGGACATGAAAGATCTTGTGACCATCATAGGTCGGCCTAACGTAGGAAAGTCGACACTGTTCAATCGCCTGACGGAAACCCGTGATGCGATCACGGACCCCACAGCGGGCACGACGCGTGACCGCAAATACGGGCAAGCAGAGTGGGGAGGTCGCGTGTTTACTGTGATTGATACTGGTGGATATGCGACAGGCACGGATGATGTCTTCGAAAAGGTCATCCGCGAGCAAGTGGAGATCAGCATGGAAGAAGCTGGGCTCATTCTCTTTTTGGTGGATGGCCAGACGGGCATAACGGACTTGGACCAGGAAATCGCACAGATGGTGCGGAAAAGCGGGAAGCCGGTGATGTTGGTCGTCAATAAAGTCGATACCGGGGCCCAGGAATACACCACAGCTGAATTTTATGGATTGGGCATCGGTGATGAGCTCCATGGCATCAGTGCCAACAATGGATATGGTACCGGTGATTTGCTGGATGCGCTGATGGCGCTGCTGCCAGCCCGTGAGGAACCAGCGGAATTGGGATTGCCCCGGCTTTCAGTAGTCGGTCGACCCAATGTGGGGAAGAGCACGATGATCAATACGCTGCTCGGGGAGGAGCGCAACATCGTGACGGATATCGCGGGTACGACAAGGGACAGTGTGCACACCCGATACAACGCTTTCGGCTTTGATTTTGAGATTGTGGATACGGCCGGATTGCGCAAACGCAAAAAGGTGGACGACAGTCTGGAGTTTTATAGCACGGTCAGGACCATTAAGGCCATTGACCAGAGCGATGTCTGCTTGTTGTTGCTCGATGCCCGACAAGGGATGGAAAAGCAGGACCAGAGTATTTTCTGGCACGTGCTGGACAGTTATCGGGGTGTGGTGGTGGTGGTCAACAAGTGGGACCTCGTGGAGAAGGACGAGCATACGATGAATGCGTACCGTGCCAAACTCGAAGAGAAAATGGCGCCCTTTGCTGATGTGCCGATTGTGTTTACATCCAATCTGACCAAGCAGCGCGTGTTCAAGGCGTTAGAAGCGGCATTGCATGTCTATCACCAGCGCAAGTTCAAGGTGTCCACGTCAGAATTGAACGAGATCTTCCTGCCCATTGTAAAGGACCAGCCGCCCCCCATTTACAAGGGCAAGAGCGTCAGCATCAAGTACATTACCCAGCTCCCTTCTCAGGTGCCCACCTTCGCGTTTTACTGCAACTTGCCGCAGTACATCAAAGAGCCGTACAAGCGGTTTGTCGAGAACAGGATTCGGGAACGCTATGATTTTAGCGGTGTGCCCATTCGCCTGTTTTTCCGCAAGAAATAAGCGCTCGTTCAGCCTTGGTTGAGCTTGGACGTGTGGTGATTGAGCAAGGCCTGAAGGGTGGGGGGGTCAAACGGTTTGATGATGCGGTCGTCCATGCCGGCCGCAATGATGTTCAACATGGTTTTCTGTTCCGCATCTGCAGTCAACGCGATGATGGGGCTGCGCTGAGCCACACGATGTTCTTCCTCGTACTCCCTGATTTTTCGGGTCGCCTCAATGCCGTCCATGATTGGCATTTGCACATCCATTAAGACGATACAAGGGCTGTACTCTATCCAGGCCTCGACGGCTTCTTCCCCATTTTCGGCAGTAACGGTGGGAAATCCCCACCGATCGAGGAGTTTTTGCGCCACAAACCTGTTGAGTTCGTTGTCGTCAGCGATCACGACCGTGATTGGAGCTGATGACTCTTCTGGGTCTTTCAGCGCATCCATTGTATCGGGTTCTGCCACACCTCCTGATTGTTTAGCCGGCGCTTGTGCTGGTGAACTTTGATTTGATAAAGTATTGGGGATGGTGACCGAGAAGTTGGATCCTTTCCCTGGCGTACTGGTAACGTCCAATGTGCCGTCCATCTTTTGAACCAAGGAATGGACAATGGCGAGGCCCAGTCCCGTGCCTTCGATGGTCGGATTCACGCGGATTTGTTCAAAGGGCAGTAGGATCCGTTCAATTTCGATGGCGGGGATGCCCTTGCCCGTATCCTGAACTGAGAACGTTACTTGGTCGGCATATGGCAATCGGCCATGCGCCGGCCTCACGGTCAGCTTAACCTCTCCTCTTTCAGTGTATTTGATGGCATTGCTCAGCAGATTGTTGAGGATCTGGGTGAGCCATTTTACGTCCGTCTGAATGGCATCAGGGAGCATCGGATCGACTTCCACGTGTAGGGCCAACCCGGCCTTTTCTGCACGGTTACGAAAGCTCTCAATGATGGAGTGGATCAAGTCCTTCAACTGAAACTCTGTGCTGACCAAACTGTCGGTCCCCGAGGCCAGCTTTTCTAAGTCGAGAATGTCATTGACCAGGCCCAAAAGATGGTTCCCTGAGAACTCCATATACGCGAGGTGGCGCATTTGCTCTTCGCGGTTGGGATTTTCATGGATGAGCAGGTCCGTCAACCCAAGAATGGCATTGAGTGGGGTCCTGATTTCATGGGACATCACCGATAAGAACTTGGATTTCGCCTCGTTGGCCGCCTCAGCGGCTTTCTTGAGTGCCATTATGTGGGTCACCTCGTTTCCATAAAGGTTGAAATGTCCGTTTGGTAGATGAACCACCTTGAACTCTGCCGAACGTTCTGCACCCGAAGGATCATTGGTCAGGGTGCATTCCCAGCGGGCTTGGCCTTCAGCCTTGGCTTGGGCAAGGGCTTCTGTCAGTCCTACCTTCTCCAGCTGATCGCCTGGTTGAATCCGAGCCCCCAACTCTTGCTTGGCAACGGCATTGATGATGTTGATGAAGCGGTCCTCATCAATTTGTAACACAGGATTGGGATTGCGCTTGTAGAATAGCGAGAGTTCTTCATTCTCCAAGTGCGTCAAAGCTTTTTCAAGTTTGGTGGCTGTGATGCTGGCGATGGTTTCCAGAATCAGCTGATCACTCAAATCGAAGAACCCCTCTTGGGAGTGCTCACTGTCGATGACCCCCAGCAGACGGTCCCCTATGTTGATGGGCACAGTGAGCTCCGAGAGCCGTCGGGCATCGTCTTCGATGTATTCCGGAGTCTCCCTGGTGTCGTGGATCAAAGCCGGCTGGAGGGTGGCTGCCACGCGGCCGACGATTCCTTCGTTGAGGGCAATTTCAATGGGCGCTGAAATGGAATGATTGGCTTTTGCCTTAGGGCCAAGTGCGGCTTTTTGAACCAGGACTTTGCGCTTGACGTCGTACGTGTAGATGACGCAGTCTTCCAAGCCCAATTGGCTGATGGCTCGGTTGGTCACAGCCCATAACAGCTCGTCAGGGTCATGGATATCGGCAATTTCTTGGGAGAAAGACCGCAACAATTCCAACAACCTGATCGGAAGGTTCTCAAAGTCCTTATGACCTTGGTTGGAAGAAGGTTGGTGTTTCACTCCTTTAGGTTGCTGACAAGTCGGCCACCTCTAATTTCGTTCCAAGGAGAAAGAATCTAAGAAGCCTTCGTTCTCGCCCTTTTGTAGGAAGATTCTGCCCTTTTGAATGGAGGTCAAGCGGTGGTCACAGTGCTTAACACCCGTCGCGCGATTTCAGCGGTTGGATCCACCTTCCCCATGGTGTAGAAATGCAAGGTGGGCACCCCTCGGTCGAGGAGTTCTTCGGCCTGCGCCGTGCACCAGTCGATGCCGGCCTTCTTCACCTGATCTTTGGTTTTGGCACCTTCGACAGATTTGACCAACTGCTCGGGCAGGTCCACATGAAAGATTTGGGGCAAAACGCTCAATTGCGTGGCGGTGGTCAAAGGCTTCAACCCTGGAATGATGGGGACGGTAATGCCCGCTTCCCGGCAACGGTCGACAAAGGCGAAATAGCGTTCATTGTCGAAGAACATTTGGGTGATGATGTACTCTGCGCCGGCGTCCACTTTTTGTTTCAGCCACCTTAGGTCACTATCCGGGTTGGGCGCTTCGAAGTGCTTTTCTGGGTAGCCGGCCACTCCAATGCAGAAATTCGTGGCGGTGGAGTTGCTCAGATCCGGATCGAGATAGACGCCTTTGTTGAGGTCGACGATTTGATGAACGAGATCGAGGGCATAGGGGTGTCCGTCTGCTTCAGGCTTGAAACGGCCCTCGCTGCGAATGGCATCGCCTCTGAGTGCCAAGACGTTGGTGACCCCCACGAAGTCGAGGTCGATCAGTGCATTTTCCGTTTCCTCTACAGAAAAGCCGCCGCAGATGATGTGGGGCACCGTTTCCACCTGATACCGGTTGAGCAGGGCCGCACAAATGCCGACCGTTCCTGGGCGTTTTCGGACGGTTCTCTTTTGGAGCAATCCAGGCCCCACTTCGCGGTACACGTATTCCTCACGGTGGTAAGTGACATCCACGAATGCCGGGTTGAATGGCATCAGCGCATCCATGGTCCGATAAATGGAATCGATGTGCTGCCCTTTCAAAGGGGGCAGTATTTCCATGCTGAAACGACTGTGGGCCGGATCGGAGAGGATTTCTGTGATGTTCATGTCGTGGAATTGGGGGTGGCCGCTGCTGCGCGTTGTCCCGGATGGTCGTCCAGCAGCACTGGGGACAGCCATTTGGCGGTGACTTCGGGGTCTTGTCCCCGCCTTTGGGCGTAGTCCTGAAGTTGATCCTCGAGCACTTTGCCGAGTCCGAAATACCGGGCTTCGGGATGGGCGAAATAGAATCCGGACACACTCGATGCGGGCCACATTGCGAGGCTGTCTGTCAAGCTCACGCCGATGCGTTCTTCGACGTCGAGCACTTTCCAAATGGTGCGTTTGTCCTGGTGGTCAGGGCACGCAGGGTATCCCGGCGCTGGGCGGATTCCGCGATAGCGCTCGGCGATGAGTTCATCGTTGGAGAGGGCTTCTTCATGGGCATAACCCCAATGCTCGCGTCGGACTTCGCGGTGAAGCCACTCTGCAGCAGCTTCCGCCAGGCGGTCTGCGAGTGCTTTGGCCAGGATCTCAGAATAATCGTCATCATCCTCGCGGAAGGGGGCGCACCATTCGTCGAGACCATGCCCTGCTGTGACGCAGAACAATCCGATGTGGTCTGTATCGAGTCCGGGTGTTCCTGCAGGCGCTATAAAGTCGGCAAGGCAAGCTTGACCTTGTGCAGACTGCTGGCGCAAGAAATGGAATGTGGTGCCATCCGACAGGCGGACATCGTCGCCATGGCGCAGCGCGGGCAATAGACCGAAGACCGCTCGGCACTGTATGGGGTTCTCTGCCTCCATGCGGTCCAACATGGCCATGGCATCTGCCATGAGCTTGCGGGCTTCTTCTCCGACGATGGCGTCGTCCAAGATGGCGGGATAACGGCCGTGCAAACCCCAACTTCTGAAGAATGGGCCCCAGTCTATGACCTCGCGCAGTGCAGCAATGGGCAGGTCAGAGATGGTCTGGATACCCGTTGTGGCCGGGGCTGGACAAAGTGCGGAGTCGAACTTTAAGCCCTCCGTTTTTTGTGCGGCTTTCTGACGGGCTTGTTCTAAGGGAATCAGTGATTTCCGGGTGCGGTCTTTGGTGTAGTTCTGCCGGACTCTTTCCTGTTCTGCGAGCAGCGTGTCGAGGTATTCGGCCCGGGCGGTCTTGCTGATGAGCTTGCCCACTACAGGTACGGCGCGCGAGGCGTCATTGACGTGCACCACTGGGCCGGCGCAATGAGGTGCGATTTTCACGGCAGTGTGCACGCGTGACGTGGTGGCTCCCCCGATGAGCAAGGGCAGTTCCATGCCGCGGCTGCTCATCTCTTTGGCGACGTCCACCATTTCGTCCAAAGAGGGCGTGATGAGTCCGCTGAGTCCGATGATGTCGACATCGTGCGTGACGGCAGCCTCTAAAATGCGCTCTTTGGGCACCATGACACCCAGGTCGATGACCTCGTAGTCGTTGCATCCCATGACCACCGACACAATGTTCTTCCCGATGTCGTGAACATCGCCTTTGACGGTGGCCATCAGGACTTTGCCCGCTTTTTGGCGTTGGCCTTCCGCGGCGGCCTCGAGGTAGGGGGTGAGCCAAGCCACCGCCTTCTTCATCACCCGCGCACTCTTGACCACCTGAGGCAGGAACATTTTGCCCGACCCAAAGAGGTCGCCGACCACGTTCATGCCATCCATGAGCGGGCCTTCAATCACCTTGAGCGGGGATCCCATGGCTTCGAGGAGCGTGGCGACATCTTCTTCGATGTGCTCCGCTGTGCCTTTGACCAAGGCGTGTTCAATGCGCTGCTCAATGGGCAAGGCCCGCCACGCGTCATCTTTTTTGGCGGTGGCTCCTGCCATGCCTTTGAGGCTTTCAGCTGCCTCGATGAGCCGTTCGGTGGCGTCGTCGCGGCGGTCTAGGAGGACATCCTCTACACGTTCCAAAAGGTCTGCGGGAATGTCGTCGTAAACCGTGAGCATGGTGGGATTGACAATCCCCATGTCCATGCCCGCTTTGATGCCGTGATAGAGAAAGGCGCTGTGCATGGCTTCCCTGACCACTGGATTGCCCCGAAAGCTGAAGCTGACATTAGAGACGCCCCCGCTGATATGCGCTCCCTGCAAATGCGTTCGGATCCACCGGGTCGCTTCAAAAAAGTCCACTGCGTTGCGGCGGTGCTCTTCCATGCCAGTGGCGACGGGAAAGATGTTGGGGTCGAAAATGATGTCCCGGGGGTCCCAGCCGCCTTCATTGACCAACAGATGGTAGGCGCGGTCGCATATTTCGATGCGCCGCTCGTAATTGTCTGCTTGCCCTTGCTCATCAAAGGCCATCACGATGACGGCTGCACCGTAACGGCGAATGGTGGCGGCCTGCTCCAAAAAGACGTCAGTGCCTTCTTTGAGGCTGATGGAGTTCACGACCCCTTTGCCCTGAATGCACTGCAAACCGGCTTCAATGACGTGCCACTTGGAGCTGTCGATCATCACGGGGATGCGGGCAATGTCGGGTTCGGCGGCGATGAGATGGAGGAACCGCTGCATGCAGGCGGCAGAATCCAGCATGCCTTCATCCATGTTGACATCGAGGATTTGGGCGCCGCCCTCTACTTGTTCTCGGGCGACTTCGACGGCCTCCTCAAACCGGTCTTCGCGGATCAAACGGAGAAACTTTCGGCTGCCCGTGACATTGGTGCGTTCTCCGACGTTGACGAAGTTGGATTCCGGCGTGACCCACAGGGGCTCAAGTCCACTTAAGGACAGCAATGGTCGGTGCTTGCTCATGCTGGTGCGCCTTGAAAGGGAAGGGGGCGGGGCTCTTGGTCGCGTACGAGTTTGGCAATGGCCCTGATGTGGTCGGGTGTGGTCCCGCAGCAGCCTCCGAGGATGTTGACGAGCCCTTTGTCGAGAAACGACTGCAGTTGTGCGGCCATGGCTTCAGGGCCTTGATCGTACTCGCCCATCTCGTTGGGAAGGCCGGCATTGGGATGCGCTGAGATGCCACAGTGGGCCACGTTGGACAAAGCCTCAAGGTGGGGGATGAGCTGTTCTGCACCCAACGCGCAATTGAGTCCGATGGAAAAGAGCGGAGCGTGGCTCATGGATACCCAAAAAGCTTCTGCCGTTTGTCCACTGAGAGTGCGTCCTGAAGCGTCTGTGATGGTGCCGCTGACCATGATGGGCAGGCGCTTGCCTTGGCGGTCGAAGGCGGCTTCGGCAGCAAACAGGGCCGCCTTCGCATTGAGCGTATCAAACACGGTTTCGATCAGCAAGGCGTCCACACCACCTTCCATCAGCGCCTCCATTTGTTGCTGGTACGCTTCGACGAGCTCTTTGAAAGTGACGGCGCGGTAGCCCGGGTCGTTCACGTCGGGGCTGATGCTCGCCGTGCGGTTGGTGGGCCCTACTGAGCCGGCCACAAACCGAGGCTGCTCAGGATTTTTTGAAGTCCATTCCGATGCTGCTTCACAGGCGATGCGCGCAGAGGCCACGTTCAAGTCCCAGACCGCCGACTCCAAACCGTAATCTGCTTGAGCGATGGTGGTCGAGCTGAACGTGTTGGTCTCTACGATGTCGGCCCCGGCTTCGAAGTAGGCGTCGTGGATGCCGCGGAGGATGTCCGGACGGGTGAGGGCAAGCAGGTCATTGTTGCCCTTCAGGGGTGAGGGGTGTTGCGCAAAACGCGTCCCCCTGAAATCCTCCTCTTCCAGCTTGTGGCGTTGGATCATGGTACCCATGGCCCCGTCGAGGACGAGGATGCGCTGGGCTGCGGCTGTTACAATATCTGGACGCATGTTGGGTCTTCAAGCCATGCGCAAAAGCGGACGGAACGTCGTTCCGAAGGCTCATCTTTCCACCGCCACAGGTGCGGGGTCGGATTTGGCACCCGCCCTCATTACACGGGTTGCCAAGACATCAAAGGGCCGATCCCTCCGTCTTTCGCGATAAGCTTTGCGAAGGTAGTGTGGTTCCATGGCGAAATCACGAACTTGCGGCCCCAAACGTGCCAATATGTCTTATTTCTTCACCTCAGAATCCGTTAGCGAAGGACACCCCGATAAGGTGGCTGACCAGATTTCGGATGCGCTGATTGACCACTTCCTTGCTTTTGACCCACAGTCCAAGGTTGCGTGTGAGACATTGGTGACCACTGGTCAGGTCATCCTCGCCGGTGAGGTGAAGAGTGAGGCTTACCTCGACGTCCAGCAAATTGCGCGGGATACGATCAACCGCATTGGCTACACGAAGAGTGAATACATGTTTGATGCCGCCAGCTGTGGTGTGCTCAGCGCCATTCACGAGCAGAGTCCAGACATCAACCAGGGTGTTGAGCGCGCTGCCCCCGAAGAGCAGGGTGCCGGCGACCAGGGAATGATGTTCGGCTATGCGTGTAAGGAAACAGATGACTACATGCCGTTGCCGTTGGACTTGAGCCACCGATTGCTCAAGGTGCTCGCAGAGTTGCGCCGTGAGGGCAAGGAAATGGCTTACCTCCGGCCCGACAGCAAGAGCCAGGTGACCATCGAGTATGCCGATGACCATACCCCATTGCGCGTGGAGGCCATTGTGGTGTCCACCCAGCACGATGATTTCGATTCGGATGAGGCCACCATGCTCGCGCACATCAAGCGGGATGTGGCGGACATTTTGATCCCCCGGGTATTGGCTGATTGCCCTGAACGGGTCAAGGCCTTGTTCAAAGGCGACCACAAACTCCACGTCAACCCCACGGGCAAGTTTGTCATCGGTGGCCCACATGGCGACACTGGATTGACGGGCCGCAAAATCATTGTGGATACCTACGGTGGACGCGGCGCCCATGGCGGCGGTGCATTCAGCGGAAAGGACCCTTCCAAAGTGGACCGCAGCGCAGCCTATGCTACGCGGCATGCCGCCAAAAACCTTGTCGCTGCAGGCGTATGCGATGAAGTGTTGGTCCAGGTGGCTTACGCCATCGGGGTAGCAGATCCTGTAGGACTGTATGTCAACACCTACGGCACTTCCAAGGTGGACGTTTCAGATGGAGAGATCGCCCGTCGGATGGCGCACATCTTTCCCATGAGACCGTATGATATCGAGCAACGTTTCGCTTTACGCACCCCGATTTACACGGAGTCTGCTGCTTATGGTCACATGGGGCGTGCCTGTGAGGTGGTCACCAAGACATTCCGTGCGGCAGATGGCACCATGGTGGAGCGCGAAGTCAAGCTCTTCCCTTGGGAGGAGCTGGATAGCGTGGATGCCTTGAAGGCTGAGTTCGGTTGCTAAGCCCTGCTTCCTAAATCAGAAGAGGAAGTCGTACCCTTCGCTCTTCATGCGCTGATAACGCTCTCGGTCGAAGGTGAAGAGGCCACTGCCTTTGTGCTGCCCCACTTCCCGTCCAGAAGCTTTGCGCTCCAGATCGGTGAGGAGAGGGCTCTTGAAGAGCTTTTTGCGGAAGTTCCGCTTGTCAAAAGTCTTGCCCAGCGCCTGCTCGTAAAGGGTCTGGAGTTGGCCGAGGGTAAATTCATCTGGCAAAAGATGGAATCCAACAGGACGGCGTTTGACCCGTCGCTTGAGCCTTTCCTTGGCGTAGTTGACGATTTCGTTGTGGTCGAAAGCGAGGTCTGGAATGCGGTCAATGGGGCTCCACTGCATGCCGAATTGCTCCCATTTTTCAGCGAGGAAATCCTCTTTTCTGACCAGCGCATAGAATGCGATGTTGATGACCCTCCCGAGCGGGTGGCGGAAGACTCCTCCGAAGGCCTTCAGTTGCTCGATGATTTCGGGTTCATCGTAGCCGAACAGGCCGTGGAACATGCTTCGGGCACTGAGCATAAGCTCGTCTTGAGCCTCCAAATACCGGCTCGGCAAGAATAAGGCGTCCTTGAATGGGTCTCGTTGGCTGCGGGCCAGCAACAGTTGCAACTGAGCACCATCAAACCCGAATAGCACCAGGCTTGTACTCAGGGCGACATTGAAGTCGGGATTGTCTTGGGGAAACTTCAGCATTTCGGACATGGTCAACAAAATTGAAGACGTAATAAGAGCAACAGTGGACGGGTTTTTTTAGTTCTCAAGGAATTCCAGGTTGGTTGTGCATTACAGCCCCTGAAAAGGCCGCATCACCTGTTGTGAAGGGCGGGGTTAGTGCTTCTAATGAACCGCGGTCAAACCCCTGCCATGCATGCCCCTCAGCACTGGTGGTCAACAACCAGAGGATGCCGTTGGCGCGGTCGAGGGCAGTGGTGCGCACGCCATCTTCCCACGTCCCGAGCGCTGTCAGGTCGGTTGAGAACAGCATGGAGCCATTGCGATGGACCCAATTTGCACCGTCTTCTGTGCGGCCGGCATGTTGGACCGTTCCTTCTCCTGAGATTTGGCCACTGGACAGGGGCGTTGCTCCCCCTGCGCTGTTCCATATCCGTGTGGTGCCATCAGACTCCAATCCGGTGGGATGGCCTCCGATCTCGAGCAGCCAGGCCGCACCGTCTGGCCCTGTAGAGCCCTCCGCCTCTGGGGTCCAGGTGAGGGACTCCAGGCGTGCTCCTGTAGAAAGGTTGAACCGGATCAGCCTGAGTTCTTGGGCACTGGTGCGCGCCAGTGCCACCATTTCCTCTCCGATCATCCCCGCGTCGATGAGCAGTTCATCGCTTTCCAAGAGCCAACTGCGTTGGACTTGCCCTGCAGCATTGTGCCAGGTGCACCGGTCTGGCCAGCCAACTTCTGCCCATGCCGCAGAGGTGTGTGCGAAGGGGGCCCTACGAACGTAGCGGATTGCACCCTCCGGGGCCAAGGTGGGGGTGTGTTCCCAAGCCGGTTCGCTTGTGGGTGTGCCGTCTGAGATCGGCCAACCTTTTAGGGTGTTCAACCCCGTTATGATAAAGTCTTCTCCATCGAGGGCCGTCATGTGGTGGGGTGAATCGGGGCCAGGGAAATTCAAAGGGGCAGTCGAACCATCGGAGTATCCGAAGCCTGAATTACTGCTGCCGCCTGACCACCATAATCCGCTGGACAACAATGGTGTCCCGTTCCATGTGGCCGTTGTGAAGTCAGCGTCAACTTGACCAATTCCGTCGGTGGCTTTGGCGGTGAGAAGGAGGGGGAGGGGGCCTGTTCCAGTAAGGTTGTCGGGCACATGCCAGGTGAGCTGTACCGTGTCTTCCACCCCATGAGAAGAAGGGGCTGAGGACAAAACGCCGGATTGGGTCCACCATATGGCGCCGTTGTCGGTTCCCACATTGACGCGCCATGTGGCAACATCGATGGAGCCGCGCTCAGGAGCGGGATCCAAGACCCGAAATTTCAAGGCCACAGCCTCTCCTCCAGCGACTGTGATGTTGGAGGTTGGGGACAGCCACGATATTTCCGGTGGTGCTTTTTCGGTCGCACATCCGGTGATCAATAGGGTCGAAACCGCAGCGATACAGGCCGTTACCCTCAGATCAAACATGGCGGAAAGGTACTTTGTGAATACGGGTGTTGAATCGCGGTGGATAGCGGATGCGGCCTGACCCCTTTGTGGGGCCTATTTTGGTCCTTCAACTCTTTTTTCTCGTGGCCGATAACAAATCCTTCAGCAACAAGCGCAAATCTGCCATCAAGGCTCCTGTTGTTGCCCCCGGTATGACCGGAATCGGCAAGAAGCCGCCGCAGGCCATTGAGTTGGAGGAAGCCGTGTTGGGCGCATGTATGCTCGAATCCTCCGCGGTCAATGCCGTGATTGATATCCTCGAGCCGCAGGCTTTTTACAAGGATGCGCACGGTGAGATCTACAAGGCGATCAAGGAGCTGTTCGGGCGTTCGGAACCCATCGACTTGCTCACGGTCACGGAGCACCTGCGCAAAGAAGGCGTGCTCGGATTTTGTGGCGGGCCCGCTTATGTCGCAGGGCTTACCGACCGCGTCGCGAGCAGTGCCAATGTGGAAGCGCACGCGCGCATTGTGGCCCAGAAATTCATTCAGCGGGAGTTGATTCGGATTTCGGGCGAGACCATCGAAGCCGCATTTGAAGACACCACGGATGTGTTTGATCTGTTGGACCGCTCGGAGCAGCAGCTTTTCGAGGTGGCCGAGGGCAACATTCGTCAGGGTTACCAAGAGATGGGGGCGGTCATCCGCCAGGTCATTGAGGGCATCGACCAGGCCCGCCTCAACAAGGACGGCGTGAGCGGTGTGCCCACAGGTTTCAATGCTTTGGACAAGTTGACTGGGGGATGGCAGCGTTCGGACATGGTGGTGTTGGCCGCGCGTCCAGGTATGGGAAAGACGGCTTTCGTCTTGTCCATGGCGCGCAACATGGCGGTGGACCACGATGTCCCTGTTGCGGTATTCTCCTTGGAGATGAGTTCCGCGCAATTGGTGCAAAGGCTGGTGGCCGCGGAATCCGAGTTGAGTGCCGAGAAATTCAGGAGGGGTGACCTCGAAGAATACGAGTACCAGCAACTGCAGAGCCGCATCACCAAGTTGGCCAAGGCCAAGTTGTTCATCGATGACACACCGGCTTTGAGTGTGTTTGAGCTGCGCGCCAAGTGCCGTCGACTCAAGCAAAAGCATGGCATCAACATGGTGATCATCGATTACCTGCAGCTCATGACAGCCGGAGGTGAGAGCAGCAGCAAGGGCAACCGAGAGCAGGAAATCTCGACGATCAGCCGTTCGATCAAGAGCATCGCCAAGGAGCTCGACGTGCCGGTCATCGCTTTGTCCCAGTTGTCCCGTTCTGTGGAGACGCGTGGAGGAGACAAGCGGCCCATCCTTTCAGACCTCAGGGAGTCCGGGGCGATTGAGCAAGACGCCGACATTGTCTGCTTTATTTACCGTCCGGAGTACTATGGCATCACGGAGGATGCAGATGGCATGGACACGGAAAACATGGGTGAGCTGATTGTGGCCAAGCACCGAAATGGTGGGCTGGACACGGTGAAGCTCAAGTTCACCAAGCATTTGGCCAAGTTCTCTGACTACGACGCGTTTGCGGACAGCCCTTTTGACTCAGGGGGTGGGATGTCGCCCAATGAGAATTTCGCCAATGCCGGGGCCAAAACCATGACGGTAGGATCCCGGATGAACGAGCAGGACAAGGAGCCGCCCCCATTCTGATTCCTTAGCGGACAGGGGCCGATGCGAGCGCCGGTCCGGAAGTATCTTGGCGCCATGTTGAAACTGCGCTGTTTGGTCTCCCTTTTGTTGATGCTCTCTCTATTCTCGGGAGGGCTTCAGGCCAGTCGACTTCTGATTCCCATGGATGATGGGCAGGCGAATCACTTGAAGGCCTATGGCATCGCTTATTGGGTGCTCGAGCAAGGCCTTGAGGTCGAGTGGCTGTTGAACTATCGTGGGGGGAGCTTTCTGATTCCGTCCGCGCCCTCCATTTCAGGAGAGTGTACCATCCGTGGGGTGGACTTTGAGCCGATGGCAGATGTCCAAGTCCAGCGCATGCTGCAGGGCATTGCAGACCCGGAAGTGAACCAACAGCGGGTCAAACTGGAGGTGGCACCGCGCGTGGCGGTGTACAGTCCAAAGAGCAAGTTGCCTTGGGATGACGCCGTGACCTTGGTCTTGACCTATGCGGAGATTCCCTACGATATCGTCTACGACGCGGAAGTGATGGAAGGCAAGCTGATTGATTACGATTGGCTGCACCTGCACCACGAGGACTTTACGGGCCAATACGGCAAATTTTACCGGTCATACCGCAATGCTGCGTGGTATCAGGAGGAGCAAGCGAAGCAAGAAGCCAGCGCCGCCTCACTGGGGTTCTCCAAGGTGAGTGAAATGAAACGGGCGGTGGCTTTGGAGATGCGGAACTTCGTCTTGGGCGGTGGATTCCTCTTCACCATGTGCTCGGGAACGGACAGCTTTGATATCGCACTCTCAGCGCAAGAAACCGACATCTGTGAGCCGATGTTTGACGGGGACGCCTCGGATCCATTGGCGCAGCAAAAGCTCGATTTCGAACAGGGATTTGCCTTTTGGAATTACCGGTTGGTGCGCGACCCCATGGTGTATGAATTCAGCGACATAGACGCCACGGAAGAGCACGGTAAACTCAAGGAAATCAAGGATTTCTTTACCCTGTTTGACTTCTCGGCCAAATGGGATGTCATTCCCACCATGTTGACCCAAAGTCACGAGCAGGTCATCCATGGTTTCATGGGCCAGACCACAGCCTTCCGCAAGAAATTCGTGCGTCCCGATGCTACGATACTGGGCGAGAGCCGGGGTGTGGGGTCTGTGAAGTATCTCCACGGGACGTTGGGGGAGGGCCAGTGGAGCTATTATGGCGGACACGACCCCGAAGACTACCGGCATTTGGTCAATGACCCGCCCACAGACTTGAACCTGCATCCCAATTCTCCTGGATACAGGTTGATCTTGAACAACATCTTGTTCCCGGCATCCCGGGAGAAGAAAAGGAAAACGTAAGGGGACTCAGTCCTTCTTGATGGTGACAATCAAGGTGAACAGTTCGCGGTCATCATCCTGTGACTCGAAGCGGTATTCGATGGGGCCGTTGGCCTTTTTGGCCAAGCTGAGAAGACCAAGTCCAGCACCTCCTTTCCCCGACATTTCTCCGTTGCACAGCGTCTCGATGTAAGTCTTGCGCAACGTCTCTTCTTCCATGCCGTTGATTTCGGCCAAACGCTCGCTGAGAATGCTCCGCATCTCACTGTCTACCATGTTGCCGCACTGGACTTGAAATCCAATCGGAGTGGCCTCGAGCGTCAAGTACAATTGTGTGAATCCACTTTCTTCGATGAGGCCGTGGCGCATCACATTTTGAAGGCACTCAATCAGCACATTGCCGATCCGCTTCATGATGGTGCGACCACCAGCGGCTGAAGCACTCTTCTCTGCCAAGGCAAGCAACCCTTCCATGCCTGCAGAATCTACAGGACCTATGTAGGAGAGCAATGTGCCATACTGGTCCTCAGAACCGTGGTCTTTTTGCAAGACCGTCCGCAACTCGCGTTGCAGGATTCGGAGATTTTGGGACCCGTATTTCGACATACCTCGGTTTTGGTTCTACTAATTTACGCAATTAATCGACGTATTTCCCACTTTATGGGCCGAAAAATTTGCGGCGTCTGGCCAAGATAGAAGCAGAACCCAATGGAAATGACGGCTTTAACGCCGAATTTTCCACACTTGATGGTGCTTTAGGCTGCCTTGAAACCGCGAATTTGACCGGCTGGAATGATGGGTTGTCCATCGGGTTGGATGAGCATCCCATAGAATTCTGGCCGACAGAAGTGCAGTGACCCCCGGTAAGTGGTGCCATTGAGGTAGGCGTGCCACACGGAAAGGGCAGTGTGTTGTAGCTGTTTCCAAGCAAAAGTGCTGAACCCTGTGGGGCAAGGGAAAGCCTGGATGTAGGCGCGGGCGGAATCCAGGTTGGAAATGTGCGACGGAAAAGAGATCGGTGGGGTCATGCTGCAATGGATGAAGCGGTGGATGAAGCGGTGGTTCCGAGGTGGAGAGGCGCGCCTAGGATGCGGCGGGTGTGAACGTGGCCCCAGCTGCGGCAACCTGTGGAGGGGTCTGTCGTTTCTTGGGCGCCAAGGGCAGCCATTACAGCGATGGCAGCGGCCCGTGGAGCTTGGTTCCTGAGGAGGCGACTGAATTGGGGGTAATCCACCACCATCAGGCGCGGCGAACGGTCTGGGGAGCCTGCTGCGCTGACCACCAAGTGCACTGGCATGTCGACACCCGCATAGGCGATGGACTCAATGGTTAAGGCCTGCACCGGGCGAGGAAATGCCCGGCCGTCAAGACCGGTGTGCTCAGGCTGAGGGCGAAGGGTGCGCTGGAGTGAGATGCGCTGAAAAGCTGCGGTTCGGACCGCGGAAGAAGGAGTGTAAGAGACCATGTGGGAAGCGTTCATGATGCAACGTTCCCGGGTGGGTCCGTAAAGGAATTACGTACCCAAAAAAAATGTGTGATTAGACCTGATCAGTTCTCTGCTCCGGACTGATTCTGTTGGGTTAGGGTAGCGATGGCCTTGCGGTGAATGGCCTCCATTTCTGCAACCCAAGATGCTGGAGACAAGGGTCGGACATCCGCGCCGAAGCCGAGCATGAGTTGGTTCAATTCATAGGTGGGGTGCACGTCCATGGCATACGTGGTCCAACCTGGAAAAGGAGCTGGGACATCTAGGATCCGTTGACTGCCGTGTAGGGGCTGACTGTTGAGGTAATGGGACAACACAGGGGCCGCTGCCCATTGAAACGTGGTCACGCCGCCGGAACCCGATGTGATGCCAAGGCTGTGCTTGAAATACCGGTCAGCATCGAAGCGTTCATCCCGCACGAACCGTGCTTTGTCGATGCCGACATCGTGCATCCTGTCCAACGCAAATGTCCGCACGGCATCCGCTCCCTCTGGTTTGCCTATCAAATACCAACGGTTGCGGTACTCTTTGAGCAAATAAGGTTCTATGGCCCGCTCGGTTTCCGCTGTTTCGGTCGCGTCGAATTTGCGGTATTTGAACCGCACCACACGCCGTTCAGAAATGCCGGTCATGAGGGCTGAAATGTGCTCCGTTCCCAAGGTGCGTGGGGCCTGCTCGAACTGGATGAACTGGTCGGCTTGTTGGCCCGGTCCGGATGCGTGGATTCGGTCGAAAATTCGGCCGATTGCGGCGTGGTATTGCTCGAATACCGGCATGTCGCGGAATTGCAGCAGTGTTAAAGTCGCAAACCGAAGGGCTTGGAGGTCTTGGTCTTGAAGGTTGAGCCCGCTAATGCTGTAATCGGGGTCTTCATAATGGTAACCGCGATGCTCCGCATTGTAGGCGATGGGGGCGTGATATCCCAGTTCGCCCTCATTGCGCATGGCCCAAATGTCCTTTTCAATCGTGGAAATGCTGATGCGCTCACCGGCACTCCCGTAGAGGGCTTCTTCACAGGCGCGCCGAAGGTCTTCCTTGGTGGGGAAAGGCCGCATGTTGTTGGTCAGGCAACGGTCGATGATCCGGTATCGCAACAAGGCGTATTTGTTGGCGGGCATGGGTCAAAAATTGAGTCCGAGTTCCAACAACCAAAGCACGAAAGGCAGCAAAGGCAGTGCACACGATAAGTCCAACAAAGGGAAACGGCGGATGTCCAACAAGTCAAGGCCCAACCCGAACAAAAGGATGCCGCCCAGGCCGGAGAGTTCACCTACAAGCGATTCGGAGATGCCCGCGCCGAGCGCACCGAAGGCCAATGTCAGGGTGCCCTGAATCAGCAAGACAGCACCTGCCGAGTACAAAACGCCCCGTCCGAGCGCCGCTGCGAGAAAAATAGAGCTGATCAGGTCCATGGTGCCCTTGGCGAACAGGATGGTGGGGTCTCCTTCAAGGCCATCGCGCATGCAGCCGACGATGGTCATGGCCCCGACGCAAAACAGCAAGGTGGACTGCACCAGTGCGGCGCCCGTTCCTTCCCCCAACTGGTCTGCAGCGCTTCGGATGCGGCGGTCAATGCCCAATGCATGCCCGATGGCCGCACCCAACACCAGGGCTACGAACACGGCGACCGGCTGTTGGATGCCCCCCATAAGGTCGACACCTATATAGAGGGTGAACAGACCGATGGCCGCAAACACCACGCTCCGGAGTTTTTGGGGCACCCGTTGTCGCAATGCGAGGCCCAATCCGGCCCCAAAAGCGACGGTGACGGTATTGAACAACGTTCCCAACATGGGTCCAAGTTACTTTTGACAGACGCGCGGTAGCCCCCATTCTTGAGAACACGCTAAATATGTCCTTTAAAGTCGTTGCCAAAGACCCCCATTCACGCGCCCGTTCGGGCACTTTGCAGACGGGGCATGGGACCATACGAACGCCGATTTTTATGCCGGTCGGCACACAGGGTTCCGTCAAGTCCGTGCCGCAGGATGTGTTGGCCAGCGTTGTGGACCCCGATATCATCCTGGGCAATACCTACCACCTTTACTTGCGTCCCGGGCTCGATGTCCTGTCCGAGGCAGGTGGACTGCATGGTTTTATGGGCTGGGACCGGCCCATCCTCACGGATTCAGGCGGCTACCAGGTATATAGTTTGGCGGCCAACCGGAAAATCAAGGAGGAAGGTGTGACCTTCAGGTCGCACATCGATGGGAGTCCGCATCTGTTTACACCAGAACGTGCTGTGGACATACAGCGGGTGATCGGCGCTGACATCATCATGGCTTTTGATGAGTGCCCGCCTTATCCCTGTGATTACAAGTATGCCCGGGAATCTATGGAAATGACCCACCGTTGGCTGGACCGTTGCATCGCGAGAATGGCGGAGACGGAGCCCCACTACGGTCATGAGCAAATGCTGTTCCCCATTGTACAGGGGTCGACCTACCCTGAGTTGAGGAAGGCTTCAGCCCATGCCATCGCTGAGCGCGGGGCAGTGGGCAATGCGATTGGGGGCTTGTCCGTAGGGGAGCCCCATGAAGAAATGTATGCGAGTGTGTCTTTGTGCACGGAGATCCTCCCGGAAGACAAGCCGCGTTACCTCATGGGGGTGGGCACTCCGGCCAACCTGCTCGAGAATATCGCGTTGGGGGTCGACATGTTTGACTGTGTGATGCCGACGCGGAATGCGCGCAACGGCATGTTGTTTACCCGTCAAGGCACAGTCAACATGCGCAACAGAAAATGGGAGAAGGATTTCTCTCCTTTGGACCCCACGGGTACAGCGGATGTCGACCAGCGATACAGCCGGGCCTATGTGCGCCATTTGTTCCGGGCGGGAGAGTTGCTCGCGCTGCAGATTGCGACCGTGCACAATCTCGTTTTCTATCTCGACTTGATGAGGGAGGCACGCGAGCGCATTGCGGACGGGACCTTTACCACTTGGAAGGACAGCTTGATTCCGGTGTTGGAACAGCGCTGCTGAAGCCTAGATATGCGCATCCTCGACCGCTACATCATCCGGAATTTTCTGGGCACTTTCTTCTTGATGGTGGCCCTATTCTGTGTGGTGGCAGTGGTGTTCGATATCGCTGAAAACCTGGAGCGGCTCATTGAGAATGGTGCCCCTTGGGTGGAAGTCCTGGGCTCTTACTACGTGAGTTTCTGTCTCGCTTTGGGAAACATGCTGAGTGCCTTCATCGTATTCCTCACGATCCTGCTGTTTACGAGCCGTTTGGCGCAGCGCAGTGAGATCATCGCGGTGCTTGCAGGAGGGATTTCCTTCCAACGGCTCATGCGGCCTTATTTCATCGCCTCGACCTTTTTGGTGGCGGGGAGTTTGCTGATCGCGCACGTCATTTTGCCAGTGTCCAACGAGCGCAAGTTGGATTTCGAGGTCGAGTACATCCACAAGGAATTCCACATCGCTGAACAGCACTTGTACCGGGAGATTCAACCTGGTACGGTGGTGTACTTCCGTTCTGTGAATGCTGGCAGAAAAGTGGGGTACCGCTTTGTTTTGGAGCAATGGGATGGAGACCGCTTGGCGGAGAAATGGATGGCGAGTAAGGCCAAATGGGTGCCCGAGGCCGAGACCTGGCGCATCTCCAACTTGAGGCGCCGCAGTTGGGATGCCGAGGGGCTTGAGCGCTTCGAGCGGATTGCCGTTTTGGACACGGCATTGGTCATGTCCATCGAAGACTTTGGGCAGCGGTCGCAAGCCATGTCCACATTGGATTGGCGCGAACTGAAAGCCGCCATTGAGCGGGAAAGAGCCAAAGGTTCGGGAGGAGAACGCTTGCTGCAATTGGAGTCCCATACCCGCACTTCTAATGCATTTGCCATCTACATCATGGCGCTGATAGGGGTGAGTGTGGCCAGTAGAAGACAGCGCGGAGGCACGGGCATTCACATATTGATAGGTGTGGTGATCGGATTTGTCTACG
Source organism: Flavobacteriales bacterium (assembly GCA_016780385.1). Lineage (GTDB taxonomy): Bacteria > Bacteroidota > Bacteroidia > Flavobacteriales_D > Sanyastnellaceae > UBA8752. The sequence continues at coordinate 20,393 of JADHLY010000021.1, forward strand.
TCTTTAGTGCCAAGTTGATGTCGGTATCTGCAACCCATGCGGGTATTCCACCGATGGTGGCGGCATGGACGCCCAATGTCCTCTTCGGACTGCTGGGCATCTTGTTATACCGTAAGGCTCCTAAGTGAGCAGTTTCAATCAGCGCAGTTTCAAGGGCCCACTCCATCCGGCCCATCCTTGAGGTAGAGACCTGGTCCATTGGGGGTCTGGCTCCTCTTGGAAGCAGCCAAATACAGCCGATCCACTTCCGCTCATGTCCGCATACGTGGCGCCCCAACGCCCGAGCATGCGCAAGGCTTCAGCGACTTCTGGCACCTTTGAGGCTACAGGGGCTGTGAAGTCGTTGTGCAGCTCGTCGCTCCAGTCGTCTGGAGCGCTGTTTTCCCATGCTTGTAGGCCTGGACGGTTGTCGTTGGGCGTGATCCAGCCAAACGCCTGGGGTGTTGAGATGTGTACCCCAGGATGTAATACCACGAGCCACCAGCCTGAGAGTTGCAGTGCAATTGGACGAATGTGCTCTCCGCGTCCAGATACATGGGCGGGGGTGTTCTGAATGAAAAACGGGCAGTCGGAACCAAGCTGGGCGGCAAGGGCTTCGCGCTCTGAAGTACTGAGTCCAAGCTTGAAATGGGTGTTCAGAAGGTTGAGCGCAAAAGCAGCATCCGCACTTCCCCCGCCAAGTCCTGCGCCCATGGGGATGGCCTTGATCAAATGGAATTGAACAGGCGGCAGATTGAAGCTTTTCGAGAGCAGGCTGTGGGCACGGAGGATGAGGTTGTCGGTGCTTAGTCCTGGAATCGGCAGGCCATGGTTGAGCAAGCCGCAAGCCGCGTTTTTGTCGAGGGTCTCCACTTCGAGTGTGTCGCACCATCCAATGGGTAGGAAGAGGCTCTCGATGGCATGGAAACCATCTTCCCTGCGCTTTCTGACCTGAAGGCCGAGGTTGATCTTGGCGTTGGGAAAGGCGATTCGGGTGGTGGCGGTCATGGCTCTGAGTTGGGTTCAGCCATTGAAGTAGCCGTACTGTTTCAGCTTGCGTTCGTCATCCCTCCAGTCCTTGTCCACTTTGATGCGGAGTTCCAGGAAGACTTTTTCCTGAAGAAAGCCCTCGAGGTCCTTCCGGGCGTCGGTGGCCAGGCGTTTGATCATGCTGCCACCCGCCCCGATCAGGATGGCCTTTTGAGAATCCCGGGCGACATGAATGTGGGCTTCGATGCGGCGGAGCAGCTTCCCTTCTTTGGTGCGGTCTTCCTTGAAGCTGTCGACAACAACTTCACTGCTGTAGGGGACTTCTTGGCGACAGTGGGTGAGGATTTTCTCGCGGATGATCTCTGCGACAAAGAACCGCATGGGCTTGTCCGTCATTTCATCCTTCGGAAAAAAGGGGGGCGAGGAGGGGAGAAGGGCAACGATGCGCTCCAGCAGGTGGTCCATGTTGAATCCATGCAACGCACTGATGGGATGAATCTCGGCCCGAGGGATGAGTCCTTGCCAATGTTCGATGTGCCCCTTGATGGCCTCTTGCTCACCGAGGTCAATCTTGTTCACGAGGAGCAGAACAGGAATGTCCATGCGCTGCACCTTTTCTAAGGTGTCTGGATGGGCGAGGGTGGTCTCTTCGGGTGTCGTGACAATGAGGAGCACATCGGCGTCGCGGAGCGCAGTCCGGACGAACTTCATCATGCCCTCCTGCAGTTTGTATGCGGGGTCAAGTACTCCCGGTGTATCGGAATAGACGATTTGCCAATCATCATCAGATACAATACCCATGATGCGGTGACGCGTTGTTTGCGCCTTGGCATTGATGATGCTGAGCCGTTCTCCAACAAGACGGTTCATTAATGTGGACTTGCCCACGTTGGGTGAACCTATGATGTTCACGAACCCCGCTCGGTGGGGGGTATTTGCATTCGTTGTGGACACTGTTGTCGATTTTCTATTGCAAAGAAACAGGACCCGCCTATCTTCGCCGTCCCGCGAGGGAAAAATGGATCGCGGTGTGGAGCAGTTGGTAGCTCGTCGGGCTCATAACCCGAAGGTCGCAGGTTCGAGTCCTGCCACCGCAACAAACGCCTCATAATATGGAGGCGCCTTTTAGAAAGGGTCAGCACTTAGCTGACCCTTTTTTTTGTTCGAGGGGCCATTAACCGTTGGATTATCTGATTTTCTGCGTTTTGCTCCAGGAGCCATCCTCAATGCGGACATTTACCCCGATTTTTCATCGTAAAATGTTGATTTACATGTTGTTTCCGGGTAATCGGTATTTGTTGTTGACAGCCTCCTCTTGAAACTGGGTTGGTCTCCTCTGACGGACAAATCTGACAGAAATTTGTAGACGTAGTCATATTGAGTTGGTCAGAAAAAGCGGTGTTCCGACCCCTTTAATATACTCTTCGTTAGTTATTACACCTATTTCGTCGAACCCCTGTTTTCCGTGAGGTTGACCATAGCCCCTTCAGAAGGGTATAATTCGACGAAGTGTGGCTCAAGAAATTGGGGGGAGAGGGAAGAATTGAGAACTTGCTACAACCTGTTTTAGGCAGGAAAAACCAAAGGAACCAAATCACTTGTGATGCGTCTCACATCTCTCATTTTTGCCCTCTTTGCTTGTTGGGCAACGTCATTCTCTCAGATTCAGCAAATTGCTGTCAACTCTGCTCCGGCCCCAGAAGGCTATGATCTCGAAGTCGAGGTCGTCAACGAAGACATAGGTATTCTCGTTGGTGCTCTGGGTGTCACGGACCTAACCGGCTACAGTTGTACACGGCTGTACGTTACCATGAATAATGCTGATGACTTTATGTCTTCAGTTTCAGGTGATGCTACGAGTCCAACGTTCGTCAATACGACAACGGACTTCTTCCATGCCGCATTGGGTGCTGCAACGCCGAACGGCATCAACTCCCTGCTGTTTGCTGTTTACCCCGACCTCCCTTTTGACAGTTGGATAACCATCGGACTTGAAGGTGTGCCAAATGCTGCAGCGGGTGAAGCTGCCATTGCTACGGTGCAGTCTTCTGATAACCCATGGTCTACCAACTTCGATCCAGGAGGAGGCCTCCCCGGTGGTAACATTGCCATCGACGATGCCATCGGTGGCGCTTGGTACGCCTTGAACGGCGATGCCAACGGTATTGCAGGGGATGACCTTAGAGTATTGGTCGGCCAGTTCACCACTACAGGTGAACTCAGTGGTCAGCTTTACTGCCAGGTCTTCATCAATGGAGATGGTTCTACTGAATTCCGTGACACCTTCTACTTCGGTGCAGGTGCTCCAGTTTTGGGTTGTACCGATGCTGATGCCTGCAACTACGACGAAGCGGCAACAGACGACGATGGCTCTTGCGACTTCCCACTTGACCTTTATGGCAGTGCAGATGTCGATTGTGATGGCAACTGTCTCAGTGACTTGGATGGAGATGGTGTCTGCACGCCAGACGACCTCTGTGAGGACACCAATGCCTGTAACTACGACGATGCCGGTAACGAAGCATGTGCCTACCTCGATGAGTGTGGTATCTGTGGCGGTGGCGGTATCGCTGATGGAGCGTGCGACTGTGATGGCAATGTCCTCGACGAATGCGGCGTATGTGGCGGTTCAGGCATTGCTGATGGCGAATGCGACTGCGACGGAAACGTGCTCGACGCCTTGGGCGTTTGTGGCGGTGACTGCGCTGCTGACTCCGACGGAGATGCCATTTGTGATGACGCTGACAACTGCACAGACACCAGTGCTTGTAACTACAACGACGCTGGCAATGATGCCTGCGCCTACCTCGACGAATGTGGGGTATGTGGTGGATCAGGTATCCCTGACGGAGAATGTGACTGTGACGGAAACGTCAACGACATCTGCGGTCTTTGCGGTGGTTCCAGCACAGACGTAGACGGCGACGGATTGGGTGAGCCTTGTGATGACAACTGTACTGATACGAATGCCTGTAACTACGCTGACGCAGCGAACGAGGCATGTGAGTACGAGTCATGTTCCGGTTGTGGTTTGACCGACGCTTGTAACTACAACGCTGAGGCGACAATCATTGACAACGCCAGCTGCTTGTATCCTGAGGACCTCTACACTCTGCCTTGTTCAGGTGTAGCATTGGATTGCGATGGCAATTGCGCCAACGATGCTGACGATGACGGCGTCTGTGACGAGTGCGAAATCCCTGGATGTACTGAAGCAGAAGCTTGTAACTACAGCGACACTGCTACGGACAACGACGGTTCATGTGACTACCCATTGGATATTTACTCCGGTCCTTGTGATGATACGGACGGATCCATCTTGGATTGTGACGGCAACTGCCTGAATGACGCCGACGAGGACGGTGTCTGCGACGAGTGCGAGAGCGCTGGCTGCACTGATCCTGCCGCTTGTAACGCCGGTGACTTCACCGACACGGACAACAGCCTGTGTGTGTATCCTGTGGATGTGAACAACGGCATCACCAACCTTGATTGCGACGGCAATTGCTACAATGACACTGACGATGACGGTGTGTGTGACGAGGACGAGATCCCCGGTTGTACCGACGAGCTCGCCAACAACTACAACGCTGCCGCCACGGACGACGATTTCAGCTGCACAGGTTGTACCGATCCAATCGCTGACAACTACTATACCGGTGCCGACATCGACGATGGCACTTGCATCATCAGCGGCTGTACGGACACTGAGGCCTGTAACTACTTCGCCCAGGCCAACAATGAGGACGGCTCTTGCCAGTACCCGATTGACCTTTACGGAGTGAGCAACGTCGACTGCGACGGTGTTTGTTTGAACGACGCCGACGAGGATGGAACCTGTGATGAAGACGAAGACCTCGACGAGGTGCTCGACATCATCAACGAGGTCAGCGGAGACGATCTTGATTCTACTATCAGCATCATTTCAGACCTCGTGGTCAGTGGTGGCGGTGGTTCTTCCAACTTCACCGATGCGTTTGACGGATTGGGTATTGGATTTGACCTCGGTATTGGTGGTCAAATGACCGGAATGGTCGCCACGCTCGACTTGAGCTGCAGCGGCATTGAAGACGTGATGTCTGTCCGCATCAGCGGACCATTGTGGGGTTGGGACCCCAATGGCGGGCCTGAGGCTGCTGAGGTTTCTGAGGGAATCTGGCAGGTTGTGTTCGATCCCGCTCCTGGCGACAACATGGAGTACAAGTGGGTCATCAACGGTGAGTACGAGGACCTTCTCGACTTTGGAGCTGACCTCTTGTATGATGATGGATATGACGACTACTTGAATGGCGCTTGCGCCCCCATCACGGACTACTACAGCTATGCTAACCGCTTGTGGGAAGTAGGTTCAGGTGACATCAACGACACTTGGGGACAATGTGCCGCCTGCACACAAGCTGCGAGCTGTGGAACACTGTTCCTCCCTACAGACGGCGCTTGGTCTTCTGCAGGTTATAACCTCGAGGCCTTGAGCCAGGAGGTGATTGGTGACCTGCTTGCAGGACACGTCTTCTTGGGCTTCTGTGATGCCTTGGAGAACGGTGATCAAATCACCAACTGGTACGGTGAGATCTTCCAGTACAGCGATGACGGAGCGGGCAACCGCGCCATCCAGTCGTTGATCAGTGGAGATATGTACTCCGTGATTGATGGAGCGTATAGCTTCGATAGCGGCAGTAAGGTGTACACACTCGGAGGAGTGATCGCCCTTGCATCGGCTGACCCATGCCTCGGTTGCACGGAGTTGGACATGACGGGAAGCATTGCAGACTACTCTGTGGAGTGCGAGTCTGAGTTGGATGCGGCGATGGCAGCTTCTGATGTTGCGGCTTTCGCATGCTCAGAGCTTGAGATTGATGCCGTGCACAGCACCAAGTTGCAGTTCGACGGACGCAATCAGGCTGAGAACGGCGGTGGTACTAGCCAGACTTGGAATGTTCTGAGTGCTGGTGACGATGCCAACTTCAACAACGGTATTGACGCCCTGTTGCAGTTCTACGACATCGACGGAGACATGGGTCAAGCGACCTACTTCGTAGAAGACGCAGCTGCAGGAGGTGTAACCCTGACGCAGTACGAAAACGGAACAGCCCTCTTGGAAGGTGCTGTGATGGACATGAACGACGGTAACCGTGGTTTGGACATCCACTTCTACTTCGATGGCCGCACGGCAGGTGACGCTTGGGGCGGAGGCTTCAAGAACGACTACGGTTGTGAAGTGAACACGGACGAATGGACCATGTACGTCCTCAACAACGACATGAGCTACGCTACGGGCCGTGGAGATTGGCAGTTCGGAACGCTCTTGCGTTTCAACCACCAGCCAGCCAGCCAGTACTTTGGCTACCAGTTGGGTGACGGTGCCAACAACCACAACTGTGATGCCAATGGCTTCTCAGGTTGGTTCAGCTGGAGCGGTGCCATTGCAGGCGAGCCTGCATTCGGACAAGCCGGTGACATCATCTCCACCCTCGATCCTACCGTGGACTACGCTACGGATTGCCAGGACGGCGAATTTGTTGAGTTCCACTACGTGGCGTTCGATGAGCTCTGCAACATTGCTCAGCTCAACATTCAGACGGTTGACCGTAATGATGTGACTGCTCCTCTCTACGTTTCAGGAGGTGATGACATCACCCTTGATTGCGCGATCAGCGATGCATGGTTGGCTGACAACCTTGCGGAGGACGAAGTGGTGCTCTTCAGCGACAACTGTGACGACTCAGAGTACGGTTGTGCTGCTGGTTTCGATCCCAACACTTCCGGCTTCGCTGATGGAGACAATGTGTTTGTCTGTGTCGAGCTCGTCGGAGAAACAACGGCTTCATACACTGCGAGCAGCTGCCGCGTGTTGAACCGCACCTGGGTGGCGACGGATTGCTTCGGCAACCAGGCCTTCCACTTACAGACCATCACGATCGAAGACAACACGCAGCCAGAAGTCACGGTGGAAGCACCTGCTGACATCACGCTCAACGTGAATGGCCTGTGCTTCGTAGACCTCGACCCAAGCAACACGGGAACGGCTGCGACCACATATTCTGACAACTGTGATTTGGCTGCTACGGGCTTGGACTACACCGACAACATTGTCGACAGCGTCAGCACCGGTTGCTACAGCATCATCCGTTCTTGGACGGCCATTGCTACCGATAGCTGTGGTAACTCCATGGCCGTGAGTGACAACCAGCGCATTGATATTCAGGATCAAATCGCACCAAGCTTCAGCTACCTCCAGGTTGACACGATCGAGTGTGACCTCTGGGGAGACTGCTCTTACGAGTACCTCAACAGCATTGGGTTGGCTACGGTTACTGATAACTGTGAGATGAGCCATGTGGACGTTGAGTGCACGCCGCTCTCCAGCGCCTGTACCGACGACTACATCATTGACTACACCGCTTATGATATGTGCGGCAACAGCACCTCCATCCAACAGATTGTGGTGACGGTTGACCAAACAGCTCCTGTGTTCACTTTGGCACCCGCTGATTTGACGTTGGAGTGCAGTGATGCTTCCCTCACGGGTGATGTCGACGGATACGCAGTTCCTGTGTATGTGCCTGGCGACGGTCTCCACGCTGAGGCGATGGATAACTGCGATGCGGACATCACGGTCACCTATGAGGACGTGATCCTCTCCAGTGCTTGTGACCAGGAGTACGTCATTCGCCGTACCTACAGCGTCTACGATTGTGATGAGAATCTCGCTCAGCACATTCAAGACATTACCATTGATGACTCAACAGCTCCTGAGTTCACTTCATTCCCCGCAGACGTGGTGGATGTGGAGTGTGACGCAGTTCCAGCTGTGGCTACGATTGCCAGCTTGGGCGTCAGTGACAACTGTGACGGTGCTCCAAGCACCACTTACGACGGAGAAGTTCGCACCGACGGTGACTGTGCAGACAGCTACACGTTGGAGCGCACCTGGACGA
>JADHLY010000022.1 GCA_016780385.1 Flavobacteriales bacterium
TCCGTGGTCGTCATGGCCATGGTCCGCGTGATCATCGTCTCCGTGGTCGTCATGGCCATGGTCCGCGTGATCATCGTCTCCGTGGTCGTCATGGCCATGGTCCGCGTGATCATCGTGACCGTGGTCGTCATGGCCATGGTCCGCGTGATCATGGTTTCCGTGACCGTGGTCGTCGGAGGCCATGCTCGCCTCAAGCCGGCTGCGCTCAGCCAGAAGCAGCCCTTTTTCCATCGCGAGGTCCCCCTCGAGCTTGCTGATCTGCTTCTCGATGTCGGCCATGGCGTCCTCCACCCCTTCAGAGGTAATGATGCCCAATGGATTCAATGGCGTGATCAAGTTGTAGTTGGACTGACCAAATTCACCGTCGTTGCCAGGGTAGCGCGCAGTCCAATCGAATTGCTTGGAGTAGAGCTCTACCCTCAGCGCTTCAGCGGAAGCCGCGCCTGTCATGACATTCCACGTTTGCAAACCATAGATGATGATCACCGCCAAAACGATGGAGGGAATCACCGTCCAGATCAACTCCAGCCGGTTGTCATGTGGAAAGAAGGTGGCCTTTCTGTCCTTGTCGTAGGCGTATTTCCAGGCAAAAGCAAAGAGCAGGAAGTTCACCAAGAAGAACACCGCGGTGATGATCCAAATGTTGAAGCTCATCAGCCAATCCAACTCAACCCCGTGTTCGGAGGCTGCTGGTGGGGCATAATCCCCGTAGGCGATGTACAGATAGATGACCGAAGCGAAAAAGACCACCATAAACACCAACCACAGGTTGGCATTCAAACGGGTATCCGCGTGAGTGATGTCCTCTTCACGACGCCCTGAAAGACGTGAGGACAGTTCGTAGACTTTCGCCAGTTGCCCAATAGCAACGATTCCGACGATTACAACGAGGAGGATAAGCAGCTGCATGATGCCTCAGTGATGGGTCAATAGTGAAGGGCTTTCGATTCTTCGAGGTAGGGATGGTTCACCGCGATCAACGGAGCAGAGGCGAGCCTTCGCAGCGTGACGTAAATGAACAACCCAAGGAACCCGAGGAAACTTCCCCATTCAAAGAAACCGAAATGCGCGTGGTCGTGCAGCGTTCCGGGTACGACGAGCAAATACACGTCCGTGTAGTGTCCACAAAAAATGAGAAACGAGACGGGAATCAGGAATTTCGGATTCCGCTTGGCATCCCGGGCCACCAACACATAGAATGGGATGGCGAAGTTCACGAAGAACATGCCGATGAACGGCACCTTGTAGTTGGTGAACATCCTGGCGATGTAGTACGTCACCTCCTCCGGGATGTTGGAGTACCAGATGAGCATGAACTGGGAGAACCAGAGATAGCTCCACAACATGGAAATGGCAAAGACCCACTTGGCCATGTCGTGCATGTGGCTCTCATTGACCTCTGGGAAATATCCTTTGCTCCGCAACCAGGTCAGCGTCACCGTCGCGAAAATCAACATGCTCACCCACATACCGCTGAAGATGTACCACCCGAAGAGGGTAGAAAACCAGTGCGTATCAATGGACATGATCCAGTCCCATGAAAGGGTAGAGCTGAACACAGCGAAGAACACCAGGAACAAGGCGCCACGGCGGTACATCTTGAAGTGCAAGTCCGTGCCTCCGATTTCATCCTCCGCCAAGCTCCACTTGCGGAACAAACGGGCGAAAATCAAGAAGGTCGCGATGTAAACCAACGTCCGTACCCAAAAGAAGCTCCCATTGAGGTAGGCACTCTTGTTGGCGATGATGTGGTCGAAATTGGGGTTGGCCACTGCGCCTTCCACCATATCATGGCTGTAGCTGCCATCCGGGAGGAGATACTCGTAATAGAGCGTGTGGTCCATCCAGTGATACAAGTGGTGCATGTGGAATTGTCCGGCCAACAGCACGAGCAAAATCATCCCTGCACCATAGGGCAGGAACCCATAAATGGCTTCAAAAAGGCGCTTCAACACCGCACTCCAACCACTTTCAGTGGCGTATTGCAAGGCGTAGAAAAACAGCGCGCCCAAGGCGAGCGAGAAAAAGAAGAAGCCGTTGACCAACATGTTGGCCCAGAAACGCTGGTGCCCATGGCTGTCATCGGTGAGGAAACCGGAAACCAAGGCCACCAATCCGACCCCCATCAAGATGTAGGTCAGGGTCTTGGCGCGGCCCTCAAAACGGAAGTTCATCGTATCCATGATGCTCAGTATGCTGCGTTGTCCGCCATACCCATGCCCGCAGGAGCGGCAGGAGCAGCGACAGGTTCATCCTCGTTATCTGGGGTCTCTGTTGGGGCGACCGGCATGCCATTCTCATCGAATTCCGGCATTTCACCACCTTGTTGGAGCACCTTGATGTACTCGATCACCTCCCAGCGCTGGCGTTGGCTTAGCTGACTGGCGTGAGAGCCCATCAGGCCCTTGCCCCAAGTCAGGGTGTGGTACATCTTGCCCTCCGGCAAATCCTTGAGCTTGTCTACATAGCTGGGGATGCCCGCGATGTGCCCGTTGCGGCTCAACGCGCCGTCTCCCTTGCCTTCTACACCATGGCATTGGGTGCACATGGCTTCATAGACGAGCTGGCCTGCTTCAATGTTGGCCTGGTTCGTCAGCAGTGGACTGGTCAATTCCAAGCCGGCACGCTCATAATCCTCAGGCGTCTGCGCAAAGGCATAAGGCAAGGCAAAAGCCAGCTGGTCTTCTCCACGGAAGGGAATCGTACCGGGCACCGGCTTGCGGCTTGATGGCGTGTTGCGTTGCGCGCGGGCCACTTCCTCGCCTACCTCATAGGGCTCCTGACCATAGTCCACGTAAGCCTCCACGGCAGGGCTGCGGTACATGTCGGGCATGTACTCCAATCCGGGACTGTTCGGGTCGGTCACACAGGCCGTCAACCAGACGGCGGCGAAGGTGGCCAACAGGGTATGTTGTGCGGTCTTCATGCGGTGTACTCCTTGATGCTGAGCTCCAGCAGTTCAGTTTCATTGACAGCCGCTTCCAAAGCCGCTGCATCCATTTCGTTCTCCTCGGTGAGGATCTCCATCACAAACTTGTCATCCGTCGTGCGGGGGTCCGGGTTGGACGCGGGCATGCCGGGCAACGTGCCGTTGCGCAGGAGATAAGTCAGCGCCATGCCGTGCGCACCGCACAACACGCTAAACTCAAAGGTCACCGGCACAAAGGCGGGCAAATTTTCGATCAAGCTGAAGCTCGGCTTACCACCGATGTTCATGGGCCAGTCCTGGATCATGAAGTACCACATGCCGAACAACGCGAGGCAAGTTCCGGTCGTGGCGTACATGAAAGAAGCGATGGCCAGGCGTGTGCGCTTGACCCCGATAATGGGATCGATGCCGTGCACCGGGAAAGGACTGTAGACATCCTTGACCCGGATGCCCTTGGCGACGAGTTGCTTGGCCGCTTCCAGCAGCTTGCCGTCGTCGTCGTACATGACGTGGAGGACCTTCTTGGATTCCATGTTGTCGTCTTAGTGGTTGGACTTGCCGTTGGATTGGAGGCGCTTGTGCTCCTCTCCGCTTGACTTCAGGATGGTCTTCAATTCGTTCAAGGCCAACACCGGGAAGAACCGGGCAAACAACAAGAACAAGGTGAAGAAGATGCCGAGGGTACCGATGAAGATGCCCACGTCGATGTTGGTCGCGTGAAACTCACCCCATGATGAGGGGTCAAAGTCCCGGTGAAGTGAGGTCACGATGATCACGTAGCGCTCGAACCACATGCCGATGTTGACGACAATGGACAGGGCAAACGTGGCCACCAAACTCCGGCGGATTTTCTTGAACCAGAACAGCTGCGGTGAAATCACATTGCAGGTCATCATGATCCAGTAGCTCATGCTGTAAGGACCACTGAAACGGTTGATGAAGGCGTAGCTCTCATACTCCACACCGCTGTACCAGGAGATGAACAGCTCCGTCAGGTACGCCACACCCACGATGGATCCAGTCACGATGATGACGATGTTCATGTACTCCACGTGCTTGGTGTGGATGTAGTTCTCCAGGTTCATCGTCTTGCGCATGATGAGCAAGAGGGTCTGCACCATGGCAAACCCTGAGAAGACCGCTCCACTCACGAAGTATGGCGGGAAAATGGTGGTGTGCCAACCGGGAATCACCGAGGTGGCGAAGTCCATGGATACGATGGAGTGCACAGAGAATACCAGTGGTGTCGCGATGCCCGCGAGCACCAAGCTCACTTCTTCAAAACGGGTCCAGTGCTTGGCCCGTCCGCTCCAGCCGAAGCTGAGTACACCGTAAATCTTCTTCTGCAGCGGCTTGGTCATCCTGTCGCGGATGGTCGCGAAGTCGGGAATCAAGCCGATATACCAGAACACCAAAGACACCGAGAAGTAGGTCGAGATGGCAAACACGTCCCACAACAGGGGCGAGTTGAAGTTCACCCACAGCGAACCGAACTGGTTGGGCAATGGCAACACCCAGTAGCTCACCCAGATGCGTCCCATATGGATGCCGGGGAACACCGCCGCCATGATCACCGCGAAAATGGTCATGGCCTCTGCAGAGCGGTTGATCGCCATTCTCCACTTCTGGCGGAAGAGCAGCAGTACGGCAGAAATCAACGTTCCGGCGTGACCGATTCCGACCCACCACACGAAGTTGGTGATGTCCCAGGCCCAACCGACCGTCTTATTGAGACCCCATACACCGATACCCGTACCAATCAGGTAGAGGATGCAGCCCACGCCATAAAAGGCGATGATGCTGGTGATGGTGATCATGATCTTCCATCCCAGGGGCGCTTTGCCCTCAATGGGTCCAACGACATCATCGGTGATGTCCTTGTAGCTCTTGTTCCCCAGGATCAGGGGTTCCCGAATGGCGGCTTCCTGCTGCATGTGATCAGGCCTTAGGGGTGTTACGGACCTTTGTCAAGTAGGCGACGTTGGGCTGAATGCCCACCTCCTCCAAGGCGTGGTAAGTCCGGTTGTTGTCGTAAGTCGCGCGCACCTCGCTGCTGTTGTCGTTGAGGTCGCCAAACGTGATGGCATTGGTGGGGCACGCCTCGGCACAGGCCGTAATGGCGCTGCCGTCCTCGAGCGGTGTGCCTGCCTTCTTGGCCTCCAGCTTGGCACCCTGCGTGCGCTGCACACAAAGGCTGCACTTCTCCATGACGCCACGGCTTCGGACCACAACGTCAGGGTTGAGGACCATCCGCTGGATGGCATCCTGAGCGGGGTTGAAGTTCTGGAACTTGTCGTATCCAGGGTAGTGGAACCAATTGAATCGGCGCACCTTGAAGGGGCAGTTGTTCGCGCAGTAGCGCGTTCCGATACAACGGTTGTACGTCATTTGATTGACCCCCTCATTGGAGTGGGTCGTGGCCGCCACTGGACACACCGTCTCACAAGGAGCGTGGTTGCAGTGCTGGCACATCATCGGCATGTGGACCGTCTGAGGGTTGGCCCCCGGCTCCTCCATCTTGCCGTAAGTGGAAATGACCCCAAGGCCTTCCTCCTCACCGCGCTCCATGTCCCAATCGGAAGCATAGAAACGGTCGATGCGCATCCAGTGCATGTCGCGGTGGCGACGCACCTCGTCCTTGCCCACTACGGGCACGTTGTTTTCGATGTGGCAAGCCGTCACACAAGCGCTGCAACCGATGCAGCTCGTGAGGTCGATGGCCATGCCCCAACGGTGACCCACACCGTCCACGGCGTGCTCATGCCACAGGTCAAACTCACCAGCCGCCTTCTTGTCAAGGGCGTTGATCTCACCGTCACCATTGATGTCGTCGTGGACATTCAATCCGATGGTCTTGTTCCAAGTCGCATCGCCCCGCTTGACATCGGCCTCAGCGAGGTAGCTGTCCAGCGTTGTTTCCTTGACCACGGAATCCCGCCCCATGTAAGTGTGCTGAATCTGGGTGCAGGCCAAGGGATAGGTACCGCCCGTCGCTTCGACGCTCACGTCAAAGGCCGCGCGGGTGGGCATGCCATCCACAACAGGTGCCAAGCCAAAGGCGTTCTTTCCAATCGGCACCAGGTTGCCTTCAGCGTCCGCGAGGTGGTCTCCCCCTTCGCCCACCTGATAGGCCGCCTTTCCAATGGCTTCATTGCCTGCACCACGGCCATAGCCGAGGGCGATTCCCACCGTTCCTGGCGTCTGGCCGGGCTGAGGGAATGCAGGCAGCTCAAGGGACTTGCCGTCCACCGTGACCTTGACCACGGAAGCGGGGTCTTCCTGGGCGATGTAGGTATTGAGGCCCATCGCCTCCATGTCCACGCGGGCCATGGTCACGTAGTTGTCCCAAGTGGTCTTCGTGATGGGGTCAGGTGTCTCCTGCAACATGGGGTTGCCGGCCTGCTGTCCATCGCCAATCGCCACCTTGCGGTACAGGTCGAGCTCAAAGCTGCCACCCTTGTGTGCTGCTACCGTGCGCAGTGCGCCACCAAGATCAGCACCCGTGTGGACCGGTGCCGCCTCCTCTGACACATTGACCGCGAGGAATCCGTTGTGGACCCCCTTATTCCAATCCTGGTCGGTGTACATGGCATCCGCCGTGTATGCCGCATTGTGCGTCTGGCGCAGGAAAGTGTAGGCGTCGACTGGTTGACCCGCCCATGCCATCAGGCTCTCCGTGGTGTGGCGGGTGTTGTAAAGGGGCTGAATGGTCGGCTGCGCCAACTCGATGCGCGGGGCATCGATTTGCAAATCGTTCCAGCCCTCCAGCCAGTGATGGGTCGGTGCCATGGCCGTGCAGCGGCTGGCCGTCTCATCGGCAAACAAGGCTGTAGACACACTAAAGCCGACTTTCTCCAAGCCCGCTTTGAATCCTTCAGCATCAGCACCGTGGTAGGCAGGGTTGATTCCGTCGACAATCAATGCCGACACGCGGCCGGCGTTCATGTCGGCCACCAACTGTGCCATGGCCTTGTCATCACCCTGGTACAAGCTCGGGGTGGCGTTGACCTTCACCGTCGTTCCCACCGCACCGAGGTTGCGGTTGATGGCACTGGCAATGCGCTGGGTCGCAACGTCGTTGTCACCCGCGATCACCAACCCTTTGGCACCAGCGCGCTTGAGGTCAGCTGCAGCTGCCTTCACGCCTGCCATGACCGCCTCGTCGAGGGAAACAGCCGCTCCCTGACCAGTCAATTCGCGCAACAAAGCCGCTGCAACACGCCCTTGCTCAGACGGCTTGACTCGGGTGCGGGTGTCCGCATTGGATCCCGTCAGGGACATCACGCTCTCAAAAGCGTGGAGGCGGCTCATGCTGCCGTTTTCTGGACGGCGCGTCTTGGCCCACTGCTGGGTGTACCATACCGTGTCGCCCCACGTGCCGAGGAAGTCGGCGTTCAAGGACACCACCGTCTCGGCCTGGTCCAATTGATATGAAGGGAATACCCGGCGGCCGAATTCCATCTCCATGGCTTCCACTGCGGCGTTGTAGCTCACCGCATCACATTGGATGTGCTCCACTCCGGAAGAAGCTGCCAACGCAGCGGCTGCGCGCTTCATGCTGGGACTCATGACCGTGCCGGTCAACAACACTTTGCGACCATTGCCGGACAAGCCCTTGGTCACTGCAGCATCCAAGTCGCCCCATGTCGTGGCTTCACCATTGAGGTGAGGCGCTTGCAAGCGGGCAGAATCGTAGAGACCGAGCACGGAGGCATTGACCCGGGCATTGACCCGACCAAAACCGGTCTCGGTGTTGTTCTTCACGAATATGGGACGTCCCTCACGGGTCTTCACCAAGACGTTCACGAAATCGTGGCCATCGTAATAGGTGGACGCGTAGTAGTTCGCGACGCCCGGCGTGATCTCCTCGGGCTTGTTCGTGTAAGGAATCGACTTGACCACGGGCGTCTCACAAGCGGCGAGGGTGGCAGCGGTCACGCTGAAGCCCATGAACTTGAGGAAGTCCCGGCGGCCCGTGTTCGCCCTCTGGAGGCGATCGTCGGCGAGGAAGGTGTCTACGGGGCGTTCAGCAGGAAACTCCTGTGATTCGATCCGTTCGAACTCTGGGGTACGGTCCAACTCTTCGAGTCCGGACCAGTAAATCTTGTTGTCAGCCATGGGGCAGATCCCTGATTTGCTTTAACAGTCGAATTAGTAATGGCACTTGGAGCATTCCCAGCCCCCGAGTTCCTTTACCGTCGTTTTTTCGTCTTCCATGTAGCGGCGCAGCTCCTCATTTCCGCGCAGGTCATCCTTCAACCTGTCGTGAATGTCCTCGTAGTAGCCCGAGGAGGCAAAGCTGATTTCCGCCTTGTTGTGGCACTCGATGCACCAGCCCATCGTGAGGGTGGGCTTGGACAATTCAATCAAGCCGGGGAAATCATCCACCAGTCCATTGATCTCCTCCACAGGCGCTACGCGTCCTACGGTGTACTTGCCGACGTCGCCGTGGCAGTTTTGGCACTCCAATCCACCCACAACGACGTGCTGCTGGTGGCTGAAGAAAACGTGGTCAGGCAGGTTGTGCACCTTGTTCCATTTGAGCGGCTCGCCCTGGAAATCGTCTTGAGGACCCTGGTAACCATTCTTGCCTTCTCCATCGAGGTAGGTTCCTGACTCGGGGTCAAATCCAATCGCGGCGTAGATCTTGCCAATCTCCACCTCGCCGTAGCGGCTGCCCTTCTTCACCGCCTTGTGGCAGTTCATACAGACGTTGGTGGAAGGAATGCCCGCATGCTTGGACTCGTAGGCACTGTGGTGACAGTATTGGCAATCCACCTCGTTCTCACAGACGTGCACGCTGTGGATGAACTTGACCGGCTGGTCTGGGGTATATCCTTGGTAAACGCCCACGCCCATCAGCGCTTGGTAGCCAATGACCACCAAGTATGCGGTGACAAACAATCCGAGGATGCTCACAAAAGTGCGGTTGTCCCAAGCCCAGGCCTGGAGGCGCACACCGTAGGGCAAGTCCTCAGAATCTGCGGCAGCATCGGCGGCCTTCTCCAAGGACTTGCGCACCGTCGCAGCACTCAGCGCGATGATGAGGAAAAGGGTCAGCAGGATGAGGAACCAAATGGTTCCGTTGGCGCTTTGCTCTTCTTCGATGGCGTCATAAATCGTGGGGCAGTCCGTCCCGGTGTCTGCCGAGGCGACAACGTCTGGCGGGTTTTGGACGTAGGCCATGATGTCCTTGACATCGTCCGCGCTCACCGCTTGAGCGGTCATCCATCCGTAGGTGCCGACATAACGGTCAACCAAGGACTTCACGTAGGGATCTCCGGTGGCCGCTGCAGCTTGGGGATTCTGAATCCACTGGACGAGGATCTCCTCGCTGGAACCCCATCGGTCAGCAATGCCCGCAAGACCAGGGGCGGCCAAGACCTCATTGGACACCAAGTGACACGAGGCACAGTTGGCATTGAACAGTGCTTGACCGTTCTCAATGTTTCCCTCGTCCCAAATGCCCGCGTGAAGGGCCGTGGGCAATGCGAGCGTGGCAATCGCTACGACGGAAGCCAACCCCCTCAATCTGGGGAGGACTTGCTTCGCGCTCTCAAATCCGAACATGTTTTACGCTTGATTTTCGCCGGCAAATGTAGAACCCAAACTGCACCCCCGCAGGGCTTGAGGGGGGAGATTCTTCAATACAAGTGTTCAACAAGCAATCAAGGGGCCCAAGTGCAACCCTTCGAAACCGGAAAAGCACGCTCAGGATCTAATGCCGCTGGGACAACCAATGCATTGGGATACATGCGCTTCAGACCGTGCATAACCCGATGCGCAGCAAGCGCTGTCCGAAAGTCTCCCACCTGAACACCAAAAATTGGAGGGTAAGGCGTCAAATGAATTTCCAATTCCAACGCCAGTTCTTCCGTCAAGTGTTGGCGCAAAGCTCGCGCTGAGTCCAATTTCCCCATGAACAATTGCACCCTAAATCCTGGAATGCGAATGTCCCCTTCGGCTTGTTTCAAGGTGTCCATTTCCTGAATGGACAACGGGATGTTCCAGGCCACGGAACCCATGTCCATGGCTTCCCACCCTGTGAGCATGACGTCCTCAGAATCCGGGATGTTATCCTCGGCGGTCTCCTCCATAAGGTCCTCCTCTGGCGACCCGGATGGGGAATCCAATTCTTCAGGAAACCCGATGGGCTGCATCTCTGGAGCTGGCTGCTCGGTGTCTTTTGTTGGACCGAACAGTTGGCGCCACCAGGGCGCGTCGTTCTGGGCCGACACAGGGCCGAAAGACAACACACCACACAGGGCCAATGCCCAAGCCATTCGATTTTGCATCACCGCAAGATGACCATTTTGGATGAGGTCCCACTCTTCCCTGCGGCTTCTCCCGCCAACAAGAAATACACCCCCTCTGGAACGGGACGGCCCACATCATCCATGGTGTCCCACACTGCCCGGCCGCCGGCACTCTCGAGTTTGCGCACCCGCTCACCAGCAGCGTTCAAGACATGCACTTCCGAGGCAAAAGCCAAACCATCTATGGTCACCTTGGGTGCGTATTCGGGCTTCCATGGATTGGGGAAAATGCGCAGCGGACCCGCACCGAGCTCAGGGATAAAATTGGTGGCCTCTCCGCGGTAAGAGGTCATGCCCATTGGGGTGGCGAAATAGACGAGTCCCGAGGCCTGGTCAATGGCCATGTCATAGACCTCATTGGCAGGAAGCGGACTGTTTTCAGCGGTAAAATGCGCCACCTGTTCTCGGCCGTCAGGACTCAACAAAAACACCCCGTTGTTGACCGTAGCCAGCCATTTGCGGTTGCCGCCATCCAAGGCGATGTCCCACACGGTTTCGGTCTCGAGCAGAAACTGGAAATTCCCATCCTGTTCGATCAGGATTTGCTGGGCATCAAACCCCTCGGCCGTGAAGAGCCCCTGGGGTTGATAAAAGACGGCAGGGCCTTGGAGGGTTCCCACCCAAATTTCGCCGTCGAGGTCCTCCTCCACCGCGTAAACAAAAGAGCTCGGCAAGCCCCCTTCTCCCTCCTGCTGACTCAAAAACCGCACATCGTCATCTGAAGGGTCCGCAGGCGTGCCGCCAGTGGACATCACCACCACACCTTCTCCATCTCCGAGCAGGATCCACAGTTGATCTGCTTGTGTAGCCAATACCCGTGTAAACCGCGTGGAAACATCGAGCCCTTCCACATCAAACTCGTGCCAATTGCCCTCGGCATCCAACAGCTTCAAAGGCCGCTCTGTGCCTTCGTTTAACAGCCACAGGTTTCCTTGCCGATCGAAGTCCAATGCCGTCACTGTGCACCGGGAGGTGGACCAATTCGCATTCCACTCCAGCGGCGCATTGCTGGGGTTCCAAAACCGCGAAATCTGAGGCCCTTCGACCTCGATCAACCCCTCTTCGAGACTGCCGAAGACAGCGCGCTCCGGGCGGGTGGGGTCGATGCTGACCTCCATCGGATCCTGCACGCCCTCAGCGCCCGCCTCGCCCTCTGGGGGGGCTATGGCCCACCAGAAAGTGCCAATTCGTCCGCTGAATCCCTCCTTGCGATACAGTGGTACGCCGCTCGATTCGGTGCCGCCGGTGGCCACCCACAACCTGTCGTTCCACGCATCGATTCTCCAAGCCGCATTGGACCTGGGTCCATTGGGTGCAAACGGCCCCTCAAAGGCGGCCTCAAGACCACCTGAATCCAACCACAGCGCACCGGAGTGTGCATTGGCCACCCAGCAGCCGCCACCGGCAGCGGCCACGCCATTGGGCTGGAGGTAAATCGGACCGGCATCCGTTCTCAAGGTTGCAGGAAGCCAATCCGCATCGGTTTCCAAGATGCCGAATACGGTGGAGGCCCACAGGCGTTCGCCATCCGACACCAATGCAGTCCATCGTTCCGAATACTCACCTGTCGTCTCCTGCCAAACCGATTGGCCCGCTGGCCGCAACCATATGGCATCGGCCCCATCGCGCCGCTCGATCAAGGCCAGTCGGCCATCCGAGCCCCGAACGATGGACCGGATGTCGGATGCCGGCAATGCCAGGTCTTGCTCCCACGTCGCTGGATCGCCAGGAAAGGCGGCATTCACAGGAGCAGACCACACCCCTTGTGTTGTGGCGAGCCACCAACGGTCTTCTGCCAACACCGCCGAGCGGATCGGCAGGGTCTGACCGTTCTGCTCCAGTTTCCAAGTATCCCTGACTTCCAAAGCGCCTAGGTCGAATTCCACAACCCCGATATCGGTGCAAACCAAAAGCCGTTCACCCTCCACGACCAATTGGTTGGGGCGCTTGTTACCCGGCAAGTCTGCTTCTGCGAGGTCCTTGACCGCCACTACCTGACCCAAGGTGCCATCCACATCGAAAGAGACCAGGTCGAAGGTTCCGTCATCGTAGCCCACAATGGCCAAGCCCGATTCACCCGCCAGGGCCAATGCGGCAACATCCGAGCGGCTGAGTCCATCGGCCTTCCCAAAACGCTGGACCTCTCCATTGCTCCGCCCATCGGCAGTGACACCCATCCCATAAATGGCGGTTTCCCCCGCCACCACCAAAAGCGGTGCTCCATCAACAGCAGCGACGGCACGCCCCTTGGTGAAATTGGGCAGGTCCTGCCAGGACCCGGTTTCTATTTGACCCCACACTCCTGACCACCCCATGAACAAAGACAGGACCGTCGCAGTGCGCACCACGGCATGCCTTGCCAAAGTGCGGCCTCGGAGAACAGGGACTAAATCGGTGTGCATGAAGAGGAGTTGTGCCAGCGGACTGACGCGCCTGTGATGGGGTTTATTGTGTGCGGCCACGGTGCGAAGGTCATGATTCAGGAGGCAATGCACGAGGGTCCACCGGACGCACCCCACGCGGCTTGAGCCGACGGACCGATGGTGAGGGGGGCAAAACCGACAAGTCAAACAGCGCAGGCCCTCGGGTTTCAAGGTTGATCAAGGCCTCTTCATCGGCCAAGCCATACATGAAGTTGCGGTCACCCAACACCATTTCTACAATGCCCCAACCCACCAACAAGGCCAGCAGATCTTCCACAGCTGCAGGTGCGCGACGCACCGTGCGCATGACCTGGCGAAAACCCAGCAGTTTGCCGTTGCGCCAAGACTTGAAGAGCCGGCCCACGTTGCGGTCGTACTCAAACGCAGGGCGGTCTGCCCGAAATCCGTGGTCCCAGCAACGCGCCAAAACGGCATTGACCTTGATGTTCTCATCTTCCAATCGCAGGTATGCTTGCCAATCTCCGTCCTCCGTCTCACAACGGTGAGGGCGCTGGCGCGATGGTTCTACCACGACCTCTACCACACTGCGGATGTCGGCCTTCCACACCTGTGATTGAAAGGCCACAGCAGGCCGGCAGTACATCTCTGCCGCCGCTTCGACCATGTGCAGTTCTTCATCCACACGGACGCCACTCACCGTGCCGTTGTCCTTGACGCCAATGAGCAAACGGCCACCGTCCGCATTGGCAAACGCCACGAGCGTGCGCGCGATTTTGCGGCTATCATCGATGCGCGTCTTGAAGTCCTGTTGCTGGTGCTCCCCTTCCGCGATCATTCGAAGGACATGCGACATGAAGCAAAGATGTGCCTTGCTCCGCTTCAGTTCTGCGGGCATCCACCGGATTTTGCCTACTTTCGCACTGTCAACGTTGGGAGATACAAGGAAAGGGGGGCCGAAAGCCCCCCTTCTTCTTCCCCAAAAATTGCGACGAAGACCACGATGATTAACGCACAGGAAATCCGCCAATGGGTTGAAAACCACCTCTCTGAAGAGGGTGGCTTCCTCGTGGACCTGCACGTTTCAGAGGGGTCGGACATCCGGGTCTTGGTCGATGCCCCTGAAGGCATGCCCATCTCTCGCTGTGTCGCCATATCACGTTTGATCGAAGGTCAATTGGACCGAGAAGTGCACGACTTTGCGCTCCAAGTGTCTACCCCGGGTCTGGACCAGCCGCTCAAAATCCGCCCGCAATACGACAAGAATATTGGGCGTGTGGTAACCGTGCAGCAGCATGACGGTCACAAAGTGGAAGGCACCCTGACCGAGGTCAACGATGAGGGCATCGTCCTGGAGCACAAGGAAAAAAGAAGAATTGAAGGCCGGAAGGCCAAAGAATGGGTCACAGACCGGCATGAGCTGGGCTGGGATTCCATCGCAACAACGAAAGTCAAGATCTCATTCAAGCAATAATGGATACGGTGAACCTGATCGACTCCTTTAGGGAGTTCAAGGAGTTGAAGAACATCGACCGCGAGACCATGATGGGTATTCTCGAGGAAGTGTTCCGGAATATGATCATCAAGAAGTACGGTTCTGATGACAACTTCGACATCATCATCAACCCCGAAAAGGGTGACCTCGAAATTTGGCACAACCGCGAAATCGTGGAAGATGGCGAAGTGGAGGACCCTGTCGCGGAAATCGGCCTGACCGAGGCCCTCAAGATTGAGGACGACTTCGAGGTGGGCGAAGAAGTTTCAGAAGAAATCAAGCTCGTCGACTTTGGCCGACGCAATGTGCTCTCCATGCGCCAGAACCTGGCAGGCAAAATCATGGAGCTGGAGAAGGACGCCTTGTACCGCAAATACAAGGACCGCGTCGGCGAGATCATCTCCGCCGAGGTCTACCAGATCTGGAAGCGCGAAATCTTGCTCGTCGACGATGACGACAACGAGCTCATCATGCCACGGGACCAACAAATCCCGGGTGACTTCTTCCGCAAAGGGGACGCAGTACGCGCGGTGGTGGCAGAGGTGGACATCCGCAACAACAACCCCCGCATCATCCTTTCCCGCACAGCGCCAGAGTTCCTTTCGCGCTTGTTCGAGCAGGAGGTGCCGGAGATCTACGACGGTCTCATCACCATCAAAAAAGTGGTGCGCGCTCCTGGAGACCGTGCCAAAGTCGCCGTAGAATCATACGATGACCGCGTCGACCCAGTGGGCGCTTGCGTCGGCATGAAGGGCTCCCGGATCCACGGCATCGTCCGCGAGTTGAAAAACGAAAACATCGACGTCATCAACTACACGGCCAACGAGCAATTGCTCATCGCCCGCGCCCTCAGCCCCGCGAAGATTTCTTCTATCACCATTAAGGGTGAGCGCGCCGAAGTGTACTTGCAGCCTGACCAAGTGAGCCTCGCCATCGGAAAAGGCGGACACAACATCAAACTGGCGGGGAAACTGACCGGTTACGAAATTGACGTCTACCGTGAAGGGGAGACCGAAATCGACGACGTCGAACTCAAGGAGTTCAAGGACGAAATCGATGCTTGGATCATCGAGGAGCTCGAAAAAATTGGTTGCGACACGGCCCGCAGCGTTCTCAACCTCACGGTAGAGGACCTTGCCAACCGGACAGACCTTGAAATCGAGACTGTCGAAGAGGTCATGAAGGTCCTCAAGTCCGAGTTCGATTCCTGATCCGACTCCAACCATTACCGCCAACGATAGTCCCCGGAAAGCCGCACATGTCAGAAGTTTCCAAACCGGTACGCCTCAGTAAAGTCGCCCGAGAGTTCAACCTCGGTGTCGACTCGATTGTCGAATTCCTGTCCTCCCAAGGAATCGATGTCGAACGCAAGCCCAATACGAAGTTGGAGCCGGAACAATACGCCCTGGTGCGTTCCAACTTCGCCGACGAAAAAGCGGCCAAGGAGAAGGCCATGCAGAAGTCGAAAACCTTGCTGGAGATGGAGGCTCTGGCAGTCGACTCCAAGCGAAAAGCAGGTGACGCAGGCGAAGAGGAATCCGCCCCCGAAGCTGTTGCAGAACCGGCGCCAGCAGCGGTAACCGAACCTGCACCTGAGCCCACCCCTGCGCCACCTGTCGCAGAACCAGCTCCCGAAGCTCCTGCTCCTGAAGCCGAAGCTGCGCCTGCTGCCGAACCCGTTGCAGAAACCCCGGAAGCCCAGCCTGAAGAAACCCCGGTAGCTGAAGCACCTGCGACTGAGCCCAAAGAAGAGGCGACAAAAGCGGCAGATACAACGGGTCCCAAAGGCGCTTCAGTGAAAGTGGTAGGTAAGGTCGATTTGTCGGCCGTAGCCCCCAAGAAGAAGACCAAAAAGACCGCTGCAGAAAAGAAAGCAGAGGCCGCTGTCAAACCCACGCCACCCAAACCCGCTCCGGTTCAAAAAGCACCCGCAGCCACCCCACCTCCAGAGCCTGTGAAGCCCGCAGCTGAGGTCATGCGCGCCAAAGCTGACAAGCTCACGGGCCCCACGGTGGTCGGAAAGATTGAACTGCCCGTAGAGAAGAAGCCCACCACCGCTGGAGAAAAGCGGAAGCGGAAGCGCATCACCAAGGTTGACGTAGAAGCAGCAGGAAAGCAAGCTGGTAAGCGGGGCCGCACCGTCACTGGCGCACCCAAGAAAGAAATCTCCGAAAAGGACATCCAGAAGGAGATCAAAGACACGTTGGCACGATTGAGCAAGGGCAAAAAGACCCAAGCCAGTGCCAAGACGCGCCGCGCCAAGCGCGATGCCAAGCAAGAGCGCGCCGAACGCGAGCAACTCGCTCAAATGGAGGCGGCACACACGCTCGAGCTGACTGAATTTGTAACGGCCTCCGAACTGGCCACGATGATGGACGTCTCCGTCAATGAGATCATCTCTGCATGTATGTCATTGGGCATGATGGTCTCCATCAACCAACGTTTGGACAAGGAAACCATCGGCATCATCGCCGAAGAATTTGGCTACGGTGTTGACTTTGTCTCCGCGGAGGTCCAAGAGGCCATTGAAGTCGAAGAAGACAGCGAAGAGGACCTCCTCACACGTCCGCCCATCGTGACCGTCATGGGCCACGTTGACCACGGTAAGACCTCCTTGCTCGACTGCATCCGCAAGACCAACGTCATCGACGGTGAGGCCGGCGGCATCACCCAGCACATCGGTTCTTACAGCGTGGAGTTGGAAGACGGTACACGGATGACCTTCATCGACACCCCGGGTCACGAGGCCTTTACGGCCATGCGCGCACGGGGTGCGCAGGTCACTGACCTCGCCATCATCATTGTCGCTGCCGATGATGCCGTGATGCCACAGACCAAGGAGGCGATCAGCCACGCGCAGTCTGCGGAGATCCCCTTCATCATCGCCATCAACAAGTGCGACCGCGAAGAGTCCAATCCCGACAAAATCCGCACGGAGCTGGCCGAACTCGGCATCCAAGTGGAAGAGTGGGGCGGCAAGACGCAGAGTCAGGAAATCTCCGCCAAAACAGGACTGGGCATCTCTGAATTGCTCGAAAAAGTCACCCTGGAGGCCGAGATGCTCGAACTCAGGGCCAACCCCGAGAAGCGCGCGGTGGGCACCATCATCGAATCGAGCCTCGACAAAGGCCGAGGTTACGTCACCAACTTGATTGTTTCCGCAGGCACACTGCGTGTGGGAGATCCCATGCTCGCCGGACAATACAGCGGAAAGGTTCGTGCCATGACCAATGAGCGCGGAGAAACGCTCAAAGAAGCGGGACCATCCACCCCGGTCTCCATCCTAGGTTTGGATGGCGCCCCCAACGCGGGTGACGAGTTCCACATCTTCGAAAACGAAAAAGAGGCCCGTGCCATCGCTCAAAAGCGCCAGCAGTTGCAGCGCGAACAGGGCATCCGGACACAGAAGCAGGTCACGCTCGAAGAACTCGGACGCCGGATTGCGGTGGGCGAATTCAAGGAGCTCAACCTCATCATCAAGGGCGACGTGGACGGTTCCACCGAAGCCCTGGCGGATTCCCTGCTCAAGCAGAGCACCGAAAAAGTCCAGGTCAACGTCATCCACAAGGCTGTGGGTCAAATCTCCGAGAGCGACGTCCTGCTCGCCTCGGCTTCCGAAGCCATCATCATCGGTTTCCAGGTACGCCCAAGTGGCACTGCCCGTAAGCTGGCAGAGAAAGAAGGCATCCAGATTCGGATGTATTCCATTATCTACCAGGCCATCGAGGAGATGAAGGAGGCCATGGAAGGCTTGCTTTCCGCCAAAATCGAGGAGCGCATTGTCGGTACAGCGGAAATCCGCGAAACCTTCAAGATCTCCAAGGTGGGTACCATCGCGGGTTGCTTCGTGACCGACGGTGTGATCCAACGGAACCACAACATCCGCGTCATCCGCGAGGGTGTGGTGGTGTACACGGGAACCCTCGGTTCACTCAAGCGCTTCAAAGACGACGCCAAAGAAGTCAAGAAAGGCCTCGAGTGCGGTTTGAACGTAGACCGCTTCAACGACATCAAAGTGGGCGACATCATCGAAGCTTACGAGGAAGTCGAAGTCAAGCAGACCTTGGAAGACTGAGCCTATGGAAGGGAAGCCCCACAGCAAGCTTCCGGACCTCGGCACCACCATTTTCACCGAGATGACCGCCCTGGCCAACCGCCACGGTGCGCTCAACCTCGCCCAAGGATTACCTGACCTGCCGCCCCCGGAGGCACTCGTAGAATCTGCCGTTCGTGCCCTCCGAGGCGGCGTACATCAATACGCACCCATGGCAGGGCGTCCCGATCTGCGGGAGTGGATCTGTGGACATCACCTGGCGCGCCACGGCCACAGCTATTCCGTGGACGACGAGTGTACCATTGGTGCCGGCGCCTCTTCCCTCCTGTTCGCCGCCATACAAGCCCTCGTCCATCCAGGCGACACTGTTGTGGTCCAATCCCCGGCCTACGATCTGTATGGCCCAGCAGTGCAGCTCGCCGGCGGCCAACTGTGCGAGGTCCCCTTGCTCGATGCAACAGGCCAATGGGACCTTGACGCCCTGCTTGAAGCGTGCACCCCACAGGTGCGTATGGTGATCCTCAACACCCCGCACAATCCCACTGGAACGGTGTGCCCACCAGGATTCCTCGACAGCCTCGCCGCGCATTTACAAGGCACGGACACCATTGTGCTCTCCGATGAAGTGTACGGTCCCATCGTTCACGACGGCCGGCCAGAAGTCTCCCTCGCCGCATGCCAAGGGCTTCGGGACCGCGGGCTTGCCTTTGGGAGCTTCGGTAAGCTCCTGCAGGCCACGGGTTGGAAGATTGGCTGGGCCGTAGGACCGACAGCACTGACCGCAGAAATCCGCAAGGTTCACCAGTACGATGTCTTTTCCACGGGCGCTCCCTTGCAGGCCGCCCTGGCGGAATTCCTCCCCACTGCAGCGGGCCAACAGCACCTCCAAGGCCTCGCCGGCATATACCAAGCGAAAAGAGACCGCCTCATCGCGGGCCTGACCGGCACTGGCTGGCAATGCACTCCGGCAGAAGGCGGATTCTTCCAAGTGCTCGACGCCCGCAACCTCATCGATGGGGACGACGGTCACTGGGCCCGCGAGTGGACCCGCACCCACGGCATCGCCACCATCCCATTGTCCGCCTTCTGCCATCCGCCCACTCCACAGGTGCGCCTGTGCTTCGCCAAGGAAGACGTCACCCTCGACGCGGCCATAGAGCGATTGCGCCATATTGCATCCGACCATGCCGGCTGAATCCCTTCACATCATCGGACTGCAATCCGACCTTGTCTGGCGCGACCCCGAAGCCAACCTCCGCCACTTCGATGGCCTGCTCGGACCGCTGTCAGAAGAACCCTGCGACCTCGTGGTCTTGCCCGAGATGTTTACTACAGGCTTCAGCTGGCCGCCGGTAGACCCGAAAGACGGCTCCGATGCCGTGCTGCATTGGATGCAGCACTGGGCCGATCGCCTCAATGCCGCCCTCATTGGCAGCGTCGCCTGCCACGATGAGGCAGGCGCGGCACGCAACCGATGTTGGTTCGTCCCACCATCTTCAGAAGGCTCCGCCGTTCATTACGACAAGCGGCACCTGTTTACCCTCGCCGGTGAACACGACCATTTCAAGGCGGGCGAGAAGCGCGTGGAAGTCGAATTCCGGGGCTTCCGCATCCTACTGCAAGTCTGCTATGACCTGCGCTTCCCCGTATTCGTGCGCAACGACCGCAACCCTGCCTACGATCTGGCCGTCTACGTGGCGAACTGGCCCGAAAAACGGACAGCCGCCTGGCGCACCCTCCTGCAGGCACGCGCCATTGAAAACCAGTGCTTCGTCGTGGGCATCAACCGATCGGGAACCGACGGCAATGGGCACGCCTACGCCGGAGACAGCATGATCGTTGATTTCGGCGGCACCCTATTGGCCGATGCCGGAAGCCACGGAAAACCCCAGATACTCGCCGCCACGTGCGCGAAGGACGCGCTGGAAGCCTTCCGTTCTCGCCTGCCCTTTTTGGACGACGCAGACGCTTTTACTGTGGGCTGAGCCTCGGCTGAACCTTACTTGAAGGCGTTCTCGCCGGTGATGTCCAAGCCCGTGATGAGCAGATGGATGTCGTGCGTGCCCTCATAGGTGATCACGGACTCCAGGTTCATCATGTGGCGCATGATGGGATACTCCCCAGTGATGCCCATGCCTCCGAGCACCTGGCGGGCCTCACGGGCGATGTTGATGGCGATCTCCACGTTGTTCCGCTTGGCCATGGAGATCTGACCACTCGTAGCCTTGCCTTCGTTGCGCAACTGTCCCAGGCGCAGGGTCAAGAGTTGGGCCTTGGTGATCTCGGTGATCATCTCGGCAAGCTTCTTCTGCTGCAACTGGAAACCGGCAATGGGCCGTCCGAACTGCTCGCGCTGCTTGGCGTAACGCAAGGCGGTGTCATAGCAGTCGAGGGCAGCGCCGATGGCGCCCCAAGCGATACCATAACGGGCACTGTCGAGGCAGCTCAATGGCGCCCCCAGACCGGAACGGCCGGGGAGGATATTGGCCTTGGGCACCTTGACATCCTCGAAGATCAATTCGCCGGTGTCAGAAGCGCGCAGGCTCCACTTGCCCGTCATTTTGGGCGTAGAGAAACCTTCCATACCACGCTCCACGACGATGCCGTGAATGCGGCCCTCCTCGTTCTTGGCCCACACCACCGCGATGTCCGCAAACGGGGCATTGGAAATCCAAAGCTTGGCGCCGTTGAGGATCACGTTTTCGCCGTCACCGGCATCCTTGTAATGCGTGATCATGCCCCCGGGGTTGGACCCGTGGTCAGGCTCGGTCAAACCGAAACAGCCCATCATCTCACCGGTGGCGAGCTTGGGCAGGTACTTCATGCGTTGCTCCTCGCTGCCGTACTTCCAAATGGGGTACATCACGAGGGAACTCTGCACAGAAGCCGTACTGCGCAATCCGCTGTCGCAGCGCTCGAGTTCCTGCATGATGAGGCCGTAAGAAATCTGGTCCAATCCAGCCCCTCCGTACTGCTCGGGGATGTACGGCCCGAAGGCACCAATGGCGCCAAGTCCGGGCAACAGATGCTGGGGAAACACTTGCGTTTCCGCAGCGTCTTCAATGATGGGGCTGACCTCTTGCTTCACCCAGGCGCGGGCAGCGTCACGGATCAACTTGTGCTCCTCGGTGAGGAGATCGTCCATCATGTAGTAGTCATGCCCCTGGTAGAGGTCGGTCTTAACAGATCCCATGTTCATGTGTCAAAAATACAACGTCTGAGTGCGTACACTTGACCCGCCATGGACCTCAATGCGCCAGCCCTCCCCCGTTTTGTCATCGCGTCGGCATATGTCGGGGCAGAAAAGGCGGGGCTGCGTATGCAAGAGGCTCTCGTCGGGATGTTTCCCGCCTGGCTCCCCAGCCGCAAGGCCTGCCGCAAAGCCCTCGACAAGGGCCTGGTCGAACTCAACGGCATAACAGCCACCACTGCGCGTCGAGTTGCCGCAGGGGACAGCATCACCCTCTTGAGCGACCCATCGGCGCCCCCACCCCCTGGGAAGGGCGTGCCCACAGCATTCCAATTCCAGCGGCCCGAAACGGCAGACTATCTCCTCGTCTGGAAGCCCGCCGGTATCAGCACTTCGGGCACCGGAAACCGACACTTGGCCGCGGCACTGGCCCACCTCGCCCACACAGGCGCACCCGACCAACAAAACGCACTCCAGCCCATCAATCCCGACGCACTGGTCCACCCTCAACCCGTGCACCGGCTCGACCGCGCTACTGCGGGATGGGTCTGTGTAGCATTGACCCTCCATGCCGCAGACAGCCTGGGACAGGCGTTTGCCCAGCGGCGGATTCAGAAACGGTACTTGGCGCTGGTCGCCGGCACCCTCTCAGGGACAGGACAATGCACGAGTGACCTGGACGGTAAAACCGCCAAGACGAAATGGCAGGCTTTGGGAACTGGCCCTCTGCCCGTTCACGGCACAGCTACCTTGGTTGAAGTCTTGCCCGAAACGGGGCGAACCCACCAAATCAGGCGTCACCTCGCCGGACTCGGTCATCCCATTGTGGGAGAAGACCTCTACGCCCAAGCTGGGCCGGACGGAGCGCCCCTCCGCTACGTCGGACAAGGACTGTTCTTGAGTGCCTTGGCGATTGTGGTTCCACCAGGGCCTCACGGTCCAGCGCATGAAGCCGTGGGCACACCACCGCGCAAGTTCTCACGCATCACTTGGGTCCGGAACCTGCTGCCCGGTCAGGAAACCAGGTAAATCAAGCCACGGAGGCCTCGTAGCCATCGTCGACCAACAGACCTTTCTTTTTGTAGGCCGATACCGCCAGGTGGTCTGCACGCTCGTTCATGGGGTTGCCAGCGTGGCCCTTGACCCAATCGAAGCGCACCTTGTGCTTGCGATACACTTTGAGAAAGCGCATCCAGAGGTCGGGGTTCTTCTTGCCCTTGAAGTTTTTCTTCTCCCAATTGAACACCCAGCCCTTCTGCACCGCATCGATCACGTATTTGCTGTCGCTGACGACCCAAGCCTCTGTGCCTTCGCGCTTCAACGCTTCCAGCGCGACGATGACGGCCAGCAATTCCATGCGGTTGTTCGTGGTCAACCGGTAGCCCGCCGTGAACTCCTTCCGGTGCCCACCCCACTGAAGGATGGCGCCGTAACCACCGGGGCCCGGGTTACCTGACGCCCCTCCATCGGTATGGATGACGACGGGATCAGCCACGGGCCTGAAACAACATCGCAGCGTTCGCGGAGAACAGCTTGACCGCAATGGCCAGCAAGATGATGCCAAACACCTTTTGCAAGACGGCGATGCCCGCCTCTCCCAGCAACCGTTCAATGCGGCCGGTCATGCGCAAGACAAAATAGACCAAGGCCATATTGACGATGATGGCCAGCCCAATGTTGATCGCCGCGTATTCCGCCCGCAGAGAAATGATGGACGTCATGCTGCCCGCTCCCGCAATCAACGGGAAGGCCACGGGGACGATGGTCGCGGTCTTCATCGACTGGGCACTCTGCTTGAACAGGGTCACCCCAAGGATCATCTCCAAAGCCATGAAAAACATGACGATGGATCCGGCCACAGCAAACGAGTTCACGTCAATCCCGAGGAAATTGATGACCCCTTCGCCGAGCAACAGGAAGGCCAGCATGATGCCCAAGGCCACCAAGCTTGCGCGCTCCGGGTGGATGTCTCCCGCCTTCTGCTTGATGTCCAGCAAGAAAGGAATGGACCCTACGATGTCAATCACCGCAAACATCACCATACCTGACTTCAACAATTCAGTCCAATCAAAAGCCATGTTTCGCGTCTGTTTAAGGGGCAGTCGTATGTGACAAGGATAGGGATTCCACCACCGCGCGCAAGGCCTGTGGCGCATAATGGGCCACCTCAAGCTCCCGTACTTTCTCCGCAATGGTCTCAGGTGTGTCCAACGCAGCATCCAATGGTACGCTCACTTGGAAAAATGGTGGGCCTTCATCGTATTCAGGATCGACCCAATGCAAGGTGATGCCTGTCTCTTGGACCTTTCCTTCGCACAACGCAGCGTGCACCGCCTTGTGCACATGGTGGCCATACATGCCCTTGCCGCCAAACGAAGGCAACAAGGCAGGGTGAAGGTTGAGCATGCGTCCAGAATAGGCGGTCACCAATTCAGCAGGGACCTTAAGCAAAAAGCCGACCAAGGCCACAAAGTCCACGCCTTCTTCGATCAGACGGGATTGGACCTCGCCCATGTTCAGTTCCGCTTTTGAAAACACCCAAGAAGGGATGCCTGCCGCATCGGCGCGGGCCAAAACACCCGCATCTCTCCGGTTGCAACCTACCCATGCAATTTCAACGCCCACTGCCGGCGCCACGGCTTGAATCAGGCGTTCAGCATTGGTCCCCTCTCCACTGGCCAAGATGGCCACCTTCACCACGGCTTTGTCCATCAGCGCCCTTCTGAATCGAATACGGCGGGGTCAGACAGCGGACCGTTTTGTCGGTTGGACCGGTCCAACATCAACTGCGTCATCTCCGCATCCAATCGCTGCGCCGCTGGATCATCCGGCAAGGCATCCATCAAGGCCCCGGAGACACGCTGGATGACCGCCATGGCCATCTGAATTTCCGAGGTGGCCGCAGCGTAAAGTGCGTCATCCAAAGAGAAGAAATACGAAACGTCTGCCGCCAATTGGTCAAACAGGACCACCCCAACGTCCTTCGCCAATGCGCTGGCCTGGGCACGTTGTTCTGCCGTCAGGTTCTTGTCCATGGCGATCTCCGAGAGGATTTCAACGGCCGGGAGCATGATGCGGTCATACGGCACATTGTGCGCAGGAGTAGACGTAATCAGGCGGTCGAGGACCTTCAAGGCACGGTCGGCTTTTCCTTCCCGCGCCAAGGACTCGGCGAGGTTGGTCAACTGCAACCGAATGTTGGTCGCCATCCTGCGGTTGTTCTCGTCCATGTAGATCTCATCCTCCGAGTCCATCCCGCCCCATTGGAAGTCCTCCATGACGTTGGTGTACATCAATTCATTGGCGATGCCGGTAGGCTGCCCTCCGCGAGAACCGTATTTCACCGGCACCAAACGCCAAGCGAGGCCTTCCAAACGGAAGTAATCCTGAAGCCCCACATAACTGTCCGGTCCAATGGTCACTGCGAAGTAAATCGGCCGCTCCCAGTTGTTGTTGCGCAGCATCTCCATGACCATGAACTGGTTCTTGAGGATGTACTGTTTGGGCGTACCACCACCATCGGTGACCGTCCACTCCAGCGCATCCACCATGCGGTTGCGTTCTTCTGGCAGCACCAATCCGGAACTGACAGCAAACGCGCTGTCCACAGGAACACTGAAGCTGTTGGAAGGCAGGTGGGCATATTTCCGGCCACCCCCGTAATCCACCACATCAGCATCATTCAAGGCCTGTCGCATCGCCAAATCGATGTCCACATAGGGGTCGTTGGGGTTCGAAGGAGGGTCCATCAGCACAATGTCACGGGTGCCTTGGCGGTACTTTTCCTCGCCCATTCGAATGGGCACCGGCGGGCAGTCATAAGCCTTGCGCTTCATCTGCTCCACGTACCAATCGGTGTTCAGCAAACTGAGGTTGACAATGCGCACATCGGTGCGGTACTCCTCTACCTCCTGGACATACCAGAGGGGGAAGGTGTCGTTGTCTCCATTGGTAAACAGAATGGCATTGGGAGCAAGGCTGTCCAAGTAATTCTTGGCCATGTCCACTCCTGTGCTCCGGCCAGCCCGGCTGTGGTCATTCCAACCCTCAGCCCCCATCTGGAAGGGCACCACCAACAACAAGGCGGAAAACACAGCGGCGTTGAGCTTCTCGTTGCCCAGCCGACCGATGCCGAAGGCCAAGCCCATCAGGGCGGCACTGAGCGCGCCGAGATACAAGATGCAGTAGCTCAACGCGTGT
Organism: Flavobacteriales bacterium; assembly: GCA_016780385.1. Classification (GTDB taxonomy): domain Bacteria; phylum Bacteroidota; class Bacteroidia; order Flavobacteriales_D; family Sanyastnellaceae; genus UBA8752. The sequence continues at coordinate 25,566 of JADHLY010000022.1, forward strand.
CCACCACCTCCGGCAGATTCCAAAACGTACAGCACCACGCCGATCGCCAAGGGAGCGCCCATGGCGATGCCAAGGCTCTTGCCCTTGAGGTTGCCCGCCATGTCAAACAAAGCATACACCCCCAGACCGATCCAAATGGCAAAGGCGTAGAAGGAGCCCACATAAGCGTAGTCCCGCTCCCTCGGTTGCAAGGGGTACTGGTTGAGGTACACCACAATCGCCAAGCCCGTCAAGATGAACAGCAAGCCGGTCACAGAGAAGTCGCGCCAGCTGCGCAGGGCCTGGAAAATGGCGCCGATGAGCCCGAGCAACAGCGGCAACATGTAGAAGTTGTTGTGCGCCTTGTCTTCCTTGCGGTGCTCCGGCAGTTTTTCACGGCTGCCCAAGCGCTCGGCATCCAAGACATCGATGCCCGTCAACCAATTGCCATCAATGAAGTCTCCATGTCCCTGCACATCATTCTGGCGGCCAGAGAAGTTCCACATGAAGTAACGGAGGTACATCCACCCAATCTGATAGCGGGCAAAGAAGGTGAGGTTTTCCGCCTGTGAAGGCAGCAACTGCTCGTGGTACCGGTCCGCTTGGCGCTGCAGCCGCTGGACTTCTGCGATGTCCTCAGCCGAACGCGAGCGGTTGGCCCGGTTGGTGGCCGTGCGGATCTGCTGCTCGATGCCATTCAAAGCGCGCTGCATGGTCTGCGCATAGGTCCTGCCGCGGTCCAAGCCTTGGGACAGGTCCTCGACCATCATCTTGGCCAACGTCCTGCGCACTTCTGAATTGGTCAGGTCCGCCAGGCGGGCATCATTGCCGCGACCTACAATGATTTCCTTGTCACTCCGCACCTCGAACTTGGCGCCAAACCGCTGGTCGAACGACCGGTACAGGTTATTCAGCGTCCGGGACAATTCGGCTTTGTCCATGTTGCCACCCAAGATCCGGCCGGCAAGGTGGAGTTCGAATGTGGTCGCATCCCGCTGTTGGTTGTCCACTGGGCTCACAAAGCCCACTTCCTCATTCCAGCCCTTGTAATTGGACCAACGCTTGTATTCGTTGATGTGGTTTGACTGGCCGGAATACATCCGCGGGAACACCATCGTAAACCGAGGGTCGTAGTTCGGCACGCCGTTGCGCTTCTCACCGCTGTCCACGTATTCTTGTTTGACCGTGAAGCTGCCCTCATTGGCCTCCATGTACTGCTCAGCTGCAAAGCGGTCCCGGAAGGTGGCCACCCGGGTGTCCACTGAACCGCGCGACTTGTAGACGCTGTGGCTGGGGAAGTAAGAAGGGGAACCGTCGCTGTAGGGGTCCTCCATGTCGTTAGGCGAATTCCAATATTGGCCGGTACCCAAGGGCCGGTCTCCGTACTGCTCGCGGTTGAGGTATGCGAGCAGGGCGAAGAGGTTTTCCGGGTTGTTCTCGTCCATTGGAGGATTGGCCGCAGAACGCACCACGATGAGGGCAAACGTGCTGTACCCCACAAGGATCATCGCCACAGACAAGGCTGCGACGTTCATCTGCCACCAGCCCTTCTTGCGGCTCCACCACAAGGCGGCCACAATCAAACCAATGACCAACGCGAGATAGACCGCCACACCCGTATTGAAGGGCAGTCCCATGCTGTTCACGAACGCCAGCTCAAACCGGGCCGCAAACTTCACAAAGCCTTGAATCAGGCCATATTGAACAAACAACAACAGCCCCAAAGACAAGGCCATAGCACCGATGAAGGTGGGCCACTTGAATTCGTTGCGCTTGAAATAATACACCGCCACGATGGCTGGGATTGCGAGCAAATTGAGCAAGTGCACCCCGATGGAAAGGCCCATCAAATACGCGATCAACACGATCCAACGCAGGTTGCCAGGCTCTTCCGAGCGCGCCTCCCACTTCAGAATGGCCCAGAAGACCAGCGCCGTAAACAAAGAGGACAGGGCATAGACCTCGCCCTCCACAGCCGAAAACCAGAAGCTATCGCTGAAGGTGTACACCAATGCCCCTACAGCACCGCTGGCCAAAACGGCCATGCGCTGACCATCAGACAATGTGGTCACCCCTTCTGCCAGGCGGCTCACGGCCAACTTTCGGGCCATGTGCGTGATGCTCCAAAACAGGAAGAGAATGGTAAACGAACTCGCCATCGCGCTCATGACGTTGACCGCCGTGGCGGCCATCGTGGCAGGAACGAACATGGAGAAGAGCCTCGCCAACAGCATGAACATCGGGGCACCAGGTGGGTGACCGACTTCCAACTTGTAGGCAGAAGCTATGAATTCACCACAATCCCAGAAACTGGCGGTGGGCTCAATCGTGAGGAGATAGACAACCGTTGCGATGAGCCATACTGCCCATCCTGTGAGGTCATTGAGTCGCTTGTAATTCATGCGGCGTGGGTTCGTCATCCCTGCCTCAGCTCCAAAAATCTGAACCGAAAAACCGGGGGACTTCCGCGAAAATAGGTGCTGCTCAGCGGGCGACCATCACCCTTTGGTGCAGGCCTTGCGTTCCGCTTTCCACATGCAGCACATATCCTCCCGGTGAGAGGCCTTTGAGGGGCACATTCCAGAGCCGCACATGAGAGGTCCCTTCCAATACGACACGGCCCAATCCGTCCACCAGAATCCAATGGGCATCGCCCGAGAATGCCCCTTCGTCCATGCTGACAGTGACGCGCTCCTGCGCAGGGTTAGGGAAGATGCTGAGTCCGGATAGTCTGCTGGATCCCAGTG
>JADHLY010000023.1 GCA_016780385.1 Flavobacteriales bacterium
GATGCTGAGTCCGGATAGTCTGCTGGATCCCAGTGGGTTCACCGCATTGCTACAGTCGGTCAATACACCGAATTCCAAATCAAATACCCCGTCCAAGAGCATGAGGTCAACCTCCAGTTCATCCTCTCCCCCAACAGTGAGCGACATGGTCATGCCCGGCAAACCCTGAAAACCGGGCAACCCGGACATCTCCATGGACATGGCATAACATCCTGGAGGCAGACACAGGACGAGCCCGTCGACCCCCAAATCCTCTGGGTCCAAAGAAGTGGTCCCCGACCAATCAAACCCCTCTCCAAGAAGGGTCCACGCCCAAACCAAGTCTTCGAGCAACTCATCAAAAGTCTCCCCCTCAATGACCACTTCTACGGCCTCACAGCCCTCATTGGCCCCATTTTCCAGGTCAATGCATGCGCTGAGCACCTCTTCGCACTCCGGGAATGCAGCCGCTACACAAGCTGTGACCACCTCCACCCCTTCGACGAAGGCATGGTTCACCGTGACCCCATTCAAGACCGAGCCATCGGAGAGCGTCCACAAAAAGTCCACATCCTCAACGGATTCGGTCACCGCCGTCAAAGTCCAACTGCCATCTGCTTCCTGCAGGGCCTCAATTTCCAAGGTGCACAACGCGGGATCGGGGCCACAGCCCACGCCTCCAATGCCAAAGGTGATCACCTGCCAACCCGCTTCATCCGTGTAAGGCTCTTCTTCCCACTCGAGCGGTCCTTCGGCGTCTGAAACGCTGATGGTCAGGTCCGCAGCGGGGTCGTTCGTATTGAACGCCGAAAAGTCAAAAACATAGCAGTCCTCGCTCAAGCACAAGCCGAGCTCCACGGGCTCCGCACTGCCGCTCGGAATGAAAAACACGTTTTCGCCTGACCAGTAATCTCCGTACCCAGACCACGAGTAATAGCCTGATACACCATTGGGCTCCACCGCGATCACCACAGGCTCACAAGCGGAATCACAGCCTTCAACAACGACTTCGATGCACCATGTGGAGCCTTCGGGACACCCGGGGCTGTATACCGTAGCACAAGCCTCATAAACTCCGGATTCCGCATACTGATGCTCCGTCCACAAGAGGACAGAAGTCGTGCTCATGCCATCGCCAAATTCCCACTCTATGTAAGCGTCATCTGGCTGCATCATCTCGAGCATCAAGAACACCTGACAAGGGGACCCGTCGTCGACGACCTGCACCATCATTTCGGCATCGTCCTCTGACAAGCACGGTTCACATCCTTCGTTCTCGACCTCGATGCAGACCTCTTCTCCTTCTGGACAATCCGCACCTGTGGCCACAACGCACAGCGCCACCATCTGGGCACTGTCCACCGAAAAGTCAAAGGCGCTGCCTCCGGTTTGCATCAGCACTTCATCGAGGTACCACAACACGTCCCCGGCGCCTGGCTCGCCCTCGTATTGGGCGAGGTATTCACCACATATTTCCAAGGCGGTCAACGCCAACCCGACATTGCAGTCCGAAACCGCCTCCTCCAAGGTGATGCACGCCTGCACACCATTGGGGCATTCCGGCGTTTCATACATCGCACAAAACACGCCCCCGCCCGTTACATCCAACCCTTCACCCTGAGCGATGAAGTTGCCTTCTCCATCGAACCACTCGACGACCGCACCCTCAGGTGCCCCTTCGGTGGCCAAGGTCCATGTCCCGTTTTCCGGATCTTCCTCCGCGATGAAGACATCCAAAACACAAGGGCCGCAGCCCTCTACTTCCACGGTGGTGCACAGTACTGTACTGTCTGGACAAGTGGGGCTCACATAAGTCGCGCAAGCCTCGTAAACGCCGTCTTCAGGGAACGTATGCCAGGTGAAGTGGCCTGTGGCCTCCGTGCTGTCGCTGAAAGACCATGCTACACTCTCGCCTTCGGTGTAGTCACAGATGCTGAAGATGTATTCGCAATCGGCACCCCCTACCCAGATTTCACTGGGACATCCGGACTCATAACCTTCGCTTTCCGTGCAGGCCACGACCCCTTCGGGACAGTCCTCGGAGATGTATTGAACGCACACCTGCCAGGGGGCATCGGCGGTTCCAATCGGCAAGGTGATGGCCAAGCCGCCCTCTTGAAACACTTCCCCATTGAGTGAATACACCAGCTCAACGCCTTCGGGGTATCCCACGGGAATCACCATGATCACCTCACCTTCCTGGGCCGTTTCTACGTTCAATTCCAATCCGCAATCCGGCGCTGAACAAGCATCGACCTCCACGGTGGTCGCCAAAGTGACCCCTTCCGGACAATAGTCCGAAGTGAAAGTCACAGCAACAGGGTAGCTCCCGTCGCCTGCAAAAGTGTAGGTGGCATAATGCCCCCCCTCTTGCACATCGTCTCCAAACGTCCACGTCGCCGCTTCTCCCGGCTGAAAATTGGACACCTCGAATCCCCATTCACACGCGCCTTCCACCGCAAAAATTTCCTCTGGACACTGTTCCGGCGTGAGTGGATCACAGGGGCCATACAAGGGCAACTCCACAATCTCGGCGAGCGTCCCAATGCCCCCTGGAAGCACCTGCATGTACAGCACCCCCGAAAGGGCACCGTCGGTGGTCAATTGCGCCAACAACACCCTGCCATCCGCATCGGGGATGCCATTGGTGTTGGAGGGCACCACGAACCAAGCGCTGCCGATCATATCATCGATGGTAAAGCCCGAGCCGTTCTCAAACTCGGTCATGAACGGCGACTGCGTGCTCATGACCACTTGAGGACAATCCTCTCCCAATTCAGGCTGTGGCGGCCCATCAACACCGATGGTCAACCAACTGTCCCATGCCAAATCAGGAAAAGCATCGAACAGTATGGGGTTGTTGGCGCAGGGGAACTGGCCGCCCAATGGACTCTGGTAAAACGACGTGGTCGTCTGCAGGCTTGTCGGGTGTTCCACATCTCCAAAAACCGTAGTGACCACATCCGCAGGGCCCGGTAACGTGGCATAAAGCCGGTAGGTGGTCATGCCCTCCAAGTCGCCCTCCGTATGGATGGCCACCACTTCCACGTCCAAGCAGACGTCGCCATTCACCAACACCGGCTGGGCGGCAAGCACTGAAGTCAAACACAGGGCCAAGCCCAAGAAAAAAAGTTGAAGTCGCATGATCAGAGGTAAAGGGGCACTGTTATTCAAACTTGAATACGCGGAAATCCGTTGCGCCATCAATCCTCCAAAAAGCGGGGGTCCGTGGGCAACACGTCCCCACAAGATGAGCAGGTGCGCTTGTCTTCACTGCCATAGAACTCCTTGAACCGGGGCAGGAAGTCCTTTTCGATGTCGCGCAGCTCGAAATAGGTCTCGTGCAGCTTTTGGTTACAACCGCCGCAAAACCACAGCAAGCCGTCTTGCATCCCACTGCCTGCGCGCTTGCGCTCAATCACAAGTCCCAATGAACCCGCCTCCCGCATGGGGCTATGGGGCACCTTGGCCGGATGCAGGTACATGTCGCCAGGCCCGAGCTTCATGTCCACCGCTTTTCCATCCTCTTGAATGCGGACCGTGATGTTTCCTTCCAGCTGGTAAAACAGCTCTTCTGTCTCGTTGTAATGGTAGTCCTTGCGGGCATTGGGACCGGCCACGATCATCACGATGTAATCACCGCTGTCGACATAGAGGTTCTTGTTGCCCACAGGTGGCTTGAGCAGGTCGCGGTGCTCCTCGATCCAGGCGGTCAAGTTGAAAGGCTTGGGAATCGGCATGAGGTCAATTTAAGCTTTAGAAGGCGACACCCGAACCGGCTTGCCCACCAGATATACCCCTAGGAAGATGAGCGCACCAAAGGCCCACAGTGGCCATCCTGTATCCACCATGTAGTCGGTGCCCCCGTAGCGGGCTTGCGCTACACTGAACACAGTGGCCAACAGGGGCTGCAAGTAGATGTAAACGCTCACCACGGTGGGCTGCAGTTGGCGCATGGCAAAAATGTTGAGGAGGTACACGAGAAAGGTGGTCGCCAGCACGACATATGCGATTCCCATCCACTCTGAAGGGCCAAACACAGACCAATCAATGTCCGCCGCTTGCTGCCACCCGATGGGGGTGGTGAAGAGCCACCCAAAAAGGAAGACCCAGGTGATCACCGTCAGGGGCTTGTACTTCGACATGAGCGGCTTGACGGCCACCAAGTAGAAGGCATAACTGGTGGCATTGATCAGGATCATCAAGTCCCCTTGCCACGTGGCGTGGACCCGCTCCCCTGAACCGCTCCACAGGAGGATGGCCGCCGCACCAATGCCCCCCAAGATGACGCCCAAGAGGCGCCGCCGGACAATAGGTTGACCCAACACCAATGCACTCGCGATCAACACCAAAATGGGGTTGACGGTCATGATGAGGCTGGCGTTCACCGGACTGGTCGCGTTGAGGCCGTTGAAGAAGAGCAGCATGTTGATGCCCACTCCCGTAATGCCGCAAAACACAAGGCGCGGCAGGTCCTTTCGGTCTACGCGCTCCCGGTTGAAAGGCAACAACAAGGCAAACAGGGCCAACGCCCCGGTCACCCGCAGCACGATAAACCCACTGGGGCCGATCAAGTCCGGCATCAGTCCTTTGGCGACGAGGTAATTGCCCCCGTACACCAAAGCCACCACCAAGAGGGCCAAATGGGCGAAAATGCGCTGCACGGTCTTCGCGCTTATCCCTTCAATGCGGACCGCGCGCCCTCTACCGCGGCCTTCGCAGAACCGGCAAACACCGCATTTTCGGTCAGCAATACCGGCCGCTTGAGGAAGGTATACTCCTCCAAAATGAGCTGGCGGTAATCATCTTCGGTCAGGTTGCGGTCCGCCAAGCCCATGGAGCGAAACTTCATCGCCCGGCGGCTGAACAAGGCTTCGTAACTGCCCGCTTGGGCATGCATGGCGTCGAGCTCTTCGGCGGTCACACCCTTGGATTTGATGTCACGCACTTCAGCGCCAGCTGCTGCCGGATTGAGGTCGGCTTCGATGCGCTGACAGGTCTTGCAAGTGGGGAGGGTAAAAAACTTCTTGGTCATGAGGTTCAGGATATGCGTTGATCGATGGCATGCAACGCCGGTGACAAGTCAGGCTCGCCAGCGCGGTTGTTGTCCACCACCACGTCGGCAAGATGGGACACCGGTTCGAGGAAACGGAGGTCGCCAGGCCTGACGTGGCGCTCCCACTGGTAACGAATGATCTCGGGTGTGAGGCTCCGCTCCGCCTGGTCTCGGGCCAAGCGCCGCTCAAACCGTGTTTCCGGGGTGGCGTGAATCAAGATGGACAGGTCCAAGCGTTCCCTGACCCCCTCATCGTGCAGCATGAACAAGCCGTCCAAGAACACCACAGAAAGCGCCCGAATGTGCAAGGGTTCCGGCACCACACCGGGCTGGTTGAAGGTGTAGCTGTTGATGTGCAAATCATGGCCCGCTTTCAGCCGGTCCAAGTCATGAGCCAAGCGCACCAAGTCCAAGGCAGCCGGATCATCAAAATTGGCCTCTCCTTCCTCATCCTTGGGCACTTCTGCGAGGGGCCGGTAGTAATCATCCATGCGCAACACCGCTGCACGATCGCCATAATGGGCGAGCAACCGGCCCACGACCGTCCCCTTACCAGATGCGCTTCCGCCCACCACACCTACGATCAATACGCGCTTGTCATTCATCGCCGAGCAATTGTTTGGCCATCGCCCGGTCGTTGGCCAGACGTGGCACCTTGTTTTGTCCCCCCAGTTTGCCGCGCTTGGACATGGCATTGTGAAACGCGCCCGACGGCAGTGCGGTCAGGACAGCCGAACGGAGTACCGCGCCCGTGATGAGGTCGCGGTAATAGGGATTGCGCGCTTGCAATTCGCGGTCCAGGGCCGCCGCCATCGCTGCAGGATCTTTCGGGGGCTCTGCAAACTCTACAAGCCACTCATGATAGGGCAAACCCTGAGCTGGATTGACTTCTGGCGCCACATGGAATTCCACCACCTGTGCGCCAAGTTCGGCGGCTGCAGTGGACATGGCCCCTTCCACTTCCTCAGCGATGACGTGCTCACCGAAGGCGCTGGTGAAATGCTTGATGCGGCCCGTCACCAACACCCGCGCGGGAGCCAGCGAGACGAAACGCACCGTGTCGCCGAGGTCGTAGGCCCACAGGCCGGCATTGGACGTGACCACGACCGCATAGTTCACCCCCATCTCTACCTCGCCGAGTCCGAGACGCCGTGCACCAGGCGTACCGTATTCACTGGCGGGAATGAACTCGAGATACAGGCCATCGTCGGCGTTGACCAGAAGCCCCTCGCCCGCTTCTCCATCCTGATAAGCGATGAAGCCCTCACTGGCGGGATAGGTCTCCACACGCGGCACGTCTGCGCCGATCAGCTCGCGGAATCGGTCCGCGTAAGGCGCGTAAGCCACTCCACCGAAAACAAACAATGAGAAATTCGGGAAGACCTCCATCACATTGGCCTTTCCAGTATAAGCGAGCAGGCGCTCGAAATACATCTGCACCCAAGAAGGAATGCCGCTGATGAGGCGGAGGTCCTGGTCGGCCGTCTCCCGAACGATCGCATCCACTTTGGTTTCCCAATCCTCAATACAATTCGTCTCCCAAGAAGGCAACCGGTTCCGTTGGAGGTACGATGGAATGTGGTGCGCTACAATGCCACTCAGCCTGCCCAAGGGAACCCCACCTTCCGTGGAAGTCAAGGTCGGACTGCCTTGGAGGAAGATCATCTTCCCGCCCACGAATTCGGCATCGCCATTGCGGGCGATGTGGTGCAAGAGTGCCCTGCGCGCAGAGCCAATGTGGTTGGGCAGACTGTCGGCGGTCAGTGGGATGTACTTCGCCCCTGAGGTCGTGCCCGAGGTCTTGCAGAAATACTTCGGCAGGCCGGGCCACAGCACGTCTTCCTCACCCGCAACAACGCGCTCTACATATGGCTTGAGCCCCTCGTAATCGCGCACCGGAACCGCCGCCCGAAATGCCGCCGCCCGCGCCGCTGCATCCTTCATCTCAAGCATGGCCTCAAAACCGTGATCCCGACCAAAAGCCGTTTGCGCTGCCCGCTCCAACAAATCGTGCAGCACAGAAGCCTGCGCCTCTGCAGGTCGGGCATTACGCGCATGGTCCTTCCGGCGAACGTTGCCCGCCCAAGGACGCGCGAGGCGGCCCTTCCATCCCCCCTTGCCCGGGTTGTGCTCATGGATTGACATCCCTGCTAAAATAGCGGCCCGCACCCCAGAAAGGGAGCGGGCCACCGAAGTTCATCGACAAGGGTAAGCTCAGTGCTGCACCCGCATCTTCTTGGTCACACGCACACCGTCCGTGATGAGGGAGAACGTGTACATGCCGTCGGCCAATGGGGTCGCGTCATACACCACGGTGTGCTGACCTGCCGGGCGTGATCCAAGGTCAACCACATCGACCAAACGCCCCTGCAAATCGTGCAACTCAATGATGAAGTCACCCCCCCAATCCGCATTGAAACGGAAACGGGTCTCTCCCGCAGTCGGGTTGGGGTAGTTGCCCTCCAAGTGCACACCATTGTAAGCACCCAACACGTCAACGCTCACCACCGGACAGGTAATCAAGCGGATCGCGGGGGTGGCCGTCTGTGCCGTGAACCACACAAAATCACCACTTCCAGCCTGCTGGTAGATGATGGTGCTGTTGTCCGTGTCAGTGTTGCCGTTGCCCAAGACCGTCAATTCGAGGTCGTCAAAGTCAAACTCAGTGATCACAGCACCTGCATAGAATCCTGGGGAGGCCAAACCTTCCACAGACACCTCGATTTCGTCCTCAAACGCCAAGGGATAGTACACGGGGTTGCCCGCGGTTCCGGCCCAGTTGGCATCGGAAGTAAACTCGGCAAATTCGTAAGGAGAGTCGCTCAGCCCAACCTCGGGATCCTGATCAATCCAGCGGATCTCAAAATCAACCCCTGTGCCCAAACTGGGGCCAAAGGCGACAGCCAATCCGTAAACAGTAGTGCCCTCGTTGTTGAACGTGAAGCGGTTTCCATATCCCGTGGGCTCGAAGAAGTCATTCTCGTCGTCGAAACGTGGGCCGAGTTCAACATCCAAGGTGGCGGGGTTGTCGTGACCAAACTCGCATTCGGTGAATTCAATCTCCATCTCGAGTGCACCAGCGTCTCCACCGGCTACCACAGCTGCAGCCACACTGTCGCTTGACATGGTCGCACGCAACGTATAGACGCCTTCATTTTCAGGCGCCCATCCGGTGGCGATGTACAAGGTGTCCTGTGGGTTGGCGGGACAGTTGTCGTTATTGGCGAAAGAAGGTGCCGTAAACGGATCGGTCGTGGTGGTGCTGAGCACGTTGCCCGATTCATCCTGCACGTCCACAGTGATGACACAGTTCTCTTGATCCAAGAAACCACCATTGCGGTAGAGGACGCCCGCCAAAACACCGCCGTCCGCTGCTGGAATGACCTGCTCCATTGGCGTCACGCGGTACTCGAAGAGGTTGTAGACATCACCATTGGTCAACTGCACCAATTCCAAGCTGTTGGCAATGGGGTTGGCCTGAATGGTCACGTCATCGATGCCCCAGTAATAGTGGCTGTATCCACCCCCTGAAATGGGGCTCTGCAGGTAGGCAAACCGGATGTCCACAGCAGACTGTCCGGCCGCTGCACAGCTGATGTCCAAACTGGTAACCAAGGGATTGGCACTGGCCGTATTCGCCGAAGGAATGAAGGTTCCACCCGCCTCGAAACTCGTCCATGAGTTGCCTCCGTTGGAACTCACCTCCACCGCAATGGGGAGGTAGGGGTAACAGCAGTAGCGCAAGTACTGGTCCCACGTGATCACGACACTGCCCAACTCAGACATGTCAAGGGTCGGAAGGTTCAAGAAACCCTCCGTGTCCTCGACACCGGAAGCGATGGGCGTATTGTAATAATCGCAGTCAAAAATCATCCAACCGTTGTCGGCTGTCATGCTGTTCAGTCCACCGATATTGGTGCTGAACTCCCCGGCTGGAGGCTGCACCCCAGAAGCTGTGGCGTCTTGGTAGTAACCGTCACCATTGGCGTCAACATACTGCCAGATGGTATTGTCAGGGCTTGTGTCCTCCGTAGTGAGCGCACCAAAGCCATTGTTACCGGCCAGGCCATTGGCGAAGTCCTCGTAAAAGAAAATGGCGCTTCCACCGCCGCGGTGTCCCGAAGACTCGGCACGCACGATTTCATCCAATCCGAGCATGCGGCTGATGTTCAACTCTTGTTCGGTTGCGGTGCGCGGCGTTTGCTCGGCCAACTGGGCTGAAAGCTGCAGGGCCAACACACAGGCGGCCAGGGTAAAGATGTGCTTCATAATTGTGAATAGGGCGGCAAAATAGCGCCAAGAAACGGGACTGCGTACAAGCTAACCACAACGCACAAAAAAGGGGGCCCAAATGGACCCCCTTTTCATGCGTTTCAAAAACGGAAGATTACTTCACGATCAACTTGCGGGTGGCGCGGGCGCCATCAACAGTGATGGTATAGGTATACATGCCGGCGGTCAAGCCCTCGAGATCGAGAACAGCACGCTGGTTGCCTGCAGGCTGGACACCGAGGTCCATGCGGCGCACGATTGCTCCGGTCATGCTGGTGACCTCCAAGGTCACGTCAGCTGCAGCCTCGAGGGTAAAGTCGATGCGGGTGTTACCCGTGGCGGGGTTGGGGTATGCGCGGCCAAGGCTGAATCCTTCTCCTGCGACATCCTCCACGCTCATGGTGGTCACTGCGTTGGGGTCAAGGTTCAAGCGCACCATGGGGCAGTTCGTGGTGTAGAACCAATCGTAAGCGCTGCCTGCACCGAAAGGACCGTAGATGAACACCGTCTGATCGCGCTGAGGAGTGCTCGTTCCGATCTGGACGTTGTCACCGCCGAGGTGCTCGAAGCAAGCCATTACGGCTTCACCTGCTGCCACTTCGTATGGCTCCTCCAATGCGAAAGTGTACCAAGACACTTCACCGTCGCCACTGTTCAAGAAGTTGGCTTCAAGCTGCACCTCCTCGGTCGTCGCGATGAGGCCGTCATACTGACCGCCACCGTCGTTCCAAGAGACCCAGTCAAACAAGTGGCAAACCACTTCTGCGTCCACGTCGGAACCATCCATGATCGCTACGTCAATGGCGTAGATGGTCATGTCGTTGACCGCATCGTAAGGCACACCTGCGATGAAGTCCACCGTACCGTCTGCTGGGGTCTGACCCACGAACTCGCCGTTGTCCCGGCCATACTGCAGCTCTACCACCTCGATGGCCTGCTGGGCCACGTTGTCGGCTGGGTACTCGTCGGTGCTGTCAGAAGCCACCGTGTAATCAAAGGTGTAGGTGCCCTGTCCTGGAGCTTCCCAACCCAAGACACGCAAGGTGTCCGTTTGGCCATAAGCGATGTCCAATCCCGTGCTCATGCCGCCGTCAGCTTCGCTGCCATTGACAGCCACCGTGAGCATGGTGTTGGGTTGCGTAGCTGTACCGAGGCCGGTAACACCCACTGCCAAGTCCAAGGCGGGCAACTGGCTCTCAGGCCATACCTGCGCTTCCCACAAACCAGTGGTGAAGTAGTCGGTGAAGCTCACATAGTCAGAAATGCGAATGTCGTTGGCTGGGGTATCGAAAGCGACAAAATCGTCGATCATCCAGGCATAGCCCCACTGACCGACCCAGCGCCAACGGAAGTACACCGTAGACTCGTCACCTGCCACGTCGCCGATGTCGAAACGGGCAACGTATGGGTTGGTTGACTCGTCTCCACGCTCGTACGTTGGGAACACCTCGTAGCGGGCAGCCACAGTATCGCCGTCCACGACGACGTAGCCTTCCTCAACCTCCAAGGTCTCAGGGCTTGGCCAGTTCACACCGTCCAAGGAAATCTCCATGTAGCAGCGCTCAATGTCCGTGGTGTTGTCCCAGCAGCGGTAGTAGTTCTCAAACTCTACCGTAACGAAGGGGTGTCCGCTGAGGTCCACTGGATCGTCAATTTCAAACCAGCAGTTCTCCACCCAGCTCGCCGCGTAGTTCTCTTCAGCGCCGAAGAGGTCAGAGTCCACCAAAACAAAACCGTTGTCGGCCGTCGTGGAGGCAATGCCTGCAATGGCATAAGGACCGCTTGGAGCAGCTGTAGTGCACTCCCAGTTGATGCCGTCGATGTAGTCGGTGAAACCCTCGTCGTTGGCGTTGGTGAATGAGATGTTGGAACAGTCCGAGAAATCATTCGTGTAGATGATGTCACGGGTGTAGTCTACGTGCTCGCCTTGAGCAGCACGGGCGGTTACGGCACGTCCTGCGAACTCGCGAACCGGTGCCTGAGCAAAGGCGAAGCTCACGATGAGCATCGCAAAGGCCAATGTGTAAAGGTGCTTCATTACGTTGTGTGATGTTGGATTCGTGTGGCGAATATAGGCCCACATCTGTGACCTCAATGCATCAAGGCCTCATGCACTGAACGGCTCGGAGTACAGCTCTACGCTCGGACAGGTGCACACGAGGTTTCGGTCTCCGTGCGCATTGTCCACCCGGGCAACGGCCGGCCAGAACTTCCGATCACGAGAAGCCGACACCGGATATGCCGCTTCTTCCCTGCTGTAACTGTGCAACCACGCCGAAGCTGTGAGCTCACCAGCTGTGTGCGGAGCCATGACCAAGGGGTTGTCTTCCCGACTCCAACGACCCTCTTCGATGGCCCTGATTTCCTCCCGAATGGCCAACATGGCCTCACAGAAACGCTCCAGCTCCTCCAAGGGCTCACTTTCCGTAGGCTCAATCATGAGGGTGCCTGCTACCGGCCAGCTGACCGTTGGCGCGTGGAATCCAAAATCAATGAGGCGCTTGGCAATGTCTGTCACCTCGATGCCCGCCGACGCCTTGAAGGGGCGACAGTCCAAGATCATCTCGTGCGCCACCTCCCCGCGGTTGCCCTTGTACAATACATCGTAGTGTCCTTCGAGCCGACTGCGCAGATAATTGGCATTGAGAATGGCCACCTCCGTGCTGCGCCTGAGTCCATCAGGGCCGAGCAAACGGATGTAGGCATATGAAATCAAGTGAATCAAGGCACTGCCGAAAGGCGCCGCACTGACCGCTTCGATCGCCTGGTCTCCGCCCACAGCGTCCAGCACATGGCCGGGCAGGAAAGGGACGAGATGTTCCGCGACGCCGATTGGACCCACTCCGGGTCCTCCTCCTCCATGGGGAATGGCAAAGGTCTTGTGCAGGTTGAGGTGACAGACATCAGCCCCAATGCGGCCGGGGCTGGTCAGGCCGACCTGCGCGTTCATGTTGGCCCCGTCCATATATATCTGACCACCATGATCGTGCACCACCTTGGTTACTTCGAGAATGTGCTCCTCAAACACACCGTGGGTAGATGGGTAAGTGATCATCAATGCGCCCAAGCGGTCGGCATATTCGGCAGCCTTTTCGCTCAGCTCGTCCAAATTGATGTTGCCGTGCTTGTCGCAGCCCACGACCACGACTTTCATACCGCACATGACCGCGGATGCTGGATTGGTCCCGTGGGCAGAGGACGGAATCAGGCACACGTCACGGTGAGACTCTCCCCGCGAGGCGTGGTATGCGCGGATCACCAGAAGTCCAGTGTATTCGCCCTGAGCGCCGCTGTTGGGCTGGAGGCTCATGCCCGAGAACCCGGTGATTTCACACAAATACCGCTCAAGGTCTGCCACCATCTTGCGGGTGCCCTTGGCCTGCGCCGGTGGGCAGAAAGGGTGCAACTGGGCAAATGCCGCCCACCCGATGGGCAACAGTTGAGTGGCCGCATTGAGCTTCATCGTGCAAGACCCCAAAGGAATCATGGCGTGCGTCAAGGACAGGTCCTTGTTTTCGAGCTGCTTCAAATAGCGCATCATGGCCGTCTCCGACCGGTACGTATTGAACACGGGGTGGTGCAAGTAATCCACCGCCCGGAGATTCTCTCCCAATGGTGAAGCGAACCCATCCATGGCTGGCAAAACTGGCGTCTTGAATCCGAGCACTTCACAGAGGTCCATGAAGTCCTCTGGTTGGGTGCACTCGTGAAAAGCAATGCCGACATGCACGCCATCGGGGAAATAGCGGAGGTTGATTTGCTTCCGTTCCGCACGCTCCATCACTTCGCCCATGTCTTCCATAGGAAACACCACTGTGTCGAAGAAATGGCCGTGAACCGGCGCGACGCCAGCTGCACGACCGGCATCCGCCAAAGCACAGGCATAGGCGTGAATGCGTTCGGCTATCGAACGCAAACCCTGCGGGCCATGATAGACAGCGTACATACTCGCCATGACGGCGAGTAGGCTCTGGGCCGTGCAAATGTTGCTGGTCGCCTTGTCCCTGCGGATGTGTTGTTCGCGGGTTTGCAAGGCCATGCGATAAGCCAGCTTGCCCAAGCGGTCTACTGAAGCGCCGATCACGCGGCCCGGCACATTGCGCTTGAAGTCCAATCGGGTGGCAAAAAAGGCGGCATGAGGCCCACCATACCCCATGGGTACGCCAAAGCGCTGGCTGTTTCCAACCACCACATCTGCCCCCATGGAACCCGGCGACTTCACCAGTGCACAGGCCAACAAATCTGTGGCCACAACCACGCAGGCCTCCGCTTCATGCGCCCGGCTGATGAAATCTGCCAAAGGCTCAACGCGGCCCGCATCGTCAGGGTATTGGACCAACACCCCAAAAGTGTCGTCCCCAAAATCCATCTCGCTTTCAGAACAGCGCTCAATCCGGATGCCGAGGTGCTTGGCGCGGCTGTGCAGCACGGACCAAGTCTGCGGGAATACCCCGTCAGCTACAATGAACCGATCGACCCCTGCCTTGGCCGCCTTGCGGCTGCGCGCATTGTACAGCATGGTCATCGCCTCGGCCGCGGCGGTTGCCTCATCGAGCAGGCTCGCATTGGCCATCTCCATTCCCGTGAGGTCGCACACCATGGTCTGGAAATTCATCAAGGCCTCCAATCGGCCCTGCGCGATTTCCGCTTGGTAAGGTGTGTAGGCCGTATACCAACCAGGATTCTCCAACACATTGCGGCGGATCACACTGGGCACTTCGGTGGGGTGGTAACCCAAACCAATGTGGTTGCGATACAGTGTGTTTTCGTTGGCAACCCGGCCGATGTGTTCGAGGTATGCCGTTTCCGACATCGCCTCAGGCACGTTCAAACGTTCGGACGTGAGGATGGCTTCCGGAACCGTGCTCCGCACGAGGGAGTCAAGGGAGTCCTGGCCCAAGGTGGCCAGCATGATTTGATGTTCTGCTTCCCGGGGACCGAGGTGACGCTGGACAAAAGCTCCTGAAGCCATGGCGCGAGTTTATAAGGGGCAAAAGTAGATGGGTACAACATCAAGTTAGAGCATGTGTTCATAACCGATTCATAGGTGTGGGATATTCTACATTTGGGGGGCATGCAAGGCCGCTTTTTGCTTTGGTCCAACGCCGTCATTGCGGCAGGTGCCTCAGGTTGCGTCTTGCGCTCCTGGCATCTGGCATCGGCTGAAATGGGGCCGCCTCCTTGGAGTTTTGCAACCGGAATCGGAGCCGCCACCTGGCTCGCCTACACCTGGCAACGTCAGGTCAAGTCCACCCGCCAACAAGGTCTGAGAAAAGACCACCAACAATGGCTGAAGCGACATCAGCAAACCCTGACCGTGGTGAGCGCAGTGTTGCTCCCTCTGGCAGCCGTCGCCTTGGCCCCATACGCGCCCTCGCCGCTCAACACGTCCTCACTCCTGCTCATCGTCGGGCTCGTACTTGCGGGAATGTTGACCCTCTTCTATCCCGGATTGCCCGGAACATGGGGCTCCAAATACGCCCTCAGAAGGCTGCCCCGGATGAAGCTGTTGTGGATCGGCGCCACTTGGGCCCTCATCACCGCGGCATGGCCCGCTTGGATTCAGTCGGGAACGGCGCCCTTTATCGGCTTGAACACGGGGTTGATGATGGCAGAGCGCGGGCTGGTGATCATGGCCCTGACCTTGCCCTTCGACATCCGAGACCGCGATTGGGACCCGCCTGAAATGCGCACCGTCCCTCAACAATGGGGGGTCTTGGGCACCAAGTGTTTGGCCGTGGTCATGCTCGGCGCAGCCGCAGCCGCCACCCTCGCCATGGATGGGACTTCCGGAACAGCCTGCATGGGCATCGCCATCATGGTGCCCTTGGTGGCCGCTGCTGGGGCGCACCGGATGCCGTGGTACTACGCCCTATTGGACGCCACTTTGCTGTTGGATGCCCTGCTCATCCTGACGCACTGATTCCTCAAGAGAAGACCGTGTCGAGCGCCTCGGTAAATGCGCTGACCGCCGTATCGATGACCGCATCGGTATGCGCAGCAGACACGAAGCCGACCTCATAACCCGAAGGCCCCAGGTACACCCCCCGTTCCAGCAGCGCTGCGTGGAGTTTGGAGAAATACGCCATGCTGTCCGGATCAATTTCACTGCTCCGGCGGATGTGGACCTGGTCACTGAACGCCAGCCAGAAAATGCTGCCGCGCGTGAAAATCTGGAGCGGCTGCCCGTTGCGTTCGGCGTGGGCCAAGATCGGATCCACCATGCGGCGGGTTCGGCGCTCCTGGTCTTCATAGAACCCCGGTTTCAAGCATTCCGTCAATTGACCCGCTCCTGCCGCCATGGCCACCGGATTTCCACTCAAGGTGCCCGCCTGATAGACCGGTCCGACCGGTGCGATGTGGTCCATGATTTCAGCAGAAGCCGCGTAAGCCCCCACGGGCATCCCGCCGCCGATGATCTTGCCAAACGCCATGACATCGGGCCGGATTCCGTAGTACTCTGCAGCGCCACCGAAAGCCACCCGGAAACCACTGATGACCTCATCGAACAGGAGCAGTACCCCGTATTGGTCACACAGGTCGCGGACCCCTTGCAAGAAAGCGGGGTCCTGAATCAGCAAGCCATTGTTGGCGGGAATCGGCTCGATGGCCACCACCGCCAATTCATGTGCGTATTGCTTCATGGTCCCCTCCAAGGCCTCGAGGTCATTGAGCGGCAACACCAAGGTTTCCCGAGCATAGGCCTCAGGCACACCTGCGGAGGTGGAGGTGCCGAGCGTCGCCAAACCACTGCCCGCCTTGACCAACAGCGCGTCGACATGGCCGTGGTAGCACCCATCAAACTTGAGAATCTTGGACTTTCCCGTCACCCCCCGCGCCAAACGGATGGCGCTCATGGCCGCTTCCGTGCCGCTGGAGACAAACCGGATGCGCTCCGCATAGGGATGGTGATCGAGGATCAATCCTCCCAGCTCATTTTCCAACCGCGTCGGGGTGCCGAACGATGTGCCATTGGCCACAGCAGCCATGATCCGTTCCTGCACAGCCGGGTGCGCGTGCCCCAAGATCAAGGGCCCCCATGAACAACAGAAATCGATGTACTGCTGCCCGTCAGCGTCCCAGATGTGGGCGCCTTCGCCCCTGTCGATAAACAACGGGGTACCCCCCACTGCACCAAAAGCGCGCACGGGTGAGTTCACTCCACCGGGAAAACGCTGTTGCGCTTCGGCAAAAAGGGCAGCGCTTTCAGTGCGGCGGTGTACTGATGAAGAAGACGATGTAGTCATGGGTGAAGATTCCGCGCGAAATTAGCGCCCAGACTGCGCCGGAAGCGTGCCGACAATGACTCCGAATCTCCGCCCATGCCCCTAGACCACAACGATTGGACGCAATACCGTGAATTCAGCGAGGCTGCGCGGCGCCGCGATGCCGAGGATGACCTCGCCGCTTTTCGGGACCGCTTTCACATGCCGCCACATGGTGACGGCCACACCCTATACTTTACGGGAAACTCGCTCGGGCTGCAGCCTGTAGGAGCGAGGGACATCATCGAAGGGGAACTCGAGGACTGGCAACGTTTCGGGGTCGAAGCGCATTTCGAAGGGCGCCGGCCCTGGGTGACTTACCACCGAGAGGCCACGGCTGACTTGGCGGCCATCGTGGGCGCCCAGCCCGAGGAAGTGGTCGCGATGAACGCCTTGACGGTCAACCTCCACCTCCTTCTGGTCTCTTTCTACCGCCCAGAAGGCACGCGCACCAAGTTGATGATTGAAGCCGGGGCCTTCCCAAGCGACCGGTATGCCGCATTGAGCCAATTGCGGCTCCACGGGCTCGACCCCGATGAACACCTCATCGAGATCGCCCCCCGTGAAGGCGAACACACCCTCCGCACCGAAGACATCACCGCCCGCATTGCAGAAGAAGGCGACCAACTCGCCTGTGTAATGCTGTGCGGCGTGCAGTATTACACAGGACAATGGATGCCCATGCGGGATATCACCGAAGCCGCGCATGCGGTGGGTGCAACGTGCGGGTTTGACCTGGCCCACGCCGCGGGCAACGTTCCCTTGCAGTTGCACGATTGGGGCGTAGACTTTGCTTGCTGGTGCGGGTACAAATACCTCAACGGAGGGCCCGGTTGCACCGCTGGCGCCTTTGTGCACGCGCGCCATGCCATGAAACCCGAGCTCAACCGCCTAGAAGGATGGTGGGGCCATGCAGAATCCCGCCGTTTCAAGATGGAGCCCGACTTCGACCTGATGCCCGGTGCGGAAGGATGGCAAACCTCCAATGCGCCCGTCATGAACATGGCGGCCCTCCTCGCTTCTCTCGCGGAATTTCGTGCGGCGGGCATGGACCGGTTGCGCCAAAAGTCCCTCAAGCTCACGGCATTTCTCGAAGAGGGCATCCACACGGTCGCCCACTCCACCGGTTCTTCCCTCGAAATTCTGACCCCCAGCGACCCTGAAGCCCGCGGATGTCAACTTTCTGTGGTAGCCCATGGACATGGCAAGGCCTTGTTCGACCACCTCACCCAAAATGGCGTCATTGTGGATTGGCGGGAACCCGCCGTCATCCGGTTGGCGCCGGTTCCGATGTACAATTCCTTTGGCGACGTCGCTGAATTCCTGAACGTCCTCCACGCCGGCCTCCGCCGAGACGCGTAGATTGCACCCATGAAGAGCATGCGCTATGTCGTGATCGGAATCGGCAAATACGGTTCCCGCATTGCATTGGAAATGGCCGGTCGCGGCGCCGAAGTTTTCGCGATTGACTGCGTCGAGGAAAAAGTGGAGGAGGTGTCGGATGACATCGCCTTGGCCATCACCATGGACTCCACGGACCCCAAGGCCCTGCGCAGCCAAAAACTCGATGAGATGGACGCCGCGGTGGTCGCCATTGGCGACAACTTCGAGGCGACCGTGTTGACCACCCTCAACCTGCTCGACATGGGCATCCCAAGGGTCATCGTTCGGGCGTCGGGACCGCACCAAGAACGCATCCTCCGCAGCCTCGGAGTCCAAGAGATTTTGGCGCCGGAAGCGGAGTTCGCCAGCATCGTCGCCGAGCGTTTGATGAACCCCAATCTCCGGGGGTTCCTAGAATTGCCTGACGATTATGAAATCGCGGAAATCCAGGCGCCCACCGGCATTATCGGACGGAGCCTGGGAGACATCGACCTGACCGCCCGTTACGACTTGAGGCTGATCACCATCCGCCGCACCTTTGACGAGGGCGGAGAATCCAAGGAGCACCTCATCGGCATTCCACGGCCGGACACCACCGTCCAAAAAACCGATACACTGGTTGTTTTCGGGACGTTGGGCAACGTCAACCGCTTCCTCGAGGTCAACGAATAAGGGTCACCGACCCGACCTTCTCAAGGAATCCTCCGGCACTGACGCCGTCTTCCAGCAATGGCCGCCACACGGCCCTGTAACCATACAGCCCAAAGGGCGCCCACTCCCCGTTGGCGAGGCGGCCATCCCACCGAAAATCCAGTTCCTCGGAACGGAACACCTCATCGCCCCAGCGGCTGAACACCACCAATTCGTAGGTGGCCACGGACTCTGCAAAGCCGCCAAATTCGTCGTTGACACCGTCTTCGTCTGGCGTAAATGCGGTGGGGAAATAGACACTGTCCAATTGGCAAAAGTCCACCATGGAAATGCTCGCGGAATCCTGGCACCCGTTGGACAAGAGGGTCAATGTGACCGTGTACACGCCCTCATTGGCCAAAAGGATTCCCGGTCCTGTGGAGCCATCAGACCATTGGTACGCCACATCTGGCTGAGACACATCGAGCCAAATCGGCCCTTCTTCTTCGAGGCACACCGTGGTGTCGGAAGGCAATTCAGGCACAGGGGCGGGCAAGAATTCAGGCGTGACCGAAGCGGTACCGGTGCACCCTGTGACCGATACTGCGATCGCCTCATAAGTACCGGGACCGGTTACGGTGATGGCGTATCCCGCCTCGCCTGTAGACCAGCCGACGCCCGCCACAGTGGTGTCGCACACCACATCTGCTGTCAACGTTACCGGTTGACCTTCACACGCGGCTCCCCCCGATACGAGGTCGACCACCGGATTGTCATAGATGCTAATGTTCACCGTATCGGTGCGCTCGCACCCTTGCGGATTGACGGCCGTAACCCAGTATGTGTCCGTGGTGTCGGCCACGATGCTGGCCGTGGTGTCGCCCGTGCTCCACAACACGGTTTCCACCGCATCATTCACCCCTGCGTCCAAGTTGGCCACCTCCCCTTCGCACAATTCCTGGTCCATGCCCAGTTCGATGGGCGCCACATTGGCCGTTACAAAAATGCTGTCCTCGTAAACGCAATTCCCCGGAGCTGCGGTCGTGGCGGTTGCATAGTACCACTGGTCCGCATCCACCAGCAACTGTGGCGTCGGGGTGTTGCCATCGAGCAACAGCAGCGATGGCTCCCAATTCCAGGTCACCCCCACCATGTCCTGAGCGGCTTGGGAGGGTTGCAATGTGAACCCCGACAAATCACACACGAGGGTATCTGAGGGCAAATTGATCTCCACTGCTTCCTGCACTTGTACCGTGATCGTATCCGTCCAAGTGCAGTTGTTCTGCTGATCCAATGCCACACACCACAGGGTCAAAGTGCTGTCAAACACCATCTCGAAACTCTGGGTCTCCGTACCTCCGAGGACATCAAGCGGGTACCAAGTGAAACTGAAATTCTCCGGCGCCGCATTTGATGGATCGGCATAACCCTGCGCCACGTTGATGTAGACGAAGGCATCCAGGGCTTCGCAGACATAGTTCGGGTTGGTGCTGACGTAAGGCTGGCCTGTGCCCGTGGAGACACAGGGGTCTTGAGCACGGAGCGGAGTGCACACACACAACACTGTTGCGCACAGTGCTGCTGCTCGTACCAAGAGGTGTAACGCCTTCATGTCCCTCAAAATTAGCGCGTTTGGTGCGTGTTGCGGCCGCCGAGACTACAGGTCTTCAAATCACGGCCGTTGATGAACCTCTGTGGTGATTTCCACCTCCCATCCGGCCCGGACGTCCACACCTTCCGCCCACTGTTGCACGGGTTCAGGGGGCAAACCTTCCGCTGGTCGCGCACCGTTCCATCGGCCATCGCCATTGAGGTCGGTGATCCTCGCCAGGCCATAGCGCCCTGGCAACAGCCCCGCAAAGCGGCCTTCCTCATCCATGCGCGCTTCACGCAACGGCAATCCTGAAGCGTTCAGCAACATCCACACAT
The DNA here is from genome assembly GCA_016780385.1 of Flavobacteriales bacterium. Taxonomy (GTDB): domain Bacteria; phylum Bacteroidota; class Bacteroidia; order Flavobacteriales_D; family Sanyastnellaceae; genus UBA8752. The sequence continues at coordinate 20,515 of JADHLY010000023.1, forward strand.
CGGTCGTATCTGCTGTCATCGAGGTGTCCTTCAACACCCGGATCACCCCATAATCCGAAGGCTTGCGCACGTTGACACGCCACTCCAAGGTGTCCTTGGTTGCCCCTCCCAAGCCATTGATTGCGCCGGGCTCCAACATCAAGGAGACCACCGCACCTTGGGGCAAGGGGCCCACCTCCAAATGCGGCCCATCCAACGCAAACCGCTCGCGTGGCAACTCACTGGTATCGCCATCCAGCACCACCATCCCGCTGCACAACTGAGTGTCCAGGGCCACCGGCAAAGGCGCCAATCTGATCCTGAAGCGGTCCTCCACATCAGCATATCGCTCTGCAGCCCCCGCAGGACTTGGGGCGGTTGCAGGGTCCACCTGCCTAAATGACAAGGTGTCCATGCCCGATGGGTGGGTCAAAATCCAAGGTCCACCCGCTTCGAGGTTCGGGTCGAAATTGGGCAAAGCCGCCCAGATGCTGTCGCCTTCCATGCCGAGCTCGACTGGGCCTTCGGGACCGCTCAGGGAAACCGAGAGTGCCGATTGCGGAAGGCCATCAGGCCCTTCTTGGAGCGCGCTCAAACCGGCCAAAGCCACCCGGAAATAGCCGGAGGAGTCGACGCGCAGGCCCGTGGTATAGGTGGTGGGGACCACGGGAGGGGTGTCCATCCTTACGGCAGGAACACCTTGCATCGCAGCCCATCCCGAGCTGTCGTCAACACTTTCCAACAGCCCTTCAAGCCACCCCAATGACTCCCCATCGTCTGCCCGATAGTTGCCATTGACATCGTCGAGCACCACAACACCGAAAGCGGCCCGGGGCAGGAATCCCACATCAAACCGGCCGCTGTCATCCACCAAACCCACGTAATCCGGCAAGGGCCGCACAGAATCCGGCAAAGCCGCATCGAGGATGCCCTCAGGAAGGCCATCCGCGAAGAGCAGCACACGGGTGCCTTCCACGGCCTCACCCGTCCAAGCATCCACGGCCCGTCCACCAACTCGGCCAGAGTCAAGCACGTCTCCCGTGGTAAACACATACTGCAGGCCTTTGGCCACATTGGCTTCCCTGAGGTCCTTTACCGCTTCTCCAAACTGCACGATGTAAGTGCGGTCCACCATCAGGCTGTCGCCGAGTTCCACACGCACGCTGCGCCCCCTGACCATCGCCTTGGGCGGCGTGGGAAGCGGTGGCGACACCAATATCTGCCGACGGGCGTCTTGCAATTGCACGAACTCGTCAAAGTCAAGGACAAAGGCGTTTTGGTCGAATTGGGTCGTCCCAAATGCCGGCTGAGCCTGCACCACCTGCGGGGCGTCCTCATCCCGCGCACCCCCATCTGGTGAGCCCACTTGGGCACACCCCGCACCCGCGAGGATCACCGCCAGCAGCGCACCCCATCGCATGCCGCTACACATCTGGTGACCCCTCATTCAACAACCGGTGTGATACGGCGTCCACCATAGCCTGCAGGCGATCTGCATCATCTTGCCCAAAATCTCCGCGCTCGACACTGTCCACATCGAGGACAGCAGCGACCTCTCCCGCTGCATTGCGCACCGGCAAGACCAACTCACTCCGGCTCTCGGCACTGCACACCACATGTCCGGGAAAAGCGTCGACGTCAGGCACCACCACAGGGGCATTGCGCGCCCATGCTTCAGCGCACACCCCCTTGCCCTTGAACAGGCGGGTGCATGCCACTGGCCCTTGAAAAGGACCCAGCACCAGTTCATCCCCCGCTACCCGGTAGAAACCCACCCAATGCCAGCCAAAAGCCATGTGCAGCAAGGCCACAAAATTCGCCTGATTGGCAATGGGGTCAGCATCTGTCAGCAATGCGCGGCACTGCATGTCCAGTTGGTCATACCGTTCAGTGCGCGGGGCGCTGCGGTCGAATGCTTCAGCCTGAGCCATGGCCCGAAGTTCGACAGAGTCGGCGATTGTCCCGCGCCCTGAGAGGCAAGAAGCGTCAAAAAAGTGACGGCACAGGTACCCGCATCCTCACTCTAAGCTCGCGTTGCACGCATTCGGCAAAGTCCCGACAAGTTTGCGGGGTCTTGACACTGTCCGGCTGATGCACGAGCAAATCCACCGAACGAAGGCCTGCCGAATGCCATTCCTTGATGCGTGTACACCAATCCTCCAGCCGCCGCATGTCGCTGGGGTGGCCTTCGTACCCCCCGAAACGCAACAACAGAAAAGGCGCTGTCATCCGCATGTGCACCGCGTCTCTGCGCAGCGCGGTATCGCTGATCACAGCACCAATCCCCCATTCGCGCATGGCACTCCATACCTCCTCCACCACCTGGGCATACTCCGGTGTCGGCGCAAACCAATCCGGATGGCGAAACTCCACAGCCGCCTCAAAAGCACGGGGCCAAGATTCGAGGTACACGAGCAGGCGGTCCGCATGCTTGGGGCTAAAATGTGGAGGAAGTTGGATGAAAGCCGGGCCCCTTTTGTGCCCGAGTGCATCGAGGCCCGCAATGAAATCATCGGTCGGGCCGGCGCAATCATTGAATCTGCGGTAATGCGTGATGATCGCCGGAAACTTCGCGCAAAACCTGAAATCATCCGGCATACCGGCCGCCCATTCCGCCATCCGCTCTGGGGGATGTATCCGGTAATGGGTGGCATTCAGTTCAATGGTGCCAAAGGCTTGACCATAGTGAACCGGCCATGTGCGCTGTGGTGCCTTTTCTGGATAAACGCTGCCCCGCCATGGCCGAATGGTCCACATTGTTCCACCGGCGCGCACCTCCAATGGAAGTGGCGCTCCATGGACCAAACCTTGAGCCAGGCCAAGTGCCGAATCACCATGATCTGGCGGCAAATCGAAATTGACCCCTGGCAACAAGGCGTCCTGCTCCTCTTCCGGAATCTTGCCATACTTCACGTCGGCAAAGAAACGGGCCGACCCGGCAAACCCTGTCAGTGCGATTGAACTTCTCGATGGATGTTCGTGGCTGTGAAGTCCATACTGCACGACATATTCACCGCCGTTCTGCCCCGAAGGTGCTCCTCTTGCGGCACCCCCTTGGCTGCCCGGGAACGGTTCTGGTGCATCCCCTGCGGATTCCATTGGTCAAGGCATGTCCAAACGGCGCATCAGCGCTTCCAAGGCCGATTGAATTGGGCACATGCATGGTCCTGGCTGAAGCTGCAAGGAGCAGAAGAGCGGTCACTGGTCCACGCCCTCAAATACGGTGGAAATCCCCAGCTCGGGGTGGCATTGGGAATGGCGATGGCGGAAGAGTGGATGATCAGGTCAAGCCACGCGCAGCGCACTTACCGCCATTGGTCCCTCGTTCCCGTCCCTCTGCATCCGCAGAGACAGCGCAAAAGGGGGTACAACCAAGGCATGCAACTCGCCATCGGTTGGTCACAGCGCACAGGCATGTCGATTGCGCCCCTCTGCATTCGCACCGATGCGGGCCGCTCCTTTACCGGGTACAATCGCCGCCAGAGAATGGCCCGGAGAAACAACCCTTTCACATGGAAAGAAACCGCACCCCCTTTAGCGCCCGAAACACAAGGGCTCTTCCTCATCGATGACGTCGTCACGACCGGGAGCACCTTGGAATCCATGAATGAGGCCTTGCGCAAAAACTGGACAGGCCCAATGGCCTTCGTTACCCTTGCAGATGCCGCACGGTGAGCCGAAGCAAACTCAGAGGCCGTGGCACTTCTTGTACTTCTTGCCCGACCCACAAGGGCAGGGCTCATTGGGCAACGTCTTCTTTTCCACGCGCACCGGCTCCACCTTTTTAGGCGGCGGCGGCATGCCCGGAGCCCCACCGCCGGCACCTGCTTGTGCGCGCGCGGCCGCCAAACGCTGCTCGTTGAGGTTTTGAACCCCTTGCTTGCTCGTCTGCACGCGGGGAGCCGCAGCGGGGCGGGGAGCCGCAGCGGGGCGGGCACCTGGAGCGCGCTTGACCTGATCCGGTTGGCTGGGCAATTGACACTTCAACAGGAAGCTCGCCACATCGGCGTTCATCCGTTGGACCATCGCCTTGAAGAGCTCATAGGACTCGAACTTGTAAATCAGCAGAGGGTCTTTCTGCTCGAAGCGGGCGTGTTGCACATTGGAGCGCAGGTCATCCATGTTCCGCAGGTGCTCCTTCCAAAGCTGGTCGAGGACGCCAAGCACCACTGACTTCTCCAACTCGTCGACCAAGGTGGTCCCTGAAGAGTCGACAGCATCTTGAATGTTGGCCAAAACCTGCATGTTGCGGCGACCATCCGTAAAGGGCACGGCGATGTTGACGAACTGGTTGGAATCGTCCTCATATACCCGCTGAATCACAGGATGGGCATGCGCCGCGAGGGACTTCATCCGCTCGTGGTAATGCGTTTCGGCGGCCTTGTGCAAGGACTGAGACTGCGCCTGGGGCTGGCCCAATCCAAAGTCAGATGAAGCGAAGGGTGGGTCGACGCCCAACTCAGCCAAGCTGCGGATGCGCAGGCCGTCAAAATCCTTGGACGGCGAGAATTCCATGATCAGCTGGTCAGACAACTCGAAGAACATCCCGGAGATGTCAAACTTCAAGCGCTCTCCATGCAAGGCATTGCGGCGACGGCGGTAAATGACCTCCCGCTGGCTGTTCATCACGTCATCGTATTCGAGCAAACGCTTCCGCACCCCGAAGTTGTTCTCCTCCACCTTGCGCTGGGCGCGCTCGATGGACTTGGTGATCATGCTGTGCTGGATGACCTCCCCTTCTTGGTGGCCGAGGCGGTCCATCATCTTGGACACCCGCTCGCTCTGGAACAAACGCATGAGGTCGTCCTCCAGCGAAACATAGAACTGGCTGCTTCCGGGGTCACCCTGACGACCGGAACGGCCGCGCAACTGGCGGTCCACCCGCCGGCTGTCGTGGCGCTCTGTACCAATGATGGCCAAGCCCCCCGATGCCTTCACCTCCTTTGTCAACTTGATGTCGGTTCCCCGACCTGCCATGTTCGTCGCGATGGTGACCGCACCGGGTTGGCCCGCCTTGGCCACCACCTCCGCTTCGGCCTGGTGCCGCTTGGCGTTGAGCACCTGGTGCTCAATTTTCCGGATGTCCAACATGCGGCTCAGCAACTCACTGACCTCCACTGTGGTCGTACCCACGAGCACAGGACGTCCTGCATCCCGCAGCTTGACCACGTCGTCGATGACCGCATTGAACTTCTCCCGCTTCGTTTTGAAGACCATGTCGTCCTCGTCCATACGGGCGATGGGGCGGTTGGTCGGAATGGACATCACATCCAATGTGTAGATGTCCCACAATTCTTGCGCCTCGGTCTCCGCCGTTCCGGTCATACCCGCAAGCTTGTGGTACATCCGGAAGTAATTCTGCAAGGTCACCGTCGCATAGGTCTGGGTGGCCGCCTCGATGCGCACCCCCTCCTTCGCCTCAATGGCCTGGTGGAGTCCATCAGAGTAGCGCCGGCCCTCCATGATCCGGCCCGTCTGCTCGTCGACAATCTTGACCTTGTTGTCCATCACCACGTAGTCCACGTCCTTCTCGAACAGGGCGTAAGACTTGAGCAGCTGGTTCATCGTGTGCAAGCGGGCGGATTTGACACCTTGCTCCCGGAACAAGGCCTCGCGCTTTTCCTGCTTCACTGCATCGGATTCCTCAGAGGCATCAATCTCCACGAGGGTGGATGGCACATCCGGCATCGTGAAAAACTGGTCGTCCTCCATGTTGGCCGTCAGCATGGCGATGCCCTTTTCGGTCAGCTCCACCTGGTTTTGCTTCTCATCGATGACGAAGTACAACTCCTCATCGGCTTCAGGCATCATGCGCTTGTTGTCCTGCAAGTAGAAGCCCTCGGTCTTGAGCAACTGTTGGCGCATGCCTTCTTCACTCAAGAATTTGATGAGAGACTTGGTTTTTGGCAAGCCGCGGTAGGCTCGGAACAGTGCAAGGCCACCCGTGCGCACCGTCTCTTTGTCTGCATCTGGGGTTCCCAACTTCTTCTTGGCCTCGGTGATCATGCCATTGACCGCTTGGCGCTGCTTTTGGATCAGTTGCACCACCTTGGGCTTGAGCTCATCGAATTCATGCTCGTCGCCTTTCGGCGTCGGGCCCGAAATAATCAATGGGGTCCGTGCTTCGTCAATCAGCACGCTGTCCACCTCGTCCACAATCGCGTAGTGGTGCTTGCGCTGCACCAGTTGATCCGGACGCATCGCCATGTTGTCACGGAGGTAATCAAAGCCAAACTCGTTGTTGGTACCGTACACGATGTCGCACTTGTAGGCGCTGCGTCGCGCTTCGGAGTTGGGCTGATGCCTGTCGATGCAATCGATGCTGAGGCCGTGGAATTGGAAAATGGGGCCCATCCATTCAGCGTCACGTCGTGCCAAATAGTCGTTGACCGTCACGAGGTGAACGCCGCGACCAGTGAGCGCATTGAGAAACACGGGGAGGGTCGCCACCAAAGTCTTTCCTTCACCCGTCTGCATCTCGGCCACCTTGCCGCGGTGCAGCGCAACGCCTCCAATGAGCTGCACATCGTAGTGCACCATGTTCCATTCAACAGGGGAACCCGCAGCCATCCATTCCTTGGCCCAGAACGCACGGTCTCCGTCGATGCGGACAAAATCGCGTTCAGCGGCCAAATTGCGGTCGTGGTCTTGGGCACTGACTTCGATCTCACCATCGGCAGAGAAACGGCGGGCGGTCTCCTTGAGCAAGGCAAAAGCCTCCGGCATCAAGGTCTCCAGCACCTCCTCGATGCGCGCATCGACCTCCTTTTCCAGAGCGTCCACCCGATCGTACAAGACCTCCTTGGCCTCAAAAGACATGGTGGGGTTGGAGGCCGCCTGCGCACGCAATTCTTCTGCCTCGGTCACCAAGCCCTCCACATGAGCGAGAATACGGGCCTTCAAATCAGCACTGCGTGCCCGCAGCTGATCGGAAGACAAACCCTGCATCTCGGATTCAAAACTGTGGATGGCATCAATCGCCGGTTGAATGTCTTTGACATCCGTTGCCGCCTTGTCGCCGACCAGGCGCTTGACAATTTTATTGAAGGCTCCAATCATGGGTGCTGCTTGTGCCACCACACGCCATGACAAAAGCTGACATGCGATGCAAGTGGTGTGGACAAAATTAAGGCCGAAGATTGGCCCACACACTGCCAAACAATGTTTGGAATTGCGCTCCCAATGGGAGGTAGAGACCACTTCACCACGGGCAAAATTTTCGTGCCTCCCCAGGTGCGCCACACGACCCTATTAACAATACAAGCCCCTGCTAAACAGAAGAGTAAGCCCCCGTATTAACCTCGTGTTGACAATTCCACCGCAGTGTTCATCGAATCCAATTGCCGTTGAGGAATCCTATCTGCAGTTTTGAAGTCCGTCTTTTTTGGTCACTCCAATCAGATGGAACTAAAGTCCTTTTCTACCCAAGCCGCCACCCCTATGATTGACGAACAGCACAACACCGGTACT